>DJMA01000054.1 GCA_002436415.1 Bdellovibrionaceae bacterium UBA6502 | reverse complement strand
GTAGAGCCGTAGAGCCGGCTTTTTTAAAAATTCAAACTTTTTTAACCTTAACGGTTCGAATAGTTTGACAAATGGTGCCCCAGGAGGGAGTCGAACCCCCACGCCTTTCGGCACTAGATCCTAAGTCTAGCGTGTCTGCCAATTCCACCACTAGGGCACGTGGAATAGAGGTTTTATTCGATGATGGGGGGATTGGCAAGAAGAAAGTTGTTTTTTAGAAGAATGCTTTTGGCTTATTTTAGAGATACTTTTAAGTGTTTTAAAAAGAAAGAAAAAAACCTTTGTTTTCAGATACTTACAGAGGCGACAGACTTGCTTCAGTTTTCTTGAGATTGAAATTTGTATTTAAAGAGTACTAAGTTTAAGCATTTTTAGGGCGGCCAAAGCTACTATCCTTATCGCCTGAAAACCATAGCTTTAACTCTTTAAAATCTAAAATCAGACTAACAATATTGACGATAATCATTCCATAAACCCAGGCTATCTCAAGCGGACTCATTTCAATGGTAATGGTATTTCGCAACAAATAAACCATCATAGGTAACCAAAACATATGAGCCATTGCCATTATTCTTTTGTAGCCATATTTTTTGTGGATTATTAACTGGCTCACGAACACTAAAACAAAAACAGATGCGACCAGCTTTGCTTGCCACAAGTTGAGCAATAAAATTGGCCAAATAAAGTTATAGAGGAGAATTAAAAAACACCAAAAACGATGTAGTAAACTAGTTTTCCAAATGTCTTTTAAGAAAGCTTTCATCCAATTCCCCCCACTCTTTTAGTTTACAGTTAGCCTAGTCAAAAACTCAAGGATTAGCCTTGAAAAAGCAGCTTCTTCCCTCTCGTTTAAACCCTCCTAGCAACAGAAACACAAAGTTTAGAGGGCTTGGCAAAAAAAAACCTCCACAGTCAAATGTAGAGGCTTTCTATCTTTTCGTAAGAACTAACTACTTCTTATCAATGATCTTTCTGTAGTCAGGAGCTTTCATTAACTCCATCAATTCTTTTTCGTTATCCATTTCAATACGGATCAACCAACCGTCTTCCATCGGAGAATCGTTAACAGGACCTGGATTATCGATTAGCATTTCATTTACTTCGATTAATGTTCCTGAAACTGGAGCGTATAAATCACTTACTGCTTTTACACTCTCTACAACACCAAAAGTTTGGTTTTGAACTACTTTTGATCCTGCTTCAGGAATTTCAACATACACTACTTCGCCTAAGCTTTCTTGCGCATAAGTCGTGATACCTACGGTTACAATGTTTTCATCTACCAAAGCCCACTCATGATCTTTTGTATAATAAAATTCTTCAGGTATTACTTTCATCTCTATGCTCCTTTAGGGTCTACAAATGGCGTTTTAGTCACAACAGCCTTGGCTTTTCTGCCTCTTATATCAACAAAAATTTCTTGGCCTATCTTTTCAAATCCTAGCGAAACATACGCAATTCCAATGCCTTTGGCAAGACTTGGGCTTTGTGTTCCACTAGTTACATATCCAATTTCTTGACCATCCGCAGAAAAAACCTTGTATCCATCTCTTGGAATTCCACGGTCTTCAATGCTAAAGCCAATTAACTTTCTTTTTAATCCAGATTCTTTATAATTTACAGCCGCATCCTTACCAATAAAATCACCCTTAGCAGGTTTTACAACCCATCCCAGTGCTGCCTCAAAAGGATTAGTCTCATCCGTGATTTCATGGCCATAAAGGCTATACTTCATTTCAGTTCTTAAGGTATCACGAGCACCCAAGCCAATTGGCATCACGCCAAAGTCTGCGCCTTTATTTAACAACTCACGCCATAGTTTAACAGCAACAGCGTTTGGACAAAAGATTTCGTAACCATCCTCACCAGTGTAACCAGTTCTTGCGACTATGCATTCTTCGCCGTCAAAGTTTTCTGTGGCAAAGGAAAAGGAAGCTACATCTTTCACAGTCGCTGAAAAGATTTTCGCTAAAAGCTCAGGAGATTTCTTACCCTGCACAGCTATTTGCGACCAATCGGCACTTTCATTTTTTAACTCAGCACCTTGATTGTGTTTCTCAAACCAAGCAAAGTCTTTGTCAGAATTGGCTGCATTAACACAAACCATATACTCTTGATTTTCCTTCAAGCAGTAAATGATAATATCATCAACAACTCCACCTTCTTCATTTAAAATCAAAGAATACTGAGCCTTACCTTCCTGCAACTTACTGACATCATTTGTTGTCATATACTGGAGGCTCTTTAAGGCGTTTTCTCCTCGGAAAAATACCTCTCCCATATGAGAAACATCAAAAAGACCAATGTTTGATCGTACATTTAAATGTTCATCTTTTAGATTTGTATATTGAATTGGCAAATACCAACCAGCAAAATCTACCATTCTTGCACCGGCCGCTTCATGCTCGCCAGCAAGAGGAGTTTTTTTAACCTCAGACATAGTTCCTCCTAAAAGCCCCAATTTGGCGTTTCAATGCTTGGAAGTCAATCTATGAACAGCAGACACTTAGCACTAATTAAGCTTGCCTGCTTCAAAAAGAAGCAAAGTGTTTTTTAAAAGACCCGCAATTGTCATTGGCCCTACTCCCCCTGGCACCGGGCTAAGGGCGAAAGCCTTTTCGTCCATAGCCAATGGATTCACATCTCCGATTAGCTTTCCCTCTTGACGATGAATGCCAACATCCACCACAGAGGCACCCTCTTTAATAAAAGAGGAATCGATCAAATGAGGAATTCCCGCTGCTGCAACGAGAATATCGGCTTTCAAACAATGAGCTTTTAGATCTTTTGTTTTACTATGACAAATTGTAACCGTAGCATTCTCATTCAATAATAACTGCGCCATAGGTTTACCAACAATATTAGACCTACCAACTACAACAGCTTCTTTTCCCGCTATGTCGATATCCTTAGCCTTTAACATTTCAATTACCCCGGCCGGAGTGCAAGGCTTAACCAATGGACGACCTAAAGCTAACAAACCCTGATTGTATGCCGTTAAACAGTCAGCATCTTTGCTTGGAGAAATTTTCTCAATGGCGGAAAATGCATCCAAAGGTTTAGGTAAAGGAAGCTGCAGTAATATTGCATGGGTTTTAGAGTCAGAGTTTAATTTTTCAATGAGTTGCTCTAACTCATCCTGACTAGAAGACGCTGAGAGACGAATGACTTCGCTTTCCATGCCGATTTGAGCACAGGCCTTCTCTTTATGACCAACATAAACCTGACTGGCGGGATCTTCTCCAACTAGAATTACGCTCAATTTTGGTTTTTGTGACAAAGAAGAAATTTCTGCCTTTAATTCATCTTTTATTTTTGTTGCGATTCGTTTTCCGTCTAATAAAATCATATAAAGCCTCTGCCAAGTTTGTATCTCAAGTTTACCAGAAACTACAGGTTTAACACTGTGAGCCTTCCTAATTTTAATTTAATTAGAAAAATAATAGACTCAAAAATCAAAACGCTATGTTAAAGCTATTGCCCTTCTTGATCGAGCTTCTCGTAATATCGCGATCTCTTAGAAAGCTCCATTAAATTGTCCATAATCTGATTTTTAATAGGGTCTTCATCATCCAAAGTATCTCTATTCATCGCTAAAATTGCGATGGTTATGGGATTATTCACTTCGTGACTTAAAGTGGCAAAAAAACGTTCCTCGGTTTCTTGTTGGGATTTCTTTTTAATCGCTACCTGAATTAACTTGCGATAGCCTTCAAAAACATAGGAATAACCAAAACTCAACAACATAGCTCCTGTCAGACTAAAAAGAACACTTAATTTAGGAGGCTGACTAAAATTCATAAACTCAGGAACCAATGAAAAGTGTGTCATTGCCCAAATGATTGGTGGCAAGAACACATATAAAACCAAAAACATAATGGCGTACCGAATGCCGTACAAAAAGGATGCTAGAACAATTGTTGGAGGAACCCAAGCAATCATGATTGAATTAAAGTCTCCCACACCTATCAAACGAACCAACTGGGAAACACCTAAAAAAACGGTAATTAACAACAACACACTTCGAAATTTCTTATACTTAAAGTACTCAAACAAACCGTACACACTAATGGCTAAAATCATATAGAGATCAGCCGCTAGAAAAGAAGGACCTCGAGTGTATTTCCAATTAATAAAAATTAAGAACACCGAGATAAACAAGCTAAATGGTAGGATTACAATGGAGCACTGTTTTAATATTTTTTTTCTAAACTGACTCAATCTTCATCCCTTTGCCATAAACGATATACTTTTCGGTCAATCTGCATTTCTTCTCGCTCTGAAAGCCTGTGAATTTCTGATAAAGCGGCTTCAATCCTACCAAAGGCCCTCAAAAAAGTTGCATATCCCTTTGGATTCCTCTCTGCAAACCTTTGAAAGTAGGAGTCCGAAAGCTGAGTTCTGATTTCGTCAACGAAAGAATCAACCTGTTCCTTGTGGGTTTTACTGAGGTTTTCTAATTTACTCGAAACCTGCTTTTTGTAATAGGCACTCTCGTAAAACTTAATTTGTAAGTTAACAAAGAAAACCGTACCAAAGGTTAAAACCAACACATAATAGTAAATCCCGATTTCTACCAAAAAGTTTTCTCTAGGGATTTCCGTGGAGTAAAAGCTTGCATGATAGGCCAAAGCAATGAGATACAAGGAAACTACAATAGCTGCAGGTCTTCCTAAAACAAAATAACTGCATACACCAACTAAAGGAAAAATACTGAACAAAGAAATAAAACTAAAACTTGAATTTAATGTGTAGAAACTAATAGGACCAAGTACAGCTAAACTCAGGAAAAAAATCGACCAGCCAGGAAACTTTTTACGACAGCTAATGCTCGCAAAAACTACGGCAGAAGTAATCAACATCAAAATACAATAAGCCATTTCAGAACGTTCGATGTAGATATTAGTAACAATCACCAAGTTAATTAAAAAAATTAAAATCCCTAAACAAAAGATGGAAACATTTCTATATTTCTCTGACATGAATAGTTCGTTGCCAAAAAAAGTTTGAAACCGCCCCCTTTGAAAGCCGTCACTTTTCAACTCTTTACCCCTTAAAAGTAATCATTGTATTTTGAGAATTGTTTATCAGTAACTAAAGTCTAAACTTTTCTCTGTAACTTTCAAACTCTTTTGAGCGCTGTGCTAATTGATTCAAATTTTCTAATATTCGGTCTCGCCTAGGATCTTCAGCATTTTGATAGTTTCTATTCAGGGCTAAAGTGGCAATGTTAATCGGATTGTTAATCTCGTGACTCAATGTCGCAAAAAACTTTTCTTCCGTTTCTGAACGGGAGTTTTTCTTTAAGGCGAGTTGGATTCTCCTACGGTACAGCTCAAATACATAAGTAAAACAAAGACTTGCGCTAAGAGCACCTAGCAAGCTAACAAAAATTTTGCTTGAAGAATATGGCTCCAATATAAACAAATTTGGCAAGCTTTTTCCTGACATGCCTAAAAAAATTAAAATAGGTACTGTGCTATAAAGGATGATAAAGGATATAGCAAATCGCAGGCTGTAAACAAAAGATATCAACAAAAGACTCGGTGGAATCCAGGCCATGCTGATCGTACTTATTTCTGATTGTGACAGAATTCGGTAAATTTGAGAGCCTCCAAGATACACGAACACAATAAATTTTAACATCCGCAGTTCGCGAAAAATTAAATACTCTAACAAACCTAGGATACTTAAAAACATATAGAGGTACTGGTCTAAGTTTCTCAGCAAGTTTTTATCGTCCATGAAAAAATCAGCAATCGTCATCAAGAATGATATTACGAAAATCGTTGGCAATATAAAGGCACTACTTTGCGCAAGAACTTCAGTTCGAAAATCTACTATCATTTTTCTGTTGGCCATAGATCGTATACCTTATCAACGCTATTCAATTCTGAACGAGTGCCTAATTTATGAATTTCTTGTAGAGTATTTTCAATTCTTTGAAAAGAGCGCTGAAAAACTTCATAGGATTTCAAATCCCTTTGCTGAAGATCATCCATAAACTCTGGACTCATTTCCTCCTGAATGTTTTTAATTAAAACAGAAATTTGCTGTTTGTGGGTGTTAGTCAACTCCTGAAGTTTAAGATTTTCCTCGGTATTATAGACATTGCGCTCATAATGAACGATTTGAAGTCGTATGTAGTAGATCAAGCCAAAAGTTATAAACAGTGTCGAAAAGTAAATAATGTGCTCTACCAAAGGGTTCGTTTTGACAAAGAATTGAGGAGAACGAATCACAAAATAAGCCAATGTAGAAAAAAACATCGAATAAAAAACCGTCGCCACCTGCCCTAGTAAAAAATAGATACAAATGCTAATCAAGGGAAACAGATTCAACAAAGCAATCCGATTAAATGCAGAGTTCACCAAGTAAAAACAAACTCCAAATATGAAAGCCGTAGAAATTATAATAACGGAAAACACTGGAGAACTTCCTAAGTCTAAGATAAAAACTGTAAACAGCTTTGACAGCCCACTGCAGAAGTTTCAAAATTATTGCGTAATTTCAGGTACTTAACCCCATGAAATCTTTGCCAATTGACCATTTTTTGTAAAAAATGTATATTAGGCCTTGTCGAGGAGATTAAATGCAAACGGATAAAACTACTAAAACGAAAAACACTAAAAATACTGATAACTCGGTAACAGATGCCTTACCTAGCTCGTTTAAAAAATTTCGCAGAATTCCTGAGGTGGAATCTTTTTACCGTTTCATTTTTGAAAATGATCTTCGCAAAGAAGGAAAAGTAATCATCGATAAAATTCTTCTTAAAAGAAAGCTTATTCGCATGGCTGCAAAAAACGCTAGTAAAAAAACTAGCCGTGCTAAAACCGCTAAGCACTAAGATTTTTTAAAAACTAAAAGTAAAACAAAAAGCTCCATTTTTATGGAGCTTTTTGTTCGTAGATACACTAGTGTTGGTTGAATTCCTTCCTAAAAAGCGGAAGCAAAATCAGTTCCACCAAAACCCTGGCTTCCTTTTAGAGAATTTGTACCACCTTGCAAATTATAGATATTCTTGAAACCTGCAGCCTGTGCAATCATACAAGCCTGGAATGACTTAGACCCGTCTTCACAAGCAAACAAATAGTTAGCTGACTTGTCTTGTCCTTGTAACCAATTCTCAAACTCATGACCCAATGCCAAATGCAAGGAATTCTCGAAGCCAGCAATATCCGTAGCTGCTTGTTGCCCAAGGTTTACTACTATGTAATTGGAGTTTTCAGCTTCAAAACTATCAGAGTCCATCTCTTTTATTTCGATCCCAGTGAGCTTAGCTACGCCTCGAGCAATGATCTTAGTTTGCTCTGAAATTTTCGAACTAAGGTCACCTGAAAAACTAGACATCTGGTCTTCCAAAACTCCACCTTCCTCTTTAATCATTTCAGACTGTGACTTTACCTCTTTCATCATTTCCACTAAATTCACGAAATAGTTACTCACATTGCCTTCAAGTTCTTTGGTGGCTTCAATGTTCTTTCCGACTTGTTTTACAATATTATCAATGGTCGATTTATTTTCATGTAAACTCTCGGAAATTTCTTTGGCTGCATCTTGACTCATTTGCGCGAGACTCCCCACCTCTTGAGCAACAACGCTAAAACCTCTACCTGCTGCCCCTGCTCTGGCCGCTTCGATCGATGCATTAAAAGAAAGAAGCTGCGCTTTAAATGCAATTTGACTAATCATCTTACTGTGCTCCAAAACTTGTTCGATGATTTTTTGTATCTCTATTAGCTCACGATTTGTTTCGCTTAGCTTTAAAATGTTTTGGCTCATTTCACTATAAGAGCCCTGCACATCTCCACTTCGCATTTGCAAGGTTTGCAAGCCTAAATCAATGTCATCACCTCGCTGAACCATGCCATTAATCTTTTTTTCAAAGTCTAAAATCTTATCTTCAGTTTCTTTGCTAAAATCATTGTTAAATGAAACTGCCGAACGAAAATCCTGCAAAGCTATTTTCTGGGCCTTGGATTGCTCTTCCTGGGTGTTTTTGTGTAATGAAATTGGTGTGGGTGCAGCTAGTTTTTTCGACTCTACTTTATTGTGAGTCTTCGACTTTAAATTTTTAGAGAATTTTTTTTGTAATTTTTTGGTTGCCCTCGACACCCATTTAGAGAACTGCATTGATTTCTCCCTTTGCTAATTCACCTATGTTTTATCGGTCCAGATCTAAAAATTGTTTATATATTCATGAAAGCTTTAGAAATCTAGGAGATTAATCTAGTCTAAAGGGGTACTGAAAAAGACAGGTATCATTTTAATACAGAGGTTAAATATGAAACAACTTATCTATCTATTTGCTGTAAGTCTACTAAGCCTTCCACAAGCTTTCGCAGCCGAAAAATCCTTGGTGCTAGCCGGTGGATGTTTCTGGTGCATGGAAAAACCTTTTGAAGAAATAAAAGGTGTGAAAAGTGTTACTTCAGGTTTTTCAGGAGGTGATCTGGTAAAGCCCAGCTACAAGAAAGTTGCCAGTGGAAGTACTAAGCACATTGAAGTGGTAGAGATTAAATATGATGACGATCTAGTTAGCTTTTATGATTTACTAAAAGTCTTTTGGCTACAAATAAATCCAACCGATTCTGGTGGGCAATTCGTAGATCGAGGACATCAATACACAAGTGCCATTTTTTATAATGATGCGGAAGAGAAAAAAATTGCCGAGGCTTTTAAGAAAAAATTAAATGAGCTAAAGATCTATCCAAAGCCCATCGTCACCCCGATCCGTGAAAGCATGGCATTTTACCCTGCCGAGGAATACCACCAAGACTACTACAAAAAGAACCCCATTCGCTACTGGTACTATAGAAATGGCTCTGGACGAGACAAATACCTCAAATCCATATGGAGCGACGAAAATTTAAAAAAATATGAAAGCACATTTAACAAAAATCGGACCAAAAAATCCGACTCGGACTTAAACCCTGCCTAATCCTAGTTTCTAATTTGGCTCTTTCCTTGCTCTCATGAGTGAGCAAAGGAGAGAGTTAAATGAAACCAATCAAAAAACTTAAAAAAGACCAGTCAGGACAAGGTTTAATCGAGTACATCATCATTGTTTCCATCGTCGCTATAGGCTCCATTGCCACTACCAGATACCTTGGAAAACACATCAATCATAAAATTGCCCAAATCACTGATGTAATGCAGGGAAAAGATGCTCGTAAAAACTCTAGCGATAATATAGGCAGAGAGCTTTTGGTCCGTAAAGACCTAGGAAGCTTTTTTAAAGGCGCAAATTCTGGTAATGACTCTAAAGAGCAATAATGATTATCGAGGCTTGTATCGGAATCCTAGTGCAACTTGGACTGCTTACACTATCTTGTTTAGGCAGTCTGATTCTTTGCTTAAACCTTTGTTATGAAACTTGGGTTTACGAAAGTAGTGTCTGTCTAAGCACTCAATCAACAGAGTCTTGCCAACAAACATTGAAAAACAAAATATCCAGGCTTTCCCCTTGGTTTGAAGTCAAAATTTATACGGATAAAAACTATAGCTACAAGTATAGAAAGACATTTACACAGATAGTTCTTCGACTAAAAGACAAATACAAAGAGAGTCCGTTCGCAAGCCTTCTGAAAAGAGATTTAACTTACAGAAGCGCGACCAAAATTCCCACTTACTATAAACCGGTAGGCTCTTATGAAATTTTCTGAATCAGGCTTTATTCATCTCAACCTCTTACCACTAATAAGCGTGATTGTTATATCACAGATGCTTTGTATCTTTTTAATAAAACATTCTAAAGATAAACAAGAGGTGCAGCATTTGTGTTGGAACCAGAGTCTGATTTATCAAGCGAAATTAAGTAATTTCTATAACTACCTAGAAGATAGCTACAATCCAAGCGCAAGAATTCTAAATAAAACTTTACTGCAATTAAATAGATCCATTCGAACAACAACAAATGTCTACGCCCAAGCTGCATTAAGAGCTGCCAGAGAAGCTCTATATCTCAAACAAAAAAGCCTGCACTCGAACATGCAGTCCAAATGGCGAAAAAGTTTAAGTTCGCGTATGCTATTGAGTCAAAAATTAAAGCAAAAGATACATTCATTGAAGTTTGTTAAAAGCCTAAGGCTTAAAGTCGCTCAGCCACAAATCATTCAGAAAGTTCAAAACCCTATGGCCATCGGAAAATCTCCTGAATACAGGATCAAAAACAAGAGTACTTCTACTTTAGCATTTGATTTTAAATATGAAGTCCTTTTTAGAAAGCTGCAAGACATATTGAACTCCGACAAACGAAATATCCAATTAAAGCAAGAATGGCGTTGCCAAACAGAAATTTTAAAATGGAGGAACCAATGGATCACAAAAATCAAAAAGGAAGCATAATGATTGAATTTTGTTTCATTGCATTTTTGTTAGCCTTTGCATGGCAAAAATTTAGCATCGTCTATGAGGTCGAACTAGATAAATACAAGAAGCAACATAGATTCCCTTCCTGGGAAAGAAAATTTAAATAAGAGGATTTTATGAAACACCAAGAAAGCATTCAAAAGATGAATCAAATTATTTTTACCAATAGCGAAGAGCATAGTCGAATTCGCATAATGTTTTTTTCAGCATTAATATTTGTCTGCCTTGTTGTTGGTTTTTTCCAATTACAAGAAAATACAAAGACTAATAGTCAAAGCAGTACTCATTCCCGTCCCCTATTAAGTTATGACACTTTAATCCCTGCGGGATACAATCTCGTCCCTATTGATATTGCCAATGCTGAAAACATCCAAGCCTTAATAGAGGACTCTGCTGTTGTGGATCTATTCATTGGCGGAACTGAAAAAAATCCAAAGAGTAAAAAAGTTGCAAATCAGGTTAGATTATTAAGAGCACCTAAAAACCCTAATCTTTTCGCCATCCTGTGCAAGAGATCCATGACAGAAACCATCATGAATCATGCTGGACCATTTTGGGTGAGTGTCCTAAATCCGGACCAGAAAGGAACTGCCCTTGCAAAAAAACAAAAGCGCATGCGAATAATAAGCAGCGAATAGGAGGTAGCTGTGTTTAGGCTTTTATTGATTCTTTTTTATTTCAATTCACTCAATGCGATGGAGTTACGCATCGGACCTGAAAATCAATCTTACGAACATTTCAAAGTCCAAAGATTGAATACTAGTGCTCCAACTAGAGTCTTAAATCAAAAATTCATTGAGGCTGTTAAACTATACCAATCAAAAAGTTCTCACAAAAGCTTTCGATATTTCAAAGAAGTAGTTGCGGAAGCTTATCAATATGAGTGGCCAGAGGTACAAAGACAAAGTATTGCCTATAGCTTTCTTCGTCTTGCCGAACAGTACTCTGAGAAAAGAGATTTCTTCATAAATGAAGCAAAAAAGTTTTATGACGAAGGCAGTCTAAATACCAACTCATTCGCTAAAAGGACGATGAGAGACCTGAAATCTCGAAGTTTAAAAACCATGGACTTTCCTGTGTTGCATTTTTTTAAGTCCCCTCATTACGTGAGTATTAACTCTCAAAGGATTGACCTAAAAAATTGGGCCAATTTAAAGCTACCAGAAGGACCGATTCGATTAGTGATTTTATCTAGAGGCCAACAAGAGTTTATTTATATTGGAAATACTCAATCTCTGTTAAGCACTAAAATATCCGTTAAGGATTTGGATTTTGGTACGTGCAACTCCCCGAAACTCTTTGATCAAAGTCTTCGAGAAACGAGCTTTCGCATTCAATTCCATAAAAGCTGTTCTTTTCAATACAAGGCGGGGATATTTTTAAAAAACAATGACTACAAAGTAGTTTCGGCTCCAGAGCCTAAATTTGAAAAAACCTATAGACTACCAAAGCTAAAAACACAAAAAACAAAAGCGAAGTGGAAACATTGGGATAAAATCGCTTGGGGCGTAGGTATCATCGCCAGTGGCTTAATCTATCAACATAACAATCGCACAAAAAAAGTGGTCTACACAGAGTAACCACTTTTTTGATTCTTTTGCTGTTCAAAATTGTTTAGCGAGATCCACCATATCCTATTGAACTAGGTACATTTGGACTAATTTGGCCAATACCGTATCCAGTGTATGGCCATCCGGTAGAAAAACCACCGTAAAGACTACCGCCTAATCCACCAAGTCCTAAGCCTATCCCAAGACTTCCAGAACCATAAATACTAGGAATCCCAAAACCTCCACCAATACCGATGCCGCCACCGATACCACCACCTATTCCGGCTTGAGAAGCAAGTTGTGCGGCCTGTTGGTTTAGTTGCGCCATCTGAGTTTGCAATTGCGTCAACTGCTGTGCCGCTTGCATTCGTTGTTGAGTTTGCTGTTGAAGTTGTTGGTAATATGCCATTTGTTGTTGCTGTTGCTGTTGCAACATTTGCATTTGCAATTGCAATTGTTGGGAGTTTCCACCAATGCCGCCAATACCACCGAGTCCACCAAGACCACCTAAACCTCCCATTCCATAAGGATTAAAGAGATTTCCCTGACATGGAGCTTGTATACAACTCATAATACCGTTACCTGAACCAAACATTCCTGGAGTCATCATATTCCAAGGATTTCCAGCCATACTACCCATTCCGGCGTATGCTGATAATCCCCCAAAAGGACTCATCATTGCATAAGGAGAATACATTCCATATGGATTCATCCCCCCCATTAAACCAAGGTTCGCACCTGGCATTCCAGCCATTCCAGAAATTCCTAAGCCTAACATTGGACTCATTTGAGCATATGGACCATACATACTTGCGTAAGGACCAAAAGCTGCCCCCATGGCTCCACCCATTTGCCCCATCATGTGAAATGGAGTTTGAACTCCGAATGGTCCCATTCCACCGTAATACATGCCACCCATAGGGCTCATCATATTTTGACCAAACGGATAACCAAAGGCTCCACCTTGTCCCATCATGGCCATTTGCATAGCGTATGGGTTGTTCATTCCGTAAACACCGCCGAAGCCCATACCGCCCATGCCAGTCAAACCACCCATGGAACCCATTGCACCACCACCACACATATAGGAACCATTCACTAAACCGCTAATGGTACCAATCGCACTTAAACCTAAACCCGAGTAAAGGTTAAAGTTAGGGATTGGCGTATATGTATGACCAGCTCTTGCAGCCATATCAATTGCATTGTTTTGAACCGACTTATAGGCACGTAAACCTAAGTACTGACCAAGGAGACCCGCACCGGCACCTATGATTGATCGGGTTAATAGAGAGTCTCTATCTTCTTTTTGACGGTACCCTGAATATGCACAATCAGCGCACCAGTCACCTTCAATCTCTGCATCATCAATCGCCCGTTTAGCATATTTTTTTGCACGATCTATTCTTTTTTTTGTAACGTCAATAAAGTTCTCTAGTGATTCTTCTTTACCTACGCTTTCAAAATATTCTTCGACATCGTCTTTACAATTGTCATAATTAGTGCCTGAAACAATAGAATTTTTTACTCTACAAAATTCATCCTTATCAATCAAGACGCTACTATCATCGTCCTTACATAGTTTTTTCAATCCAGCCAAATCATCTTGGTTATACTCTTCAGACAAGCCTCTCAATTGACCTGCCCAGTTATCAAACCTTTCAAGCTTTGCAGTATCAGATTCATTTGCAATTACCGAAAACTTAGCTCCTAAACCAAATACTGGCTGCTGTTGAATAGCGGTAATTGTTTCCAATTTTTTACTCGTATCTGCCATTTCTATAATTTCATTAACCATGCGTAACTGTGAGGAAAGTACGTAGCTATCACACTCTGGAGCCTTAGCTTTATAGTTTAAGTCAACCTCAATATCCCCGTCATCATCTACTTTGGGATCAAAAGAATATTTCAAAGAACTCCCACGATCCTTTAGAAAGTTTAAATATTTCTTAAACCTTTTTTCCGCCGCATTTTCATTTGCAGGCTCTTCATAGTCTTCTAAAAACTCTAAGGCATCATCAGTAGCCCCGTTAAATTTATCTTTTTCATCCCTTGCTTGATCTAGAACAGCTCGAAGATGATTATACTCTTCTACTTCATCAATGTCCCCATAACGATCAAAAGCTTCCGTTTCAGCCATACAACCTTGCATACCTGGTGAAAAGCCGGTTCCCCACATATTCCCATACATTTGTGCGTTTGCATTTACACTAAATGCAACTACGATCGAGAGAAAAATCAATCCTTGAATGTTTTTAAAAAGCACTTTCATTCCAATACTCCTAAGCTAGGAAATGAGTCTATTCACTAGTCTTTTCGACCACTTTGCTCCCGAGCTTGACCCAGGTTGAGAAGATCTACACATTGGTCGAGAGCAAAATTGCTTTTTCATTTATATAGTATGCTAGAAAATAGCTTTATACTCAAAAATTCCGCTCTATTTTTAGGCCCTTAGGAGAGTTTCCTGTGGTTATTTCTTCCTTTAAATTGGCTTGTTATAGACCAAGCTGTACTTCGGACTAGTTTGTTTGAAAGTCTCAATTCGAGATGTCTTATCAAACTTCTGATCAAAAAAACTTCAGCCTCAAAACACAGCCTTATCTTTTGTGGTCATTATTTTATTAAAACATAGGCCTAAAATGATAGACCGGAAAAGTCCGGAAGATTAAGTCCGATTTTTGAAAATTAGATCGTAAATAAGTTAATATCGCGTGGCCATTGGCTTGCAACACCAAGCCAATATGAAGTGGTTTTTAATTATTTTTAGTATTTTCTTTTTTCGACAAACAATCTGCATAGCAGATACCATCTATTTAAGCATTGGCGAATCCAGACTCATCGATAACCCTAACTTACTAGATGTCTATCTATCCAACTCTAAAGTCTTAAAACTAAAAGACCTTAACAATGGGAAACTCCTTTTAAAAGCATCGAGTCTTGGGAGAGCAAAACTAAGCATTGGACAAAATACAAATTTCTATCATGTCGTATCTAAAGCAAGTTTTCAAAGATTGATGGAGCTTAGATCGCAGTTAAAGAATAACTTTGGCCTAAATTTGTCTGTCATAGAAAACTGTCCTGTGGTTTCTGGAAAACTACTAAAAATTTCAGATTGGAAAAAAATTAGCTCTTTGGATTTTAGCAAAAAAATTCCAAACTGTGCATTGGCCTATCAAATGAAAGCAAGAGTCTCCGAAGACATAAGTCAAAGTGAATTAGATAAACTCATAGACAGCAATCAAACAGATTACTTAAAAATCAGCTTAAACAATAAAAGACATGCGCGTTTACTTTACTCCCCCCAATACGAAAAAATCGCGAAGAAAATTGGCTTTCGATTGGGCATTGAAATTCAAAAAGACATTCAGCTTGATACGGAGAGCAACTACTATTTTGAACTTATCGCTGTTAAGGATTCAGAGTTAAAGCAATACGGAATTGGACTACCCACTTCAGCAAGCTATAACTTAGCAAATGGCTTTGACAAAGAAAGCATCAGTGGAAAGCTAAATATGCTCTATAACTCTGGTAAGTACACCCACCTACAAGCCATTGCCTTAAGTACATTAGACAAACAAACATCAAAATTTCACTCCGGAGGTGAAATTCCAGTTAAATTGGTTGGTGAAAGAAATAGTCAAATCACTTGGAAGGCTTACGGCTTTATACTTGAAGTTCAAACTACAGAAAGAAATTGGCGAACAGAAAAAATTCAGCTCAAAGTTACTGCCTCAAACATTGATAGCGCAAACAGCATTGACGGAATTCCTGCCATCCAAAAACAAACCTATTCTGGCAATTTTGTTGTCGGTGATGAATTACAAATACTTTTTAATTTTAAAAACCTAGGGCAAACCGATTCGAGTCAGACTAACTTTGGCATTCATTGGATTCCCTTCATAAAAGACCTTTTTGCAGAAAATCAAATTCGCATGGAAAACCATCACTTAATCATGATCTATAAACCAGCCCCAAACAAACAATTCGCTCAAAATAAAGTAGGAGAAAGCAATGACTGATATGATCCAAATTAACGAAAACTTTGTGCAACAAATTCCTTTTCTAGAAAAATCTTTTTTAGATCGATCTACAGATGTATTTCCTGAACTAAGGGATCGATTGTTAAAATTTTCTGAAAGCTTAGACCTAAACCACAAAGAACGCCTCGAAGAAGAATATTTTGGTACTGGCCCCCTAGCTGACATTATTGAAGATGCAGAAATCAACGAAATTGTTATCAATGACCACCAAGATATTTTTTACGAAAAAGCTGGTAGCTGGCACCAATTGGATGATCATTTTTTATCACCAATGACTTACAAAAATTTCATCCAAAGGCTCTGTCATGAGACTGGTAGTAAAATTGACCAACAAGAGCCCTTTGTTTGCGTAAAGTGGGGACAGTTTCGAGCACATATCACAGAAGAATCTATTTCTGGAGTTCCATGCCTCTGTTTACGGCGTCACCCTAATGAGCACTGGAATTTTAAAAAACTCTTAGACTATGACTGGTGTAGCGACTACCAAATGGAACTTTTGCAAAAATGCATCGAAGAGAGAAACAACATTTTGGTTGTCGGAGCAACTGGCTCTGGAAAAACTTCGTTCATGAACTCTTGCTTAGATTATATTGGCGTAGAAGATCGATGTATTTTGTTAGAGGACACCGACGAACTTTATGTACCTAACCCACTATCGGTAAAACTATTAGCGCGCCTAAAGAGCTCAGAAAACCTACCTAGCATCAGTTTGGGAGATTTAATCCATCAGAGCTTAAGAATGCGTCCAGATAGACTAATTCTAGGAGAAGCTAGAGGGGCTGAAGCAAAAGACTTGTTAATGGCGATGGCCACAGGCCACTCAGGCTCTATTGCCTCTCTCCACGCCTCCAATGCTCAAGAAGCCATCCTACGTCTAGAGATGCTAATTCAGCTAGGTGCGCCTCATTGGAGCTTAGAGGCCATTCGTCGATTAATTCTCTTGTCGATTCAAAGTATTATAGTAGTTGGTAAGGAAAATGGAGTTAGGAAGCTACAAGGGATTTGGAAAATAGTTAGCCTTGAGCAGTTTGGACTGATTTTACAACAATTGGATCGCTAATTCTCAAATCAAGTTTTAAATAGCAATAAGATTCAATATTTAAAACTACTGGTTTCAAAAAAACAAAAAGCCTAGATGAAACACCTAGGCTCATTCGATATTCTTTTTTTTAACTAAGCAGCTTTCAGAGCCAATCTAGGGTCCACATCCTCAAAACGGATGTAGCCATTTTCGTTCATTTCTCTGGTGGACTGAACAATCTGAGTTTCTGCGGCAAAGATTTCACCCGCTGAAAAATTTTGTTTTGTATAATCAGATATTTCATCCCACTTGATTTTAGGAACCACAGCCTCTACCTTCGCCTGAACAGCTTCAGGTTTTCCTTTCAGCGCAATCCCTAGTACTCGTGGATTCAAATTATGAACGATATCTTTTAGATAAACATCCTGCCACGAAAAAATTTTTTCAATGCTCAAAGCTTTCATCTTCAGTAGCTCTGCCCAACCTTGATCCTCTTGTTCAATTAAATTTAATAACTGATCTCTCTTCGCTGGATTGGAAGTTTCAATGAGTTTTAAAAGTTGTTCAAAGCCGCCTTTTCTACGGTATCTATTTAATAGAGCCATTGCTGGATCCTCCAAATTAAAGATCTAAAATCGGTTGGTTATAGCTAAATATTTAATTCAAAGAACAAGATTCTCAAAAAAAAACACTTCTCAGGTTAATTTTAAATTTTATAAATATCTACTATTACTCAAGTTTTCATTGTCGTTTCAATAAATAAAAATCGCCAAGCCCTGAAGCTTGGCGATGAACAGATATTTTAGTTTAGGCAATGCGAGAAAAATTTTCGCCTACAGTATTAAAAGACTCAAATTGTTCTTGTTGTTGATCAACTTCGTTGGCAAATCGACCGTAGGCTTCATCCTGAATACCATAATCTCTTTCCTCAACTACATTCATCATCTTTGCACTCAAGTCTTCATAACTTGGTTCTTCGGTCTTTATTTGGTTTATTGCCGAATCATAATCAGTTGCAACCACAGGCTTCAATTCCTCTTGAGCCGTTCCAAAGAAGTCATTAGACATTCGATTAACGATTTGAGCATGCATGCGATCTTTTAGCTTTCTCTCTGAGAGCCTTTCATAGGCTTTTGGAGCTTCACCAAGAGTTAATTTTGGTTTAGCGCGAACAACTTCAGATGTACTGACTTGCCTGCCAAAGCTTGCACCATGACCTGAGCGAACCGGATGTTCACCACTACGATCAACTGTTGTAATACGACTAGTAGCCGGTAATATTCCACTAATCTTTTCCATTGTTCTCACCTCCTGTGAGTGTATCTACGAGGCATCCTTTCCTCATACACTCTATGTATCGGAATAAAACGTTTCAACTTGATATGCTTTAATGCTTTCTCCACTAAAGTCCTAAAAAAGCTAGACTTTTAGCTAAAGAAAATTAGTGAAATACCGAGGGAATATACAGAGGGAGATCAGGAAAGTGAAATCAAAGTCCAAAGGAAAAAAGAAAGTAAATAAAAACAATCCAGCCAATAAAAATAACCTAGTAAAAAGTTTAGCTACATCGGAACCTTCGAGGCAAAACGTTGGATTAGCTATTTTGATTTTACTTGTGGCACTAATCTATCAAAACAGAATTCACTCTGAAAATTCAAATAATGCTGATCAGCGAAGCCCTGCATCTTTTGCTAATGTAGAACAGCCAAGTCTTAAAATGTTTAAGCACATCCTTCCTGAAGAATAATGTAATATTTAAGAGCCCAACTACACTCACGGATACGAAAGCGGTAGAAATACTGCTTTCCTACATCATTTAAATTTGCTAAAAAGTCTATCAATTGAGGAGAAAATCCATGAGTGCGGAAAAAATATACCTAGGCGCTGGTTGTTTCTGGGGCGTAGAAGCAATATTAAAAAAACAAGAAGGTGTTATAAATACTGAGGTAGGTTATATGGGTGGTCATTCTGACAATCCTACCTACAAACAGGTTTGCACTGGTGAAACCATGCATGCTGAAGTTGTCTTGGTCGATTATGATAGTTCAAAAATTTCAACTTATGATCTTTTAGATATTTTTTTAAGACTCCACGACCCAACGCAAGTCAATCGCCAAGGAGTTGATGTTGGAACGCAATATCGAAGCGAGATTTTTTATACGAATGAAAAACAAAAGGAAGTTTCTCAGCAAATTTTATCTGAGTTTAACCAAGCCAACTCCTTTTCAAAAGAAGCGGCAACCAAAGTATCTGAAGCTAGTGTTTTTTACGATGGTGAGGATTACCACCAAGATTACTTTGATAAAAATCCCGGGCACTTATGTCATACTCTCAGGGCTGAATGGTAAAGCATTTAGCCTGATTATGCTAAATGCTTCGCACTGAAAGATGTCCTCCAACTTATAATTCTTGATAGTATTCGAGCTCATCCTTAACGCACTTAGTGAAACCTTCGCGTGCTTGAACACCGCTAATGCTAAGTACTATATTTTTACCAGCCTGCTTTAGATTAGAATAAAAGCCACCTCTATGAGCCTTAAGGGTGTTAAAGTTTTCCGTGTTTCCCATCAAAAATTTGCCTAGATATTTGTCCACTAAAAAGTAGTCGGCATAGACTTGGTTACTATAAATTCTTCGATAATAAAAACTTTTGGGTTGTCCTGCTTGTGCTGTACTAAAGACACGACTATCAAAGTCCTCGCAAATCACTTGGTTCATCTGAAGTCCAAGGCCTTTCAAACTTGATTCGAAAATTTCCAAAATTGACATATTTCGCTCGCGAGCACGAGAAATGTAACTTGAATACATCTCTGCTTCAATATTATTAGATTCTAAATGCTTTTCGAGAATCGACTTATCATCAAAACAATAGTTTACCGCGGCCAAAGATCTACGTAAAATCTGGCAATGCCCAACTCCGATGAATCCTGCTGGATTATTTGAGTAGCCAATACTTTTTAAAAATTTGCTGACACTAAAATAGTAAGCTGGTGACTGTAAGTTTAGACGAAAAACTCTATCGAGCAAGCTGTGCAAAAATACATTTTTCACAACTGTATGTGGAATGGAGTCGGCAACTCTTTTAATTTCAATTTTAGCTCTTTCGCTTAACTGCATAGGACTAGTATCGACGAAATGCTCTTCTAGTATTTTTTCAAGATGGTATTTTAAACGGTAATTCACCCAGCCTTTAACGCTAGTAATGCGAACGGCCTGAGGATGATTAAAAAAACTGTAATCAAACAAACGAAAGTTATCGGCCATAGAATTTAAATAGGACTCAAGAAGTTGAGGATCTTCATAAGAATTTATCAACAAAGGTTCATCCAGAGATTTACCTTCAATAAATGAGGCGATCAATTTTCCAGTTTTCTTTGAAATATGTCTCTCGTACTTATCTCCAAGAAAATAGCTCTCATAAACCTCATAATCTGAAGAAGCGAAAGCAAATGGAGCGAGAAGCACTCCTATACATAAATAAAAAATAAAATTAAAATTCCCTTTCCTCATAAAAGCCTTCCCCTCCCCAATTTGGCCTTATTTTGCGCTCAATCTACACTTTGGCTGAACGCTCATGTATTGCTTCTTTTTCATCAACAGAGTTTCGTAGAAGGCATCTTTATTTAAAGAGTAATGTGGACGCCATTCGGTTACATTGGCCCCTGATGCCTTAAGCCTTTTTAGCTCGGCATTTGTTTTGTCCATTAACTCAATATGCTCGTCAGCAGAAATGTTTCCCTTCTCCAAAAGAGTACGAACAATGTTTCTTACTAGATGCCAATTCTCCGTGAGCTTTTTTACCGCCAATCGATCCGCCTCATCGATCCACTCTTGCGAAATTTTAGCAATCTGATCTCTTTGAGATGGTGTAGGATCCCATTTACCATTGCCATCATATTTGATTCCACGAACGCGAGGGTCCAAATTATATTTCACAAGTGCATCATACACATACATAGAAACTTTCTCCATATCATTAGACCAGCCACCATCGATACTATAGCCGGCTAGCTTTTGCGCCAAGCCGCCCGCACGAAGTGCCGCTATTTTGTGAATCATAGTTTGTCGATCTAATGATTTTCCAGAATATTGTTTCAATTCTTCCCAACGCACATAACCAAGAAAATGATCTGCACCAACTACAGTTATATAGCCAACTCTTTGCCCCGTAACCTTTGGTTCATTTACAACCGCATGGCCTGCTTCATGAAAAGCGGTAGAAGTCACATAACGCTTCCCTTGTAGATTCACTTGTGGAGCAAACTCGGTAACAGGAACATTTAAACGACCAACTTCTTTTTTACCTTTACTAAACACAACATGAAAGGAAACCTCTCGCTCCCAATCGGTGCTTGGTCGATAAGGCACTTTCGGTAAGTTATCCCTTAGGTCTATAGTTGCGTTAAGGTCTTTCATTTTGTAACCTTGTCGCATTAGATCTAATAGGCCTTGATCAATAACGGCTTTCAAACGAGTGTTAGCAACATCTTTCACACTTCTACCACCTTTGGTGGCTCTGAAAAAACTAGCTCCAAATTGTTCAAAAAATCCGTCGGTGAATTTAACTTTCATGCCATTTTTCTTATATAGATCAAGGACGGGTTGAATTAAAAGCTCACTGATTTTTAAAATTTCCTTTTTCATCAAAGGATGAGATAAAATCACATCAGCCATTCGGCCTAAAAATGCCTCAGGAATTCCACGTCTACTTAATAAGGCCAAAAGTTTATCTTTGCTTTTGTTACCTTCATAAATGGCTTTACGCATATCGTCTGTTGTATTGCCAAAAAACAACTCTTGCCCATCATTTCCTGTGAATAGAAAAATATGCTTTGTTAGGTCGTAAACTTTTCCGGTGTTTGGAGAGCGCCACTCCTTTTCATCAGTGATCGCGTATAATTTTTTAAATAGCGCATCTTTTTTCGCTGGATCATTTCCACCTAAATTTGAGGCTTCGTCAAAAATCACGACTCCACCATTGGGATAATTTATCAAAGCTTGTTCAAATACTCGAATTTCTTTTCCACCTTGATACTCTGGCTCAACTCCAAAAAACTTACCCCACTTTGACATATCATCAATATCCCCTAAAGGAATTAAGGTCACACGATCTTTCGAACCGAATAAGACTTCAGACAAGGCTTTTCCTGTAGCGGTTTTACCAGATCCAGAAGTTCCTACTAAAAAGAAACTAAGTGCACTATCAGCATTTGGATTTAATTTATGAGCTGCAACAGCCTGAGCGATGGAATGATTCGCTTCTTTCTGGTTTAAGACCGCTTTGTTTAACTGCTCTTCAATTGAGTAAAGTTTCTCCAACAATTCAGAGTCTTCGTAAGGATTGAAGTTCTCTTTTGCTTCCGCTGGAAGCTTCAACTTTTTTCGTCCATTCCAAATCTCTATGAACTTTTCATCTTTGGAAAGTTTTAATCTAATTTGACTTCCTTCTTGTAAATTCCATTCTTTGTTACTTCTAGCCTCTGTCATCGCGTTATTAAAGAACATCTCGGTGCGTTTAACGATTTGTCTAGCACCATCTTTCATATTGTAATTGGTTAAGCTAAGGTTGTTTACCACATCATCAGTAAATCTTACCTTCAAGCCGTAAGTCTCCAAAGCTTGCCTTACGTGATAAGACAAGAGCTTGTCAGCAATTTTTGGAGCAATCTCTTTTGTGATTGGCATTGCTAATGTAAAACGATCAATTCGATTCGTGATGGAATTATGTAGAACAAATCCGTCGCTAGGCCCCTGGGAATTGGTAAATAATTCTTTGATTTTATCACTATCAAAGGATCGAATATGATTCTCTAACTCCGACTGAGACCAAGTGTCTATACCTTCTGGATAAACCATAGCATCTGCCTTGTTACTAGTAAGAAGAACTAAAACTTTTTTAGGAACAGCAACAGAACCATCCCCTAGAGAAAGTTTTCCTTTATCAAAAAACTCCATCAGTTTGGTGGCTATGTCTTCGTGAGCTTTCTCAAACTCATTGATTAGAATCACTGCCGTACTAGCACCGCGAGATTCATTGAGTAGAAATTCTCCCAAAACTCCTTTTTTACTACCAGCATATCCTTCTCCTGAACCAGTTAGAGTGTTCATGCTAGTTGGGTCTTTATAAGCATTTCCATCTAATTCTAAAAATGCTTGATTGTTTTTAAGGGCAAACTTAGCGATGGCATTTCCCACCTCTGTTTTCCCCACACCTGTTGGCCCTAAAAGCATTCCAACACGAATGTTTCTCTTTCGATCCTGAAGTAAGTCTCCAAACAACTGTACCACATCGTGAACCATTCTCTGTTGCCCTAAAACTTCTTCATTGAGCTTATCTTCAAGATTTCTTTGAAATTGCATGAATTTTTTTGCTTCAAAAGGGTTTACAGGTAAACCAAGCTTTTGCTCGATGATTCTATAAACATCCGCTACAGTTACAGTTCTATCCCCTGAGGTCTTAATCTTAGAGCTAACAAAGTCATTGTAAGCGTATAAGGAAACGTCTTGAGCAAAACGGATGCTAGAATTTAAAAGCCCCAAATCTGGGTACATGATGGAAGAACTTTTAACAATTAGGTCTATCACCTTGGGTGAAAATTTTAAATAATAGTAATCTTCGAATTTAGGGATCCAATTTTCTAAAAGAATATCAGAAACAATTCCGTCCTTTAACTCTAAGATATTAATTTTTTTGTATTTGTCTTTCAAGCTCTCTTCAGCCTGAAATATCTGATTAACTCTCTTTCCATCCCCTTGCATTAAGAAGCGGACGTGATCAGAGCGTTTTTGAATTTGATTGATATGGTAAAAAGTTTGCTCAGGTAATAAATGCGCATCACTTACAACTACAATCACTTTTTCGTTTAAGTCCCTTGTAAACACATTATTGATAGACTCAAAATAATCTCGGCAAGTTCTTATTACTTCAATTGGATTGGAGAACTGTGCCAACAATAATATGTCACGTGCAGAAACTTCCATAACTCCAGTGTCTGAAAAAGCCGTTAAATATTGGCTAAACTTAGGATACTTTGACTCTAAAAGCGTCTGAACAAAATTTTGAATCAAGGCACTTTTTCCACTTCCGGCTTCCCCTACTACAAAAGGAATCGGTCCATCTAGCATAATAAAAGAATCTAGAATAATCTTAGTTTCTGTCTCTCTTCCATAAATTTCAATGCTCTTACCCTCAATTTGTCTTTGCTTTTCACGATCCATCAAATCGGCGCGTAATGTGATAAGTAGTTTATCAATTTGATCCTGAACCACTTTATTCTGATTCGCCTTTTTCGCGTCCTGCAGGCGCTTTCTTAAATCTTTTTTACTCCAAAGATCCTCAGTTTTTTTCTGATTCTCTTGATAGACCACAGGTAAATTCTTTTTATTCTGGCTACTAATAAATTGATGGTAGGCTTGATTGGCTTGTTTATAAAAACGTTCTCCAAACTTATCCACAAGAATCGCCGCGTAGCCTCTCAACCTTTTTAATGAAGTTTGATTCTTGTCATAGGTTTCTGGAGAATAATTTAAGAATAGTTTGTTTCTTTGTGGGTTTAGGATTTGATTTCTAAGATTTCTAACGAAATGCTCTTTGGTCTTCGCCAACTCTCTATCTTGTGGCATCAAGTGCAATAAAATGGCCTGGAAAGAAGAAACTGAAATAGAAAAGCTGTTTAAACTTTTACTTAAAATTTCAAACAAATACTTATCCACGCTCTCCACGGCATACTTTGCGGTCAATTCACCGATTAACTTTCTCGCGTTTTGAATATTCTCTTCCCCAGAGAATTGTAACTCATACCGCTTAAAATCTTGTACATCGATATCAAACTTTTTTTCATCGGCAAAAACCGCTGTAACCAAAAGAACGCTAATAATTGCGCTATATATAAGACTGCCCAAAGTCCTTCTCATATTCCCTCCGATAAGAAAGGCTAATATAAGGCCTAAGTACTTAAGAACAAAAACGAATTTGATTTTGGATAAACATTATAGGAATTTGAAAGAATTACTGCCATCTATATAAATGAGTGCTTTTGATAGTATTAATAACATTTATAGATCGGGAGTTCCTAGAAAACTTATCCTGGAAAATGTACGGCAAAAGAAGCTTTACATACAGCTTATCGAAACTGGTTTAGCTTTATTTTGCGGGTATTTCGCGGCTTAAAAAAGCCTGTTCCACTGCTTTATTATGATGAAATCGCATTCGCAAACAAGTCCCAACAATATGGCTTTGATTAAAACCAATGATACGAAAACCTGCTTTTAATTTTAAGCGAATGATATTGTTATTCCACATATGATGAAAGGAATCCACTTCATCAAACTCTTTGGTATTCTCTAATACCAACTCGAGCATCTTTTGATAAATGCCCTGTTTGCGATATTGCTGATCAACTAAAGAAATATTCATTTGAAACTGCTTCGAGCTAATGGCATGTCCCCACGAGAGAGCAATCATTTTATCTGAATCAAAAACCGCTAAGCGCAACTCTTTACCCGTGCGAACAAAACTGGAGTCGCCAGGACCATTCAAATCAAAAGCGGGAAGAACATAAGGAGAATTGTGAAGGTTTTCATCCATTAAGCTCTTATAAATTTCGTCATCGAATTTTTCTACGAAACGATATTCAAGATTACTGATTGATGAATTTTCCATTGAAACACTCCACAAAAAAGAGGGGCTTGGCCCCTCAGATTTTAATCCTCTTGTTTTTGCACTCGAATGCTAAGCTCAAACAACTGATCGCGGTCCACCTGACTAGGAGCATCTGCCATTAGGTCGTAGGCCTTTGCCGTCTTAGGAAATGCAATTACATCACGAATGCTTTCTGTGTTGGTTAAAATCATACTTACACGATCTATACCCCAAGCTATTCCACCATGCGGAGGAGTTCCGTAACGAAGTGCCTCAACGAAAAAGCCAAAACGCTCTTGCGCTTCTTCTTCAGAGATTCCAAGGGCTTTAAACATCGCCTCTTGCACTTTTGGATTATGGATACGAATACTTCCACCACCTATTTCATAACCATTACAAACAAGGTCATAGGCTTTGGCTGTCATTTTTCCAAAGTTTTCGTCATTGTGATTTAAAAGGTCATCAACAAATTCGTCGCCAACCATCGTAAACGGATGGTGCATGGCATACCAACGACCATCTTCTGGTGAGAAGTCTAATAATGGGAAATCTGTTACCCATAAAAACTTATCTTGAGAACGATCAATTAGGTCAAAATCATTACCGAGATTTAGTCTTAATGTAGAAAGCACTGAACAAGTGGTCGACCAAGTGTCAGCAACGATAAACGCAACATCACCCTCTTTTCCGCCCATTGCCGAGATGATTCCCTTTAATTTTTCATCATCAAAAAACTTTCCAACAGGGCTTGAGATTTTATCCGCTTCCCATTTTACCCAAACCAGTCCTCTAGCTCCAGATTTCTGAGAAAGTTTTGTCAATTTATCGATTTTTGCACGGCTAACTTCTGAAGCTTTTCCCTCTAGCAAGATCCCTTTCACAGCTCCATCTTCACGAGCAATTACATCTTCAAATACTTTAAAACCACAGCCAGTTAAATGCTCACTTAAGTCTTTTAACTCCATCCCAAAACGTAGATCCGGCTTATCACAACCGTAGCGATTCATAGCGTCTGCATATGTCATGCGAGGGATCTCACTAATCTCTCTGCCACGAACAGTCTGCCAAACCTTTCTCAAAACCTTTTCGTTCACTGCTATGATGTCATCAACATCAACAAAGCTCATCTCTAAATCGAGTTGAGTAAACTCAGGTTGACGGTCAGCACGTAAATCCTCGTCACGAAAACAACGAGCGATTTGATAGTATTTATCGTAACCAGAAACCATTAATAACTGCTTTAAAGTCTGTGGACTCTGAGGAAGAGCATAAAATGAACCTGGGTGAACACGAGACGGAACTAAATAATCTCGTGCGCCCTCTGGCGTACTTTTATAAAGAATTGGAGTTTCAATTTCCCAAAAATCCATCTCGTTTAAAGCCGCTCGAATGGTCGTTACAAGCTTGTGACGAGTTTGGAAATTTTTTTGTAGCTTATTGGATCTTAGGTCTAAGTAACGATACTTTAAACGCATATTCTCAGACACTTTTTCATCGTTCACTTGAATTGGTGGAGTTTCTGCTGCTGATAAGATCGCACACTCGACAGCTTCTACCTCAATATCACCTGTATCTAATTTTTTATTTGCCATTCCATCAGGGCGTTTACGAACTACACCCTTTAGAGCAATTACATACTCAGAACGAAAGTCTTTGGCAGATTTCGTAGCTTCTTTACTTGGATCTAGGACTACTTGAGTCAGTCCATAACGGTCTCTTAAATCTAAAAACACCAATCCACCATGATCGCGACGGGTGTCTACCCAGCCCATCAACACAACTTCTTGGCCATCATTTTCTGCACGAAGCTCACCGCAAGTATGGGTTCTTTTTTGCTCAGATACAAATTTCAAACTTCACCTCTTATAATTTAAAGTTTACCGATTTCGGAAAACGATCTTTTAATTCTTGTTCAATTTGGGTCAAAAGAATATCTTCTTGCTCCCCGGTTTCCATATTTTTTAGAATTGCGACATTGTTATCTATCTCGGATTGCCCCAAAATCATTACGTATCGTGCTTCCAATTTATTGGCTCGCTTCATCTGTGCTTTAAAGGATTTATTGTCCAAATCCATTTCGGCACGAATACCTCTAGAGCGAAGCATTTGACATAGCTGAAGAGTTTTTACCTTTCCTGCTTCGTCGGCATTAATAAAACAAATATCAACATAAGTTTTTAACTTATCTTTTACTTCTTCTAGTAAAATCGTTAGTCGCTCAATACCCGCAGCAAAACCAACAGCAGGAGTTGCTGGGCCGCCTAAATCTTCAACCAACTTATCATAACGTCCACCACCTGAGATCGTCGCTTGTGCTCCTAATTTCTCAGAAGTACAGACAAACTCAAAAGCGGTGCGGTTGTAATAATCTAAGCCTCGAACAATGCTTGGGTCGACTTTAAAAGGAATTTCCAAAGCCACTAATCCGTCACGAACTTCATTAAAGTGTGGTTCACAAATTTCACACAAGTGATCTACCATTGCTGGTAAATTCTTAGCGATCTTCTTACAGCCTTCCACTTTACAGTCCAAAATTCGCATAGGGTTGGTTTCCAAGCGACGTTGGCAATCTTCACACAGATGATCTTTTTGTGGCGTTAAAATTTCAACCAACATTTTTTTGTATTCAGGACGACAAGTTTCACAACCTACCGATGAAAGACGAAGCTCCACATCCTGCAAACCAAGGTTATTGAAAAGAAGATACTGAAGAGCAAGAACCTCAATATCAGCTCTGGCTCCAGCAGGACCAAACATTTCTACGCCAAGTTGATAAAACTGTCGGTATCTACCTTTTTGTGGACGTTCATGACGAAACATCGGAGCGATGTAAAATAATTTAAGAACAGGATTCGCTCTTAACCAGGAGTTTTCTAAAACCGCACGAACTGTGGCGGCCGTTCCCTCTGGACGCAAACTTAAAGACTCGCCATTGCGATCTTCAAAGGTGTACATCTCTTTTTCTACGATATCGGTCGCCTCCCCTACCCCGCGTTTGAATAAAGCGGTGCTTTCTAGGACAGGTGTCCTAAGCTCAACAAATCCATAAGCATCAAAAACTTTTTTGGCGTGAGATTCGATATAGCGCCAAAGTGGACTATCTTCGATTCCAATATCATTCATTCCTCTAACTGACTGTATTTTCATAGCGGCCATTCTGACACAAGCCTAGGATTTGGTCAAAAATGATTCTGCTTTCCTGTGTATTTTATAAGTCCTAAAGTGGTGAAACAATTGGCTTTAAGCAAGATTGTTTCCTCTTCGCTAATCTTGCAGCCCAGCTCACCTATGCTAGCAAGCGAAATCCACAGAAATGCCATAAAAGAAGTTTGTTTGCCCCAGCTTTGCAAACGCCATTTGGAAAATGAAATTGCTGATAGGCAAAACTGGCTTTTGCCTTAAAAAGTAAGCCTTCCTAAACAAAGATGGGTATAGAAGCTAAGCTAACTTTTTTAAAAAGCTTTTTTTGCTTTATGTAGAAGCATTTGCGCTGAAAAATCATATACTCTTACTTTAGCTTTTTAAATCTGCATGAACATTTTTCTTAATTCATATGTGTTTTTAGCGACTTATGTAATCCCTGCAATTCGTTTAAGCTGTGGACTTGCAAGGCGAAAGGCATTAAAATGGCCTCTATGGCTAAAATAAATATAGAATACAACTCAAGTTTAAATGCAGAAGAGACCTATTCAAAAATTAAAGGTCTTATTGATGACAACAAAGATCTAAAATCTATCGACAGAAACTATAGTTTTTCGATGGACGACGATAAAAAGCAAGCAAGTGCAAAAGGCAAAGGTTTTGATGCTGATATGCAGGTGATCTCTTCTGGGGATACTTCTGTAGTAAAATTCTCCATCAACATCGGCTTAATGCTTAGCCCCTTCAAAGGTGTAATCGAAGAAAAATTAAAATCTAGATTGGAAAAGGTTTTAAGCTAAACGATGTCTCGAAAAAAGTCCTCCCCCCAAAGCGATCAAGATAAGTCTCAAGAATATGAGGCCGAAATCGTATGGGACGATGAGGACAATGATACAGACGGAATAGAAGCCGAAATTCTTTTTGACGAAGAGGATGAAGAGGAAGCTCAAGACATTCTCGCCGATGATATCTTAGACAAAGAGTGGAATCTTAGTTCTGATGATTCCGAACTTGATGAGGAGTTTGAGGAGGAAGACTTCATTCCTGAAGACGAACTCTTAGACATTCAAGAAGAACTGAAAGCCCTGTCTCCTTCTAGCAACGAAAAAAGCCTTGCTGCCTCCAACCCAATGACGAAGTATATGCAAGAAGTTAATCGCTACCCTCTTCTTACTAAAGAAGAAGAATACGACCTTGCAGTGAAATTTCGTGAAGACAATGATCAAGAAGCTGCCGAAAAACTGGTTACAAGTAATCTTCGTTTTGTAGTGAAAATTGCTGCTGAATACGCGAAGTTTGGTGGCAAACTCATCGATCTCGTTCAAGAAGGGAATGTTGGCTTAATGCATGCGGTTCGGGAGTATAATCCTTATCGTGGAGTAAGACTCATTAGCTATGCCGTTTGGTGGATTCGTGGTTATATCAAAGAATACCTAATGCGACAGCAGTCAATGGTAAGGATTGGTAGCAACGCCAAACAAAAAAAACTGTTTCACCAACTTCGCAGAGAAGAGCGTAAATTAGAATTGATGGGCAAAGAGCCTGATGTAAAACAACTCGCCGAAAAACTAGAAGTCAGTGTTAAAGACGTTGAACAAATGCAACAACGAATTCGTCATGGCGACTTATCCTTAGATAAAACGGTTGGCGACTCTGAAACAAACTGGCTAGATCTTCATGCTGATGAAGAAACTCCTGCTCAAGACGAAGCCTTAGCGCAACAAGAAATTTTAAATTTCATTCTTGTCAAAATTGAAGAGATTCATGACAAATTAAATGAAAAAGAGCTTTATATTTTAAAGCATAGAATCATGGAAGACGAGCCAAAGACTCTTCAAGAAATTGGCGACCACTTTGGAATTTCAAGAGAGCGAGCTCGCCAGCTAGAGGCTCGCATTCTGAAGCAACTAAAAGAAAAAGTTTTAGAAGAGCTACCTTTCCCCGAAAATGAATAACATTTACTAATAGCTAAATTCGTGAAAAAACGCCACATTAAACACAAGCCGCTTTGAATAACAATTTCTTATGCTATAAGAGCTTTAGGAAATCTTTGTTACTTGGGGAAGTAAATGTGGAAGCGAAATAAGGTATTTATATACCTAGTGTTGTTCTTTTTAGGAACAGGAACTGCTAAATCACAAAATCATAATTACCAGCTTTTTAAAGAAAAAGGCGGATACGCCCATGCTTACAATCGTAAAATGCAAGAGATCATCTCCCATTTTGAATCAGGCAATACTGAAAGCTTAGTACTTGGCTTTAGCAAGGGACAAAGTTTTAAAGTCTATGGCTTGGTCGGCAAAGGAGATTTTTTTAATGCCATTTTCGATATTGGCGATGGAAAAGTTTTGCGAGTTCGACAATCTAAAAAGAAACTTTTTGCTCCTTTAAGTATTATGTTTGGATATCACCTACCCTTGATGGATAGTTTCTATACTTATAAAAGTGCTTATCTGGAATTAATAAAATCAAATATACCAATGCCAAAATCCTACTTTACCGAAACACACGACTCTGAGTTTCTTGTCCAAGAGAAACTTGATATAGCCTTTTATTACTCTGACTATATGAAGCCTGAGTTTCGCAAAAGCCTAGGTAAAGAAGAATTAGAAAAGGTAGAAAAAGACCTTATTAGTTTTGCCAAAACCACAGCAAGGTACCATCAAATTGGTGATTTTCGAGAAGACAATATAATCTATGATAAAAATCGAGGCTGGGTACTAGTAGATATGTGGAATAATATGGGTGAAGCCGGAAGTATGGATGATGGAAATGTTTTCGAAATGAATGAACGAGATAGTGCGGCGATCAAAGCCAGGCATATGGCGACCGTTCCTGATTTTATGCCAGCCGTTTATAAGCCAGGCCTACCAGATCATATGCGAGAAGCTATTGATTTTGCGATCTTAGAATCTCGAAGAGAATTATTGAGCAAGCTATGTAGAAAAACTGCTAAGCAATAACTTGGTAACACAGAAACACTAAAAATTAAAAGTAGTCGGCGCTTTAGTTTTCAATTGTGTAAAGCCTGTTAATGACAGAGCTCTGAAACCTCTGCGAACACTTACATAAAATCTAGGGAAAATTTTGAAGCCCCGAAGAACTCTCTGCAACTTCATTTCAAAAACTATTCAATTTTAAGAGCCTAAGTTAGACATAATGAGATTCAGCCTTTTTATCTATCCTTGGTTTTAAATAAAACGAAAGACTTCACTTAAATCATATAAGTTTGTTTTATCTATTATTTCTGTGTAAGCTTTAAACTAGTTTAAGGAGATACTATGTCAAAGATTGCACTAATCAGCGGTTGTTCCTCAGGAATTGGTAAAGGCATTGCTGAAGCATTAGCTAATAAGTCTTGGGTGGTTTATGCTGGAGTTCGCAACGAAACGGATTTCAAAATTTTAGATAAATTGTCTGAGAACATCTACCCCATTTATCTCGACCTCACCAAAGAAGAACAAATCAGTGCTTGTTTTAAAATTATCTCTGAAAAACATGATAGAATTGATGTCTTAATCAACAATGCAGGAATTGCCACTGGTGCTCCTATCGAAGCTAGCGAGATGCAGGTCTGGCGAAAGCTATTCGATGTAAATGTTTTTGGCCTTGTCGCTTTAACAAAAAAAACAATGCCTTTAATTCGCAATGCCAAAGGCCGAATTATTAACATAAGTAGTATCAGTGGGCTTGTGGCCTCGCCATTTATGGGTACCTATGCTGCTAGTAAATTTGCTGTTGAAGCTATCTCGGATTCTTTAAGGCGTGAGCTTAAAGATCAAGGCATTCATGTAGCTGTAATAGAACCCGGTCCCATCAAAACAAGAATCTGGGATAAAGCCATGATTGAAAGTATGGCTGCGATCGAAGCCTACGATCCAAGTATCAAAGAGGTTTATGGTAAATCCATAGAAAAGTTTAAAGCTCTGATTGATACCGCTGTAAAAGAAGCGGTATCGGTGGAAGAAGTTACCAAGGTTCTTCTTCAGGCATGTTTGGCAAGCAAGCCCAAAACTCGATATATGATTAGTAAAAACAAAAATTTAATACGTCTTATTCGCAGCCTCCCTGACAAACTGGCCGATAAATTAATTTTGGAAGTTAGAAAATGAACTCAAAGATTGAAACTCAATTTAAAAAAGAAATAGAGATTGCTAAGCAAAAAATGGCAAAGAAAGACTTTGAATTATCTTTCAAGCATTTAGAAAGAGCCCATGTGATCGGTCAAAACTATGTGAGTCTACACACTATTTCGCACTATCATATGCTTCGCCACGGGATTTTTAGTGGAAATATAAAAGAGATCATTGGCCAAATCATTCGATTGCCTTTGGGAATTTTGGGCTCAGCCATTGGGATTGTGCCTACTGGAAACACTGGCGGTGCTAATGTACCAATGTTCAAAAAAATGCCCATAGACAATGAATTAAAGCGAATCATGCAAGAAGACGATAGCGTCGGTTCATAAATCGAACTTAAATCATCTTCAACTTAGAGAAGCCACTTTAAATAGCCTGTAGCTTTTCTTTGTTTTCTGAATACATTAAAACAAAGAACTTCCTCTAGGACTAGAAGATTGCCTTTTAAAGCAAATCTTCATTTCTATGTAAAACTTGAAAGGCTCTTAATCTACAGGTCCAGAAAACAAAGTTTAGAAGCTTCTTCTCCTAATAAATAACCAAAAAGATTCTGGACCTAAGTTAGTAAACACAAAGTCTCTGACAACCGATACTATATTGTGAGTTTCTTTAAAAAAATATCGCTTATAGAAAATAAGTTAGTTTACCTAAAAAACTTTGGATTTTTTTTGGTAGCAATTCATATCTTATCCCTAGGTTGGTTTTTGATTGAGGGCTTTTCAAACTCCCCTGACCTACTTACCTCTTACAACAAATCCATCTACTGGACAATTACCACACTAACAACAATTGGATATGGAGACATCACTCCTCAAAGCAACTGGGGACGAGTCTATACCATGCTGGTAATGTTAATGGGCGTTGCGGTTTATGGTGCTGTTATTGCCAAAGTATCTTCTTTTTTAATTCAAAAAGACAAACGTTCTGAAGTAGCCAAAGAAAAATTGGAAAGCCTTAAGTCGTTTATGAAGCACTACGAAATCCCTCTTTCCGTTCAATCAGAAATTAAAGACTACTACACCCACTTATTAGGAAAGCAAGCCAATGAGTTTGAGCAGCAAATTTTAAATGAACTACCAAGTGGACTAAAGAAACAAGTTTTACTACATATAAAAAAAATGCCTTTAAAACGCATCGAACTATTTAAAAACTGTAGTGAAGAATGCCTAAATGAAGTTTGTGCAAAACTAGAACAAGTCTTCTTTGAGCCAAATCGTCATATCATTAAAACCGGCCAAATGGGCGCTGAAATGTTTTTGTTGGATCACGGCTGTGTTGAGATTTTTATCAATGAACAATCAATCGTGAAACTAGAAAAAGGCCAATGTTTTGGCGAGATGGCACTTCTCGGCGAACAGACGAGAACGGCAGATGTGATCAGCTCCAGCTATTGTGATCTCTATGTTTTGTCAAAGTCTGACTTCGACGACATTTGCGAAAAGCATAAAGATCTGTATGATAATGCTCAGGCTTTGATGCAATCTAGGCTGAAAGCCGCGTAAGCTTAATTTTGATTAAAAAATAATTTAACTATCATAGGGACCCTTCTCTATAAAAATCAACATTTCACTTATAAAAAACATTTGGTAAGCACAGTTCTTATTATTCTTTTAAAAACTTTGCTCTGAAAACCTTATTATACCAATTTACAAAAAAAGAGCCTCAAATTTTAGTGATCAGAATTTGAGAGTTTAAAGGATTTCTAGAGAAGAAAAAATCTAAAGACTAGTGAGATAACATTATTCTGGAATTGTCTTCTAAATTTAATTTCAAAATTCTACTAGCAGTAGAATCAAAAACGATTAAGCTATCATTAGAGGAGCCATAACTCAGGTACCCGACATTCAATATTGCACTACCATTTTTTTCAGAGGCCAAATCTAACTTAGTTCTATCTCCCGTACTAAGATCCACTTCAATTACTCCATGATAAGCAATACCAGTATTTCCAACGTAGGCTTTTCCTTCCGCTTCGTTTAACACCAATGAAGCTGGAACATTAAAGTTCGTTCCGCTACCTAAAGACGAGCTTGAAATTAAACTTCGATTTCCCGTGCTTAGATCGATTTCAATAAGCTCCGCAGAGCTACTATTGATTACATAAGCTTTTGTTTCAGCTGCATTCAATGCTATTTGAGTCGGTTTATTCAATGCTGGACCAGTACCAGCGCCTGTTGAGTCATCCGATACAATCGCACGAGCCCCCGTACTCAGGTTTATAGAGTAGAGAGCGTGTTGCCATTCGTCAGAAACATATGCTTTTGAATTATCTGCTGTCAAAACAATTGAACTAGGAAAGAAAAAGTCAGGCCCTGATCCTGTAGACTCTCCCGATATTTTTGTTCGGTTTCCCGTGCTAGTATCTATTCGAAGAATAGAAGAATTCGCAGCAGTAGTTATATTATCCCCACCATCCGTTGCATAAATAAAATTTCCGTCTGAACTAACAGCCATACCAGAGACTAAGCGAAAGCTTGGACCAGTTCCTACCGAATTAGACGCTAGAATGCTTCGGTTTCCACTGCCTAAATCAACCTTTAAAATACTCTCGTAACTCTCAAAGTTATAGGCAATACTGCTGTCAGGATTTACTGCAATTCTTCGAGAAGCATAAAAGGAGGAGCTCAAACGAGGTCCCGTACCATAAGAAAAGTCAATTGCCGGAGTTCTATTTCCAGTTGCTATATCAATCGCTATCAAATCTTTTTCAATATTATCCAAAGCTAGTAATTCGCTCCCATCACTACTAATCGAAATGGAATAAATCCCTTCGATGATATCACCAGTTCCCAAGGAATCGGAACTAATCAAAGTTCTATTTCCACTGGCAATATCAATTTCGAGAAAAAAAGGATTCGCAGAAAAAGGTCGATTTGCTTGGTAGGCTTTCGTCTCATCTGCATTAAAAATTATTCCATAAGGATTATCAATCGCTGTGCCGATTCCACGACCTGCTCCAGAAACTTCAGAACGGTCTCCAGTTGCAATATCAATCACTGAGAGCTCTTTGGCCTGCCAGTCAGAAAAATAAGCTTTAGTCGCTGTGGAGTTTACATAAAGGCTTTCTGGAGATCCAATGATATCCCCAGAACCTATAGTTCCAACACGAGAAATCAATGTTCGATCACCAGTTTGCAAATCTACGGAATATAATGAATAAGTCATATCCATATCCATATAGAAGGCTTTTTGAGTGGAAGAATGCACATACAAAAGATATGGGTTTACTATGGCATCGCCAGTACCAGTACTAGAATCAGACACAACTTCTCTATGTAGAGTTTTTAGATCAATTTTAACTAAGGCCTTTAAAGATCTATCCAAAGCGTATAGGCTATTGTTCTCTTGGTCATAAGCAATTGAACTTAGCTCCTGTAGGGTAGTACCACTACCAACACCAGCATCTGCAACTACCTGTCGAATATTCGTTTTTAAATCCATTGAAAATATAGCTTTTGCATTTCGACTTAAAATAAAAGTCATATCATCACTGCCAGTTACATGGCTTGTTAAAGTGGCGGGAAAAATTGTCGAGTTTATGCGATAATAGTAAGACAAGTTTAAATCTGAACAATTTTTTGAACTACTAGATCCTTTTCTGTATTTGCCATAAAATTTCTTCAATCCAACTTCTGATTCGGTCTCAGGAAAAACTATATTATTTGCTTCAAAGGCATTATTAACAATGTATCCAAAGCCCACTTTTGTTGAACAGCTACTATCGGTGTAGATATCAGCAGTAGCCCCTTCTAATTCATCAGGTAAAGAACTCGCAATAATCGTTGGCTTGTTTTGACCAGAAACGGAATTATTAAGGTTATTCTTAAACTCCCAATTTGCAGGAGCTGAAAGACTTCCCCCCTCGATGATAGATTGCAAATCCCCAACACTGGCAAAACACCCCAGGAGTTGCACCAGAAATAAAAATTGAATCAACAACGAGATAAACGACTTCATACTACTTTATCGACATCCTAACTACATAACTTAAGTTAATAAGCGATTTAGCTATAAATATTCGTTTAGCATCTCATAATAGAGTATCAGATAAATACATCTAATATGGGATTTATTTAATTTAGAAAGAATGGAAATCGCCTTTATTCATACAAAGGAAACTGTAAGTCCTCAGTACACAAAGAACTCTATCTAATTCACTAAATGATGGAGAATCTTGGCATGCTTCTTAGCGTCTTTTTCTTCACTAGATACTAGGAGAATCAAATCCCCAATAAACTCATAAAACGCATATTTTCCACAAAATATTGCTTTCTTGAGGCAATGAAAGACTTCAATTCATAAAGAATACAAAAACTTCCATTTCGCCTTTGAAATAATTTTACTTTTTATTTTTAAATGCTGTTTTTGCCCCTTCTAGGTAGTACCTACTAGGAGAGATTAAAGAAATTCTCTCAAAGATTAAATGGGGACCTCATGAAAATATTTTTACTTTTTATAAGCCTTTTATGGAACTCTTTAGCTTACAGCTACAGTATCGAAAACCACATTAAAATTAGTTCTTTAAGTATCGAGCTGATAAAACATTGCCAGATTCCTAATGCCATAAAAGCCAATGAAATCATTCAGTTTTCTGGTCGCGAAGACTCTTCTCCCCATCATGCTAGTATCTACACCCGACTGACCAATTGGCACTTTTACACCCATAATCAAAAAAAGGATGACTGGATACTCTCACCAATTATACGTCGTGAGTTTTGGAAAAGATGGGATTTTTTAATAAAGGAATTAGAAAACTCAGAAGAACAAAGCTCCGAGCTTGGTCCATTGACTGGAGCAATCGCCCATTACATACAAGACGTAACAAATCCAGCTCATGTAGTTCCGGTCTACCATGGCCCTGGTGTGAAAGACAAGTTTGATTCATTTCCAATTTTAGAAACTGATATTCGTAATGCTTTTTCTGAACATTGCTCTAGCTTAAAGGAAGACCAATTTTCCGTTCTAGAAACTCTAGAAGAAAGTGCGCGAAAAAGTTTTAGTGCCATCCAAAAAAGCTTTCAATACCAAAAAAATGGGCAAACCTACGAGAGTAGCTTCTCTGAGGCTTTTTGGTTAAGAGAAAGTGATGAGACTGGCTTTTTTGGTGAGTATGGAGCTTTAGGAAACAACTATGGAGAAACCGAATTTAAACATCCTATTTGGTATCGTCATCAAAATTACGGTCCAAGGAAAACCATCAAAAGAAAATCTCATCAATATAAAATTGACGAATCCGTGTTTAAATCCTTTTCCTTACAACAGCAAATGGATGCCGTAGTAAACACAGCGAGACTCATTCTCTTCATCAATAAAACTAATAATTGATTACAAAAAAAGATCTAAGCAAAATAGCTTAGATCTTCGCAAAGAAATTTCTTTTGAAGTTTAGGCAGAAATTTCTTCGTTTTCAAAAACTTGCGAAAGTTTAGCACGCAATTTTTGAACCGCTTGAGCGTGCAATTGACTCACACGACTTTCGGTAACTTGTAAAACTTGACCAATTTCTTTCAAGTTTAAATCTTCATAATAATATAGAGAAAGTACCAATCTTTGCTTTTCTGGTAGGTCCTCAATGGAAGTCGTCAAAACATCCTTAACCACTTTTAAGTTCAATTGGCTAAAAGGATTGTTAAATTTCGTCCCTTCCAAAATATTCAGGATTGATTTTTTATCTACATTTGAAAAAGTAGCCGCCTCATCAATGGATAAAAGACTAACAGGTCTCACTTGGTTTACAAGATCATGAAACTCATCAATAGTTATACTAAGATATTCACAAATCTCTTCTTCCGTAGCACTACGGCCAAGGTTTGCCTCTAGCTTCATCACAGTACGATCAAGCATTTTCGCTTTATCACGAACGGATCTTGGCACCCAATCTTGCGCTCTTAATTCATCTAAGATCGCTCCACGAATACGAAACTCAGCATAGGTTTTAAATTTATTGTCACGACTAGGATCATATTTTTCAATGGCATCCATCAAACCAATCACACCGGAAGAGATCAAGTCGTCTAATTCAATGTTGGATGGCAGTCTTACTGCAATCTTCTGTGCGATAAATTTAATAAGAGGAGCATACTCCATGATTAAAGTACCTTTTTGCTCCTCGGTTAGGGCTTGTGGTGACTCTTTGTATTTTTTTAACAAGCTCGAACTTTTCGACATTTCTTTTCCCTCTTCCATAATATAATAACAAGTCTTAAATCCCCTTAAAAGTCCATATCCTTAGAGGTCGACTTGATTCACCCCCATAAAAAATTGCATGCTTCCTTTAAGGTTACCTAAACGTCCGTAACCACTGATCTTATCCGCTAGAACCCGCACCTGCTCTGCACTTGGAGCTTCTGGCGCAGAATTTAAAACTAGCTCTTGGTTGCGTGTCGCCTGGGCGAAGGCCTGGTCTCTTTGTATCGAAGCGATATGCTCTAAATTAATATTTAGAAACTGATCGCAAACTTTTTGTAGCATTTCATACAAACGAATTCCGTCTTTCTCACTACGAACTTGATTGCAAATAATCTTAAAGTTCTTTTCTTTCTGCACTAAATGAAGAACTTTAATTAAAGCATATGCATCGGTTAAACTTGCTGGTTCCGGTGTTAGAACTACAAAAATTTCCCCTGCAGAGGAATTTAAAAGCCTCACGTTTTCATCGATTCCAGGAGGTGTATCAATCAAAAGATAATCAAACAAACCCTCTAACTCAGACATCTGATCGATAATACATTTTTTTTGATAGGCATTGAGCCCTTGAATTTCTGGAAGCGCACTTCCACCAGAAATTAGATATAAATTTTGTGACAATCGAGTTAAAACGTCATCAATGCTATACTGATCACTCAACAGATCCATCACATTTCTTTGCACTTTCTGACCAAACATAATATCAATGTTTGCCATTCCTAGATCGCCATCAAAAATTAGTACCTTTTTACCTTTACGAGATAGATATAAACCAAGATTTGCAACTAAGCTGCTCTTCCCCACTCCACCTTTACCAGAGGTAATACTAATGCTACGAGTTTTCTTATTTAACATTTTTTAAATTTCTCCTACTTCGAAACCTGAAACAATAAATCAACAATTCTCTCGCTAGTCGCAAACTCAAAGTCCTCTGGTAAATTTGTACCAATTCCAAAACCTAAAACAGGTACGTTTAGATTACGGAATTGATTATAAATTGCGCCATGTTGAGTTGTTTCATCTAGTTTTGTGAATATGATGTCTTCAAAATTAAAAACTTTAAACTTTTCAGCATAAGCCTTTGCATCGGCGTTTTTAAGAGTAACCGATTGAACCAAATGCACATTCGCTGGAACTGGTAAATCGCTAGGAATAGACTTTTTGATCCACTCAATCTCTTCCAAGCTCTTCAAACCAACCCCTGGAGTGTCTACTAAAATGCAGTCTACATCCTTTAATTGGTTTAATACCGAAGGCCACTCTTCAGCACTTCTCAATATTCCAAAAGGAACATTTAATATTTTTGCATAGATTTTTAGTTGCTCAGTAGCACCTAACTTCATTGTATCGGTGGTTAGAATTGCGACACTCTTTCTTTCTGTCACAACCAATCTCGCTGCCATCTTGATCAAACTGGAAGTCTTACCACTCGCTGAGTTTCCAACAAAAACATGAATGCCATTGTCCACAGAGTTTTTCGTCTGAAAGCTATCCATAATTTGTTTGGCAAGATAGCCGTTAACAATAGAGCTTTTTTGCCATTTTTCTTTGGCGATATTCTTCTTTGCTCCCAAAATTAAATCACAAGCGTATTTTTCTTCTATGCCTTTTCGTAAAAGTCTTTCATAAGCCGAACTCAACTCGTAAGGGATTTCGTGATTGGCACCTGGGTGAGAAGGAATAAAACTTTGTGGCACATCTCGAAAATTTTGAACCAATTTTTCAAGACTGGCAATCTGGCGTTTTAATTCGTTAATTTCACGACTTGCTGATTCCGTTTTTCGTCTTACATTATTTGCTTTTGTTTGCTTTGGCTCTTCATCAAAGTCTTTTGAAAATGCACTTAATGCATTTTGGGTCGCCTCTTTTACCCTTCTAGCATTATCGGAAATGCTTGATTCTCTTTTAGGAGTCTTTGTCTCCGGTAAAGCTTTTTGTTCTTGAGCAGCAAGCTCTTTAATTTTTTGCATTTGCCCTTGTTGACGATAGGCATTACTAGAGGCTGTCGGTCTTTGCAAACTTTGTGTGCTTGGCGTCGACTTATTCACTAAATCATCTTGTGAATGTTCTTCATCGTCTAAAATATCGATGTACTGACGAGCACGTAATCCCATTTCTTCCTTTGGTAAAAAACGACTCACACTTTTTTCGATGAATTTCTTTTGCTGGCTAGCTGGGCTGCTCATTACCTTTTCACGATCTTGATCTCGCAATCGACTAAGAGCATATTGATGCTGTTGAAGCTTGGCTTCAGAGACTGCTGCGGTTACCTCAACACTAGATTCTCCCTTCAAACCAAAAGAACCCTTGTTGTCTCTGGCAGCAAGAATCACAGCTTCTGGCCCTAGGTGCTTTTTCACCATAGCCAAAGCCTCTTGCATACTATTTGCTTCAAACTTTCTAACTTGCATAGCTTACCTCTACCGTACCAACACTTGAGATATTGGCATCAATACTTAATTCATTATGTGAAACCACTTGTAACTGCGGAATAAAGCGCTCCGTCAATCTACGAATGTGACGACGAATGCTTGGGCTTGTAAGCAATACTGGTTGGCCCGCGATCTCTGGGTTTGTCTCGATCATTTTTGCAATTTCAGTAATCATGTTTTGTGCCACATGAGGATCCATCACTAATTGAATTCCATCTTCTGTTTGCAACAAACTATTACTAACTGTTTCTTCTAGATAAGGAGAAAGACTCAAAACTGGAATCATTCCCTCTTCATTTAATAATTTTTCTGTAATCGCTCTAGCTAAAGCTTTTCGACAACTTTCCACCAAGTTTTCAACTTGTTTTGTCTTATGACCTTCATCCGCTAAAGTTTCAAAAATAGTACGAAGATCTCTGATAGAAACTTGTTCTTTTAACAAACCTTGAAGTACTTGAACCACAGTGCCAAGAGGTAAGATGTCTGGTACCAAGTCCTCAACAATTTTTGGATAGATCTCTTTAAAGTTTTCCACCAGAGCAGAAGCTTCTTGTCTACCCATTAATTCATGAGAGTGAGTTCTCAACATTTCTGTCAAATGAGTTGCAATCACAGTAGGTAAATCAACAACCGTGTAGCCAGAGATTTCTGCTTCTTCTTTTAAGTTTTTATGTACCCACATTGCATCAAGGCCAAACGCCGGCTCTTTAGTTGGAATACCGCGAATTTCCTTAAGCACATTTCCTGGATCCATTGCTAATAGGTTTTCTGGCATCAATGTTCCGCCACCAATTTTGTTACCTTTAATTAAGAAACGATATTCACCAGGTTCTAATTGCAAATTATCTCTAATATGAATGCTCGGAACAACAATCCCTAGATCCAAAGCAAATTGCTTACGAATACTAACGATTCGCTCGAGAAGATCACCCGATTCCTCAGACTCAACAACATTAATTAGGCCATAGCCAACCTCAAGCTCTAGTAAATCCAATGGCAATAGAGATTCAATATTCTCTTTTTCAGGCTGAGCTGCCAGTTCCATTTCCTCTTTTTGCTTTCTAAGTGCATTGTCTTCACGAAACTTGTGGGTAATAAACGCAATCGAAAGAGTCAATGAACCCATTAACATAAAAGGAAACAAAGGCATTCCAGGAACTAAACCCAAGAAAATAAGAATGCTTCCCACAATGGCTAAAGCCTTTGGTTTTGCCATTAACTGAGTCGTCATCTCAGAACCTAAATTTTTCTTAGTTCCAGAGCTTCTAGTTACGACGATACCGGCTGCGGTTGATATTAAAAGTGCTGGAATTTGAGAAACCAAACCATCACCAATGGTTAACATTGTGTAGTTTTCCGCGGCGGTACTTAAATCTAAACCACGCTGTAAAACTCCAATCAATAGTCCACCAACTACGTTCACAAGAGTGATAATGATACCTGCAATGGCATCTCCTCTTACAAACTTACTGGCACCATCCATTGCCCCGTAGAAATCCGCTTGTTGTTCGATCTCTGTTCGACGCTTTCTGGCCTCTTCTTCTGAAATGAGTCCAGCATTTAAATCAGCATCGATACTCATCTGTTTACCAGGCATCGCATCTAAAGTGAATCGTGCCGCAACCTCAGCAACCCTACCAGAGCCCTTAGTGATAACCACAAAGTTAATGACCACCAAAATAATGAATACAATCAAACCAATTACATAATTGTCACCAACAACAAAACTACCAAAAGCTTGAATCACTGCACCAGCAGCATCACCACCCGCATGACCTTCGCTTAAAATTAAACGAGTCGATGCTACGTTTAATGACAGCCTTCCCAAGGTGCTAATTAAGAGTAAACTCGGAAATATCGATAAATCCAACGCTTGGTCTGTGTAAATCGAAATGACTAGAATCGCTAAGCTGAAAGTAATAACTACCGTCAAAGCCAAATCTAGTAAAATAGATGGAAGCGGTAACATCATCACCGTTAAAATTGCCATCATAGCAGCGGCTAATAGCAAATCAGTATTTTTGCTAAACTTTTCAAATCTTCTTAGAAAATCTAAAACTCCATCCATTAAACTCTAACCTTCTTCTTCAACTTGTAAACGTAAGCTAATACCTCAGCCACGGACTGAAATAGCTCACGTGGGATTACACTTCCCACTTTTAAAGTTTTAAATATTGTCCTAGCCAGCGGCTTGTTCTCCACCACTGGGATTTTATTTTCTTTAGCAATGGCTTTAATCTTTTCTGCCACTTTATCTGCACCCATAGCAATCACCATCGGCGCCATCCATCCTTGTTCGTACTTGATAGCAACTGCTATATGAGTCGGGTTGGTTACAATTACATCTGCCTTAGGAACATCAGACATCATTCGCTTGTTCGCCATTTCTCTTTGCGTTCTACGAATTCTTGATTTAATTAATGGATCACCCTCACGATTTTTGTGTTCTTCTTTTACTTCTTGTTTGGTCATGCGCATTTGCTTTTCAAGGTCAAACCTTTGAAAACCATAATCCGCAGCCGCCAGGATTCCCATAAACATACCAACCGCACCAATCAATTTTACGGTTACATCGCCGAAGTAAGCAAAAAGTTGCTGAACTGTGAATTCAACCAAAACCGGAACTGTGTTGATTTCATCCTTCAAAATTAAGTAGACGATAAATGCCACCACAGATACTTTTGCAACTGCCTTTACACCTTCTACTACCGACTTCATTGAAAAAATTCTTTTTAATCCAGAGATAGGATCAATTTTTTTCAGATCTGGCTTTAGAGCTTCTTCATTATAAAGAATTCCAACTTGAACCAAACTGCTAGTCATCGCTAAAATCAAGGCGATTAAAAAAACAGGTCCCAATAAAAATGCCATTTTCTTTAAGGCAAATAAACTTGCAATTTTATGATCTTCAATTCTTGTATGTGCATGAACGTAATCAGAAAAGATCACTTGAATGAGTTCAGAAATTTGCTCCATCCAAAAGGCACCAAGCAACCAAATAGAAGCACACGCACCAATCAAGGTGAGAAATGATCCCAATTCCTTGGTTTGTGCTACTTGCCCGCGTTTTCGAAAATCTTCTCTTCGCTGGGCTGTAGCTTCTTCAGTTTTTTCTCCTGAATCGTCTGCCATTGGTTCCTTCCTAGAACTCGCTTCCCTAGTACATTATGCCGTATTTACATGGACTTTAAAACAGTGAACAGGTCATCCATGACTATATCTATACTCGACTTAAATCCATAAAGGAAAGCCGGCACAGTTACTATCAAAATTACAAATCCAAGTAGGATATTTACTGGAAAACTTGTAATTAAAATATTGATTTGAGGAACCGCTCTACCAATAATGGCCATTGCAATGTTTGAAAAAAACATCGCTGCCAATACGGGAGCTGATAGTTTTAAGCCTATCTCACAAACTAGCTGTAAAATATGCGCTAAATCCTTTCCACTAATTAATGAAATGGCATCCTCCCCTAAAGGAACCAGCTCGTAAGATTGCATTAAACCTGAGAAAAATACATGGTGACCGTTTATGGTCAGAAAAAATACAGATACCAGTAGTAGCTGAAATTGACTAATGATGGACTCTCTACTTCCACTCACAGGATTTAAAGTCTGAGCACTAGATAAACCCATAGAAACACTAACTATCTCACCGCAAACCTGGACCGTCTGAAAGATAAGATGAGTCATAAAAACCAAGACCATCCCCACTCCAACCTCTTTGGCCACCAACCAAATGATCATATTAGAATCGATTTGTGTTGCAATTTGCTGCCATCCCACAAGAGGAAAAATTACCATGCTTACAACCAGCGCTAAGATTACTTTTAGATTTTTAGGAACATTGTTTGTACCGAGAACTGGCCATAGTCCAAGAAAAATGCCCATTCGTACCATCACGAGTACGAAGGCTAGGAGTTGTGTTTCATTGTATTGAAACAAATTTCCCAATCTAATACCTCACGTATTCTGCGATATTTGACATAAGTGTAATTGTAAATTGGGATAGTTCATCAACCATCCAAGGGCCACCTAAAGTCAAAACGATACCAACCACAATGATTTTAGGAATGAAGGTTAATGTTGCCTCGTTGATTTGCGTGATCGCTTGAAAGACGGAAACCATCAAACCAATGATAAGGGCTGATAAAAGTAATGGTGCTGCCACCATCGCTGTAGTACGAAGAGCCATTCCTCCTAAATTGTAGATTAGATCTTCACCCATAAATTACCCCTTATCCGAAACTTTTGATCATTGAACCAACAAGTAGTCCCCAGCCGTCTACTAAAACAAATAACATAATTTTAAAAGGCAATGACACAACCACAGGTGGTAACATCATCATCCCCATTGCCATTAGCACACTGGCTACAACCATATCGATAACTAAAAATGGAAGATAAATGATAAAACCTATCTGGAAGGCCGTCTTTAATTCAGAAATAATAAAAGCTGGAATTAAAACTGTTGTTGCTACGTCAGCTCTTGTTTTGGGAGCTTCTGCCTTTGACAATTTTAAAAATAATGACAGATCTGAATCTCTGGTTTGGTTAAACATAAACCTGCGCATTGGTAAAAGCGCTGCATCCACAGCCTGCTCCTGGTTGATTTTACCCTCCAAGAAAGGCTGAACCGCTTTCGAATTCAGCTCACTAAAATGCGGTTGCATCACAAAGAAAGTTAAAAACAGTGCCAAACCAATTAACAACTGATTGGGTGGCATTTGTTGCGTACCTATTGCTTGTCTCGTAAAGGAAAGTACAATTACAATTCTTGTAAAACCAGTCATCATAATAAGTATGGCTGGAGCTAATGTAAGTACAGTAATCATAAGTAATATTTTAATACTACTTACAATGTCTTCCGGTTTATCTAAAGACTGCATTCCAATGTTGATATTGGGTAAACTCACACCCTGAGCGAAACTCTCCAGGCAAAAGCCGAAAGTTAGAGCGATGAAAAACAAGATGGACTTTTTCAACTACAGCTCCTTCATTCCAGAAAGACGATTTTTTACTAAATCCTTGATTCCACGAATATTAAATTCTTCTTCTTCCTCTTCTTCGAAGTCCATACCCATACCGATTTCTTCGTTAATATTGGCAGAACTTAAACGCTTATCAAAAGAAGCATCTTCTTCCATTTCTTCAATCTCTTCATCTAAAAGACTTAAAGGCTTTATTAGGTTGATGTTGTGATCGGTAACTCCCACGAGCATCGACTCGCCGGCTACTCGTAAAATCATTAAAGATTTTTTCGGTCCTAAATGATGCTGAGTGAGTACTTTAATCGTGTGATGTTTCTGCTCTTTTCGCTTCTTGTTTGCATATTGCCTTAAGAAAAGAAAACCACCCAATAGTAGTCCTGCAATAATCAATAACCCACTCATTAAACCACCCATTGGACTCTCATTTTTCTTTTCGCTTTTCTTTACTTTTGTGCCAAATACAGGAATTTCAGATTCTTTTTTACCTTTAAAATCTTGTTCTTCCAGACTTACATCTTCTTCTAGTAAAACTTTATCATCACTACTGATACCTCGAATACTTCGAACCTTAATCGGACCTTCTTTCTTTCGAATCGGCGCTTGATGAACCACTGGAATATCCTCAGCGATACTATCGCTAGCATCGTATTTAAGCTGAGTTTGCATTTTGTTCTCGAAGTTTTCTGCTGAGATAACAGCAGGAGCTTTTGCAGACGGAGCTTTTTCTTGAGCAATCGCTTCGTCTTCAGTAAGTTTTAACTGTAGATATTTGTACTTGTCTTCAATTTTTTGATTATTCAGATTAGAAGGTTCCTCAAGAATATTATCTAGAGTACCCAATAGTACGGCACGACCATCAGCCACGGAAACGATTAGTTGGTTTCCTTCGATTTTGGTCTCTACACGTCCTTTAAATTTATCTACATCAAATTTTTTCTCATAATTTATTCTTAATGCGAGAGTGTCGCGATCTGGCTTAAAGGTATAAAGGTTTTTTACCAATGGATCAGATACTTTATCAAAACGTTTATCTTGATCCAACTCAGCACCTTTAACATTTACCTGCACGGTGCTGTTGATAAATTCAATCTTTACATCTTTTTCATCCACTGGATTACTAAATTCGTAAACAACCTTAAAGTGAGACTGGCTCTCTTGGTGTTGTACATTATTTAAAATTTCACCTGCGGCATTTAAATTTACTGCCGCAGTCAATCCAATGATAAATGATATAAGTCCTTTTATACTCACTTGATCCTCGCCATCCTAGCAATTGAAAGTTCTAAAAATTAGCCTAGTTGTTGAACGCGTTCTTGCGGGCTAATGATATCCGTCAGGCGTACCCCGAATTTTTCATTTACCACAACTGCCTCACCGCGAGCCACTAGCTTATCATTCACTAGGATCTCTAGTGCTTCCCCAGCAAGTTTGTTTAACTCAATCACACTTCCCTGACCAAGATTTAATAACTCAGAAACCATCATTTTTGTACGGCCAAGTTCCACCGTAACCTTTAATGGTATATCTAAAATTAAATCTAGATTGCGATCGTGACGTTCATCAGCAGACATTCCATCTCCTGCCCCAGGAGCTCCACCACCAAAATCGTCACCGCCTTCCATTGGATTTTCATCATCATCCATTGATGCGGCCAAAGCTTCGGCAACTGCTGCTAAATTAGTATCGTCAGACATAACGCCTCCTTAATATCCCAAACTTAATCGTCTTTTATTACTTTAGTAACCTGCACAGCGCAGTTTCCGTGACTTACACCATAGTAAGCTTTGAACTTCGGAACTTCTTCTACCTGCACTGTTAATTCACCCGTTGCATCTTGATCCAAAGGAATTACATCCCCTTCTTTTAACTCCATCAAATCAGCAAGAGTGATTTTTGTATTTCCAAGCTCTACCAATACTTCCGTTTCAGTAGACTTTAATTGTTGTCTAATAATACTCGACCACAACTTTCTATCCGTTTGATCCGATTCCACCTGAAAACCAGAACTTAGTTTTTGCTTAATAGGTTCAATCGTTGCATACGGAATAACAATAGTAATGGTTCCATTTGCATTTTCTAATTCCACATCAAAAGTAGAGGCAACCACCACATCTGTTGGTGGAACAATCCCCACAAACTGCGGGTTAATTTCGGTACGAACAAAACTGGCATCGATCTTATGCACGGATGCCCATGCTGCTTCTAACTCACCAATTGCTAAATCTACAACTCTTCGAACAATCGATAACTCAATCGGAGTAAAGTCTTTACCTTCAATTTTTGTATAAGGTCTTTCTGCTCCGCCAAAAAAACTATCCACTAAAGCGTAAGCCAATTTACTTTCAATCACCAAAAGCGAGGAACCACGTAAAGTATTAAAACGAATAACACTCATACAAGTCGGCATCGGCAGTGTATTGATAAATTCACCAAACTTTAGAAAATCTGTACTCGCTAAGTTAATCGAAGCAATTCTACGTAATGCATTGGATAGAGAAACTCGAAAGGTTCTCATAAACCTTTCATAAATTACTTCCAACTGTGGTAAACGTCCGCGAATGATTCGATCCTGAGAGGTCAAATCATAAACAACTACGTTGGCATCCGTTGCCGCTGCAGAACCTGCTCCGCCGCCGCCACCACCGCTGGCTTCGACTCCACCAGCGCCACCGCCTTCGTCCTCATCAAAGCCACCGTCAGAAACTGCGGCTAAGAGGGCGTCTACTTCACTTTGTGATAAAACCTGACTCATAAATTTCCTACCTTCTAGTTATAGAAGAACTCCGTAAATAGGACTCTTTTCACCTGGCCTTTGGTTAAAAAGGAATTCACAGTATTTCTAATTTCGTCCCTTAAAATATCTTTCCCCTCGCGATTTGAAACCTGGTCATAGGTCTTACTTGATAATAAAATCAAAATAATATCGCGAATTTGCGGTTTTCTTTTCTCTATCTCCGCCTGAACTTCGTCATTACCAACTTCGAGGGACATATTAATTTTCATAAGTTTTCCCCCTCTCGTTCCTGCCAAATTTACTAAAAAAGTCTCTAAGGGCACTAACTTACCGATAAAGTCCTCTTCTTCTGCAGCTTCTTTCAGTTGAGCTTCTTGCTCACCCTCAATCACATTATCAATACCGGGCTTTGCTTCTTCTTGCTTTTTGCCCATGTAAAGCATTGCGCCCACACCACCCACAATTAACATATTGATAATTGCTAAGATGATAAACAAAGTTGGCTTGGAATTTCCTCCACCACTACTTGCTACTGGAGCTCCACCACCGCCTTCTGCTGCTTCTTCTTCTGCCACGCTGTAATCTCCTTGATGTCGTCACAATTCTGTCACTAGCTATATGAGCAAAATAAATGCCATACAGACTTCAGTAGAGTCCGAAGAAGCGAGAAGAAATCTAGAGCTAAACCACATCACATTGCGACACGAAGATGACAATTTTTCCTCGTCAGAAAGACTGAGGCTGACAAAACTTTGACGGTGAACAAAGAATTCTACTTGTTAGATTCTACCACGGAATAAATGCTTTTTTAATTTTCTATGTGAAATCAAAACCTTAGGCATTTTAATGTGTCGCATTGAAACTTTTAACCTTTTCCCAAAGTAATTGAGTCTAATGACTGATACGGGGGATTTTTCCCGTATATATTTGATTAACTAGGATAAAGGAGTGACATCCTGGACCTAAGTTAGGTATAAATACGGTTTCTTATGGCTTCTCATCCCAGACTATTCCTTATAAAATTGCCATAAATTTTGACCCAAAAAATGATGAAAGCTAGAATGATTGGTGCAGATCAATGCATTCAGGGGGAATTGAAGAATGTTAAATGAACAGGGCCGTTCCAGGATGGATACCGTTATAAAATTGGCACTCGTATTTATAATCTCATTATTGAGTTTTTCTATTGGTACTTTTGTCGGTAAACAATTTAGTGACCAACAACATAAGACAGCAATGATTGAAGGCAATACAGGCCAAGCTCGTAGCACCGCTAGTATTCCTACCAATTCTTTAGAAGTTGCTCCGGAAGAAGCTCTTACAGATGCAGACATTGCAAGTATCACCGAAGAATTTGCAAATGCTGAAAAAGACGATATCGACGAGCTTCTTGCTGAAGTAAAAACAGAAACAAAAAAAGCAGACACTAAAGAGACTACAAAGCCAAGCAAAGAAGAGACTGCTAAAACAACGGCTGAAGATAGTATCGATGCGATGATGGCGGAAGTGGTTGCTGAGGAAGAACCTAAAAAAGAAATGGCGAAAGCAGAAACTGCAAAAGCCAAAAAAGAAATGCCAAAAACTCTTCCTGAAAAAGATGACTTAGTTAGTGAAGTTGCTAAGAACATCTCTAAAGATGTGAAGCCAGTGGTTAAGGACAAACCACAAAAAAGTAGAATCCCAACCAGTTTACCTGCTAAGCTAGCGGCTTCTACTGTTGGTAAATTTACAGTACAAGTTGCTGCTTACCAAACTGAAAAAGAGGCTAAAGAGCACAGTGAAAACCTAACAAACCAAGGCTACTCCTCTTTTTATTTAAAAGCTGTGATTAGCGGAAATACTTGGTACAGAGTTAATGTTGGTCTTTTTGCGAACAAAGAAAAAGCTGGTGTTTACAGAAAACAATTAATGAAAGAAGCTAGCTTAAAATCAGCCTTAGTAAAAAAGATTGTTCAGTAATATAAATATTAAAACGAAAAACGACAAAGCCCGATGGAAACATCGGGCTTTTTTTATAGTAGTAGATTGATAAATTTCAAAAAATTAGAAGCTTGAAAATACTAATTTGCGCGCTTTTGAACTTCGGTTGTGATGTCTTCGATTTTTTTCGGGTCAAAGTTTTTAGCCACTTCAGCGCGGTAAACTTTACCAGCTCGGAAGTAGTACCACATATCTGGCTTTTTATCGTTGTTACGATCAAATTCTTGGCGACGAATTTCACCTTTAAAATAATGAGTCCAAACATTTCCTTGTCCATCGGTTTGAACCTTTAAATAGACCTCACCCGTCTCGGCCTGGTGGTATTTTACTACCTCCGCAAACTCATCTTTGTCCAAATTCCATTCTGTGCGAACCACCTTCGCGTTTTTAAAATGCTTTGCGAGATCAATCTTGCCATCTTTGTCAAAATCGAACAGTTGCATTTTTAAAACTTTCGCACCGTTTTTATCGGCCTCTTGAATGACATAAAAATTACGACGAGCATCCCCGCTTGTTTCTAGCTCCTTGATTGTTTGCTCACTCTCTTTACTACTTAAATAGCTGTCTAACTTTAGGTTTTTCCAGTCAGGAAGAGGAAGCTCGGTAGCTGCCATGGAATTGATTCCGAAAAATAATGAGAATGTAGAGAAAAGTGACTTTTTCATGCTGAACCCCTTAGCTTAGCTAATTTTAAATAGAATTCAGCAAGCTGCCAAACAGTCTCTGCAAAAAAGTCGGGAAAACCAGCAGTTAGAACTGATAACCTAGACTAATTAAATTGAAATCCACAATATTATTTTCCAGGTCTTCTAGCTCATTTCTAAAACTAACTCCAAACTCATAAATCATGTTTCGAGTCCAATCGGCTTTAAAGTTCATATCTTCGTAGATATTTAAAGGAACATTAAACCCTACTGCCAAAAAGCTCTTGTTATCCGACACGCTAGAGCTTTGCGCGGCTAATGAATTGGTTGTCTCTTCTGTACTCATACCGATTCCCAAGAAAACACGGAGAGGCGAATAAAAAGGAATTCTACGCTCAATACTCAATTGATAATCAGTGTATTTTGTCGCCATTCCAACGATGCCAATCTCGTTAGAGCGACTCCCTTGGGAAATACTAAAATCTATGTAAGTATTGTCTAAAAATTTTCGATCATAACTAAGCTTGAAGTAAGGATTTTCAATTCTTTGGCTTGTGTTTCCCGTTCGTGAAGAACGAGTGTAACCAAAATCCAATTGATTTTTCTTTGTGAAAGCAAAAGAACTACTAGCAAATAGAAGCAAAAAGCCCATCAGGATACTATTTTTCATTTTTCACCTCTAAAAAGCTTCCGTCTTCTGAAACACTGGTAAATTCTTCTAATATACTTTGTGGCTTAGCATTCTTCATCGCCTCAGGATCTGAGGAATAAAAATGAAGCTCTGTAGACTCTTTGCCTAAGACTTCATTTCGATATTGATTTAAAACTTTAATACTAGCTTCGACACTTCCATCATTTTCTAAATAGATATCCGTGAAAACATCTTCTGTGAGGAACCTTAAAGCTTCTTTCAAAATTTCATTACGAATGTCTTCGCTCAACTGAGAAACTTCCGAAAATTCTAAACCATACTTTTCCATTTGAATCGCTAAAAAACTTTTAGCAAAGTAGCTTCCCATTATATAAAAATGATCTTCACTCACATAATTCGTATCTGAAAATGGAGCATAGGATTTTGGTTTTTCAGAAAAATTACGATAACTAGAATGTCCCCTCGCAAAGTGATTCATTATCTCAGTGCTACCCGTCATAAGAAAGGCAAATAAATCTGAGAAACCTTCATTATATGTTTTAACAGAGTCCATCTTAGCAATGGCAAGGCCGTCGTTAGCAAAAAGCATTTTCGTCAAAGGATTATATGTATTTGAGTTTTGGTTCAATTGATTTGCATATGCGTGATAGTAAATGGAATGAAAAGCTTCGTGGTACCAAACATCCGCATTGATTGTTGCTGGAATGTATTTTTCTTCATAAACAACCATTCCAAAATAGTCGCCACCAGCAGAATAGAAAGCATTGTTTTTAGAAGGCACAGAATGAAGAACAATTCTTCTTGGCCAATAATTATCAAAGTTCCAATTTAAAGCGCTCATCTTTTGTTTAAGGCTATACATCAAATAGTACATTGTGGCTGCTTCTAAACTTTCAATTTGTCCGGCAGGTATATAAACATCGCCCTTTTTAACAAATTCAAAATTTGGTGATTCCCCATCAATACGAAATTTTCCATCACGTCTATTATATTTAATGTCGTCAGAACCTACGTAGTACTTAAAATTAACAAAATCCGATTCCAAAGTTTCCATGCTTTTAGGACGAGGAACTTCAACTACAGTTAATTTATATTCTCCGTCTTCATGGAGAACTGGAACCTGCATTTTTATCATTGCGCTGTCCGGCTCGGGCTTGCTACATGAGACATTCACTGCAAGCATTACCAAACAAACTATAGACAGTTTAAGAATATTTTTCATAATCACACCCGTAGGAACGCACCTACCACCACTTTAAATTTCCACAAATATTAGTAGCAATCTTCGCGCCAAGAAAGTTGTTTTTTTACTAAGAGACCTTGTAAGAATTGCATTTATTCGTTAGTTTAGCGCCATGACAAATCCTGGATACTTTGCCGATCGATTAAACCCGCAACAACTAGCCGCTGTAGAAAAAGTGGATGGTCCTCTTTTAATTTTAGCCGGCGCAGGCTCTGGAAAAACTAGAGTACTAACCCATCGTTTAGCCAATATAGTTTTACAGCAAAAAGCAGCACCGGACGAAATTCTTGCCGTTACTTTTACTAACAAAGCCGCAAGTGAAATGGCCCATCGTGCAGAGCAAATCTTAACCAGCCTTGGCATTAGCATTCACGACAAACTATGGGTAAGTACTTTTCATAGCACTTGTGTTCGTATTCTACGTCAGCATGCAGAGCTGTTAGGCTACAAAAGAAATTTCACCATCTATGATTCTGGTGATCAAATATCCTTAATCAAAAAAATTTCCGCCAACAAAGGCTTAAAAGAAAAAGAATATCCTGCTAAAAATTTTGCTTACCGAATTCGTTGGGCCAAAATGGAAGGCAAACGCCCAGAAGACATTACCAAAGATGATAAGTTCTATATGGATAAAAGAACTCATGAAATATATCAAATCTATGAGCAAGAAATGTTTCGAGCCAACGCACTAGATTTTGATGACCTATTGATGAAGAGCCTTTTGCTCCTCGAAAATTTTCCAAAAGTATTAGAAGGCTATCAAAGAAGATTTCGCTATATAATGGTGGATGAGTATCAAGACACCAATCACATTCAATACAAATTACTAAGGCTCTTAGCCAATCACCACAAAAACCTTTGCGTGGTGGGTGATGAGGATCAGTCCATCTATAGCTGGCGTGGAGCAGATATATCTAATATCCTTAACTTCGAATCAGATTATGAAAATGCATTTGTAGTAAAGCTTGAAGAAAACTATAGAAGTACACAAACCATCGTAGATGCCGCTAGCCACGTTATTTCTAAAAACACCCAAAGAAAAGGGAAGAAGCTTTTTAGTAACAAAGACAAAGGCGAAAAAATTCTTATTAGAGAAGAAGAAGACGATCGTGATGAAGCTCGCTTTGTAGTAAAACAAATTAATAAAATAGCAAAGTCTCATCCATACAAAGACATTGCTATTTTCTATCGCAACAATACCCAGTCACGAGTCCTAGAGGAGCAACTACGTACCAGTAGCATTCCTTATAAAATCATTGGCGGCCTACGATTTTATGATCGAATGGAAATTAAAGACGCCCTAGCCTATTTGCGCTTGATGGTGAATCCCAATGATGATGTAGCGGTAAAGAGAATCATCAATGTACCCGGCAGAGGAATTGGTAAGACGACCATTCAAAAAATTGAAGACGTATCCATGGATAGAAATATGAGTATGCTTGAAAGCTGCCATGTTTTAATCGAAGAAAAAGCCGTAAACTCTGGTACACAAAAAAAGATTGCAGGCTTTTTAGCATTAATTGCCAATCTCCGAATTGAGGCAGAAAATTATTGCGCTTCCGATTTGCTTGGAATCATTTTAGATGAAACTGGCTATATCAAAAACTTACAAAAAGACGACACGCCAGAAGCTGTTGCTCGACTTGAAAATTTAGAAGAATTAAGCAATGCGATCCTACAGTTTGAAAAAGATCGAAGAGATGCCGGTAGCCTTGAGTTATTTTTAGAAGAAATGGCTTTGGTATCAGACCAAGATTCAGTGAATCATTCTATCGACTGTGTACACCTTATGACCTTGCATGTATCTAAAGGCCTAGAGTTTCCTTATGTATTTATTGTTGGTATGGAAGAAGGAATTTTCCCTAGTGGTCAAGCAGTTGAATCTGGAGAGCAAGAAGAAATCGAAGAAGAAAGACGTTTGGCTTACGTCGGTTACACCCGAGCTATGGACAAACTAACTCTTACACATGCAAAACGTCGACGTATGTGGGGACAAACTCAGTTCAATTCCCCTTCTAGATTTTTAGACGAGCTTCCTCCTGAATATGTGACTATGGGACTTGGCTCAGATCGTAAACCACCAAAGCTAAATGCCATTGGTGGTGGTTTTGCTTCTCGAGCGAATGCTGGTTCTAGTTTTAGTTCCATGGCTAATTCGGGCTCTAGTTATTCCTCCAATAAATCGGATGATGAGTTTGATTTTGGAAACCCTAACCCGTGGGGGGATGACGAATTCAATCAAGAAGCAAATTCATACTCCCAAGCTGCCCCTTTAGAGGATTGGGAAAAGCCTAAATCTAGTGGCGGTGACTACCAAAAAGGAATGAGAGTTCATCATCCTCAGTTTGGAGCGGGAACCGTTTACGAAGTTAAGGGTTCTGGGGATAAAGCAAAACTAACAGTAATTTTTGATGGAAACTTTTTGAAGAATTTCGTAGCTAAATTTGCAAAGTTGACTCGGGTTTAGTTATTGGGTTTGAACTTAGCCTCAAGCTGTAGTTCTTCAAGCGACTGTGCTTGCGCGCCAATGCTTTAGCTTAATCTGAGATTTTAGTTTTACAGTTATTTTTTTAACCTATGAGTTAAGTAAGTCCCACTCTTGCTGATAGCTTTCTACATCCATCGGTTTTTTGATGTTTTGTTTTGAGGGGCTGATGTATTGTCTGATTTTTCCATCAAAGCCTTTGAAGGTCCTGGTGTTTCCCTCGTGATTAATTTGATGATTGGGGACCATTGAGGTTTTACCTCCTCCACCGGGAATGTCGATAGAATAATTAGGCATCATCAGACCACTTACTTTTCCCCATAAGTGTTTTTGAATTTCTAATGAGTCTTCAATGCTTGTGCGAAGATAATCACTACCCTCACTTGGATCGCACTGAAACATATAATATGGTTTTACTCTCAAATATAAAAGCCTTCTTGAAAGGGCTTGAATGATTGCTGGGTGATTATTTACTCCGTTTAATAAAACCATTTGATTAAAGACAGGAGTGCCATGATCAACAATTCGCTCAAGAGCCTCTGCCGACTCTCTAGTAATTTCACGAGGATGATTGAAGTGAGTCATTAGATAGACAGGCTTATATTTCTTCAAAACTTTAGCCAATTCTTCCGTAATTCGAAAAGGATTTACCACGGGAATTCTAGAACCAATTCGAATGATTTCAATATGTGGGATCTCTCTTAGATCTTTTAAAACTTGTTCAAGTCTATTATCACTTAAACTTAAGGGATCTCCTCCCGAAAGAATTACTTCTCTGATCTTAGGAGTATTTCTTATATAATCCAATCCTGATTGGTACTCATCCTTCTTAGGAAAAACTTGTTCTTTTCCGGTAAAATGTTTTCTTGTGCAGTACCGACAATATACATTGCAGTAATCCGTCACCAAGAACAAACAACGATCCGGGTAACGATGAATGATTCTCTGGCTAGGACGATTGTTGTTTTCATCCAATGGATCCAACATCCTTTGAAACTGATCTTCTAACTCCAATGCATTTGGCATAAAGATCTTACGAATCGGATCTTCTGGATGATCTTTGGCTAAAGAGGCATAGTAAGGTGTGGTTTGCACATTGAACTGTGAACCTTTATCAAATGCCTCCTCTTCTTGCTTGGACAAACGAAAGTAACGAGCAAAGTCTTCTTTTTTCTTCAAAGAAAAACGCAACTGCCATTTAGGATCCTGCCAATCCTCAATAGCAAGAGATTTATCATAAATAGGTTTTGTTACTTTAAACTCAATGCCCACGCCACCTTATATATATAAGGACAAACAAAGTAAAGCCCTCCTACACCAAGGCTTCAACGGGCAGGCCCTTATTTGTCTTTGATGCGCTACTGATCTATGTAAGCTCTTAAAATTTGTAGTTCAAAGCTTCGAACCAACGGTAGACAGGTTTAGATTTGAGGAATTGCCTGGGAGCATGTGCATTTAGGTTACAGCCACCCAAATACAGGGTGGAAAGGCCGAATTCAAACCCCCTCATTGTTTAGGTCCCTTATTTAGATACTTACACCTTTATCAAACAATCCAATTAAAATTATTGCCCGGCTACCCTAAACCCAATTAAACAAAAGCACCTTTGAGAGCGCAGCTACTCAAAAAGCCAACGGCCGCCGAAGCCTAGGCGTAGGCGCCCCGCTCCCCCGCGCCAGCATCAAAAAAACAAGCTTACGAGATTTAGATCTGAAGAAATGAGAAAGAGGCCTTCTGAAACAAAAGTGTTTTGATCAGACCTTTTTGGATCAGTGTACGTTTTAACACAAGGGT
>DJMA01000044.1 GCA_002436415.1 Bdellovibrionaceae bacterium UBA6502 | reverse complement strand
CCAGAATTTGGGGTACAGATCAGAGTGGGGCTTTTTATTTTACAATCACTCGAAAAATTTTATCCTGATTTCCCTTTTTAATCTCTTCCAATATGGTTTCTAGGTAAACTCTCTTAGCAACTGCCCTATTTCTAGTTCTCAACAAATCCTCAATTCGTCCATTTGAACGCTGATAAGTTGGCGTACAAGACTGCAAACTACTTGCAATGGGCAAAGCCGCATTCCCTAAAAACACCACTCTTTATAATTGGAATTCTTTCTAAGATTATGGAAGCCTAGTACAAGGATTGATTGGCTTAAGGTAGCCATTGGAAGAAAAATTGAAAGCCATCTAATGATTGAAACACAGCAAGCGAAGATGTTTAATCGCAAAAATGCCTTTCATTTTTGCTGTCTTTTTGCTTATCAGAGTGGTGCCATTTGCCATCAGAATATATTACGCAGAGCTTAATTCTCTAAAATCTATAAAAATAAAAACTCAATGCCAGTTAATTACCCAAGCTCTAAATCGGACAAACATGATTGATTTTTAATCAACCTCTTTCGCTTTCGCCCTGTCTTTTTGCATTTCTATAAAGAATATTAATGAAAACCAACTGATTCTTTTATTCGGACTGTAATGCAAGCAGTGGTGCTTTTTGACCCTCTATGTATTGGCATTATAATTGCTCGAATAGCTTTACAGAATTACAAGGAATGTATAGCTTAAATATGCGAAATTACAGCCTTTAAGGAGAGGGAGAACATGAAACACTTTTTGGTCATTTCACTTTTAATCGTGAGCAGCTTGCTAGCAAGCCCGAGCTTTGCCGCTTTCGAAAAAGAAAAAAAAGAAATTAAAATTTACATTCGACAAGAGCCACCAGATTTGAATGCAATGAAAGCAACCGATGCAGTTAGCTTTCAAGTACTAGGTCATGTGATGGAAGGTTTAACGACTTTCGATAAACGTGGTCGCCTAACCGCTGGTGTAGCCGAAAAATGGGACATTACTCCTACAGAGGCCACTTTCCATTTGAGAAAAAACGCAAAGTGGAGTGACGGAAAACCTGTTACCGCGAAAGACTTTGTTTTTGCATGGAGAAATGTGGTTAATCCAAAAACCGCTTCTCAATACGCGTTCATCATGTATACCGTTAAAAACGGTGAAGCCATCAGTAAAGGTAAAATGCCTTTAAATAAATTAGGTGTCACTGCTGTTAACGATCATACTTTAAAAGTAGAATTAGAAAGACCTACTGGTTATTTCCTAGGAATGACTTCTTTCGCTACCTTCTACCCTGCTCGCGAAGACATTGTTAAAAAGTTTGGAGATAAATACGCAAGTGAATACAACCATGCAGTATACAATGGTCCATTTAAACTTACAAAATGGGTTCACGGTGCTAGCCTTCGAATGGACAAAAATGAACACTACTGGAATAGTGCCAAAATTTATCTAAATGCTATTGATATTCCTTATATCGTAGAAGATCAAAACACCATTTTTAACTTATTCAAAGACAAGAAAATTGCCTATGCCGATGGCTTAGGACCAGATAGCATTAAAAATTCTTTAAAAGAAAAGTATCGCTTAAAGAACTTTGCTGAAGGCGTTGTGTTTTATCACGAGTTCAATCACAGAAAAGGCAAACCAACTGCCAATCTAAATCTTCGTAAAGCCATTGCTCACGCTTTTGATAACCGTGAACTGGTAAACAAAGTAATTGGACGTCCTGGTTACAAACCTTCAGACAGTCTTTTTCCTGAGTTTTTAAAAGGTGAAAAAGATAGTTTCATTAAAGAGCACCCACCGGTTGCTTTTAAAGTGGACACTAAACTTGCTAAATCTTACCTAGAAAAAGCAAGAAAAGAATTGGGTGGAAAAATCCCTGCCCTTGTTCTTTTATGTGATGATGCTGAAAACTCAGCGAAACAAGCCCAGTACTTTCAACAACAGATGAAAGAGCGTTTAGGTTTGGAAATCAAAATTGACAAACAAATCTTTAAGCAACGTTTAGCAAAAATGACTGCTGGTGAGTTTGACTTAGTTGCTGCTGGTTGGGGACCTGATTATGATGACATCATGACTTTTGGTGACCTAATGGCTAGCTGGAACGAGAACAACCGTGGAAAATTTAAAAGTGCTGACTATGATGCTATGGTTAGAAAGGCACAAAACTCGGCCGATCCAAAAGTTAGAATGGAGGCTTTCGCGCAAATGCAAAAGATCCTACATGATGAAGTTGCCATTGTACCACACTACGAAAGAGGTCTTGTATACATTCAAAACAACCAACTTCGTGGCTTACAAAGAATCGTGGTTGGGCCAGACCCGTTCTTAGTACACGCAAAAATTAAATAAGTCTTTAATGCCTGGGCAGATGATTCTGCCCGGTCATCTCAGAAAGCGATCTACTTCTTAGATCGTTTTTTAAGGCGACCCAAAAATTCGCTAAACTTGTTTAAAAGCTTTGGGGAAGTTTTAAACATTTTAGGAGGGAATCAATTGAAGAAGTATATTTTTAGCCGAGTTGTTCAAGGCATCCTTACGGTATTTTTTATTGCAACGGCCACCTTTTTTGCCATGCACTTAGTACCCGGAGATCCTTTGATGGACGCAAAGGCAATGACACCAGAAATTCGTGCCAATCTAGAGGCGAAGTACGGTTTAGACCAACCAGTTTTAGTACAATATTCCACCTTCATGAAAAACATGCTTCTAGGTGACTTTGGAATCTCTTTTACTCAAAAAAATCGAAGTGTGAACGATATTATTAGTGAACACTTTCCTGTTAGTGCCGTTTTGGGAGTCTTAGCAATTTTATACGCAGCCTTGGGTGGTATTTTATGGGGCGCTCTAACCGCAAAATACAGAAACAAATGGCCCGATCATGTAATTATGGTTTTAGTAATTCTAGGAATCAGTGTTCCCAATTTTGTAGTTGCGGCAGTTTCCCAATGGGCAACAGTTAATTTGAACGAACTCGCTGGAACTTCCATTTTACCGGTTGCTGGATGGGGTGAATTTTCTAATATGATCTTACCAGCAATGGCTTTAGGCTTATCCACAATGGCCTATCTAACAAGACTTATGCGAAACTCCATGTTAGATGTAGGAAACTCCGATTACATCAGAACAGCAAAAGCAAAAGGCTTAAAAGCCTCAAGAATTTTTGTTCAACACGAGCTAAGAAACTCAGTTCTTCCTTTAATTACCATTTTAGGACCAGCCATTGCCGCGATCACAACTGGCGGTTTTGTTGTTGAAAAAATCTTCGCTATCCCAGGCTTAGGAAGATACTTCGTTCAAGCGGTTCAACAATTAGATTATACTGTAATTATGGGCTTAACCGTATTTTACGGTGCCTTTTTAGTTTTTATGGTAATCGCTGTTGATGTTATTTATGGGTTGATTGATCCAAGAATTAGGTTGGCAAAATGATGGAAATAGAATTAAATCAAAAGCAAACAAATTCAACACCGAGGTCTGCACCAGCGATGAGTGATATCAAAAGTACAAGTGACAATTTAGATTCTTTTTTTAAACCCGCCATCAAGCAAGATGAGAGCCTACATGGCCTATCACGACCTTCACTAAGTTACTGGCAAGACGCTTGGATTCGTTTAAAAAAAGATAAAAAAGCAATTAGCTCCCTTTTCTTAGTAAGTTTTATTTTAGCATTTAGTTTATTAGGGCCTTTATTTTGGACCGTAGATCCTAACGAGCAAAACTTAAATATGATTTCTCAAGGACCAAGCTTTGGTAGCGAGGCCATAATCGCCAACCGAGAAATGTTAGGTGAACTAATTGTTGATGAAAATATCCCTGAAGAACCTCTAGAAGAGATCCTACCACTGGCAGCCACAGAAAGCCTAGAAGTACTAGGAACGGCAAATACGGTGGGAGTGCATTTAAAATGGCAAGCTGTTCCTGGGGCATATAACTACACCATTTATAGAAATGAAATGGAACCAACAAGCATTAGTGAACTCGGGGTCCCGCTCTTTACAACCGAGTACGCAAACGAACTATCTTATATCGACTCTTTGCAACTAGAGGCCATTCCTTATTGGTACTCCATCGTTGCTACTGACGGAGTCGACGAAGCAATGACTTACACAAGCATTCAAGTAACTCCAAAATTAGCCTACTCATTAGATCAAGCTCGTGCCATTAGTAATGATTATAAGCTTGGAGATAGCATATCCATTGGAGCTCACCCTTTCGGAACGGACCAATTGGGTCGTGATGTTATGGCTAGATTAATGACAGGTGGGAGAATTTCATTTTTCATTGGGTTCTTCGCTCCCCTACTTTACATATTATTTGGAACTTTATATGGCGGCATAGCCGGTTTCGTAGGTGGAAGAGTTGATGGCTGGATGATGCGCTTTTCCGACTTTGTGGTAGCCCTACCTTTTTTACTGTTTATGATTTTAAGTTATATCGCTTTCGGTGCAGGCCCTGGAGAATCAGGGATAGTGCCAATGATGGCTACAATGGTTGCTTTACTATGGCCGGCAACAGCAAGACTTGTTCGTGGACAGGTTTTACAACTAAGAGAAGAAGGCTTTACCCAGGCTGCCCAATTATTGGGTGCTAGCTCATGGTACATTCTTCTCCGCCATATGATCCCAAACACAATTGGTGTAATTTTAGTTACACTTACGTTCGCAATTCCTTCAGCCATTTTTACCGAAGCTTTTCTAAGTTTTATCGGAATGGGTGTGGCACCTCCAAATGCTAGTTGGGGGGTAATGTCAAACGAAGGAATCGCAACCATGCTCAACACCCCTCATGAGTTAATTTTTCCAGCGATTTTTATTTCCCTAACCGTTTTATCTTTCAACCTTCTAGGGGACGGATTAAGAGACGCATTAGACGCTAGAATGAGATCAAGGGAGTAGACAATGGCAAAAGATATCGTATTAGACGTAAAAGACCTAAAAGTAGAATTTGATACTTATGGTGGAGTTGTTAAGGCCGTAAGAGGAGTAGACTTCCAAGTAGAACGAGGTAAAACTTTAGGTATTGTTGGAGAGAGCGGCTGTGGAAAGTCCGTAACAATGCAATCCATAATGGGATTGATCCCAATGCCTCCAGGAAGAATAACAAGTGGAACAGCAAAACTAGATGGTCTAGAGCTTTTAAAAGTTAGTCCTGAAAAAGCGAGAAGCATTCGCGGTAAAGAAATTGGGATGATCTTTCAAGATCCTATGAGTTCTATGAACCCAACTATGAAGATCGGTAAACAAATCGCTGAAACATTAATCGTACACAGAGGTTATTCGGAAGAAAAGGCTTTGAACGAAGCGAAAAGACTTTTGGATCGAACAAAAATCCCTGAAGCTCACAAAAGAGCCAGTCAGTTTCCCTTTGAGTTTTCAGGCGGTATGTTACAAAGAGCAATTATCGCAATGGCTCTTGCTTGTAAACCAAAGCTTTTAATTGCTGATGAACCAACCACAGCTCTGGATGTAACCATACAAGAACAAATTTTAGATCTATTAAAAGAGCTACAAACAGAAGACAATATGTCGATCATCATGATCACTCATGATCTTGGCGTTGTGGCCAGAATGGCAGATCAGGTTAGTGTAATGTACGCCGGTCAAGTGATTGAGAGTGGAAGTGTAGACGAGATTTTTTACAAGTCCTCACATCCCTACACCATCGGTCTACGTCAAGCAATGCCCGTTAATGATGAACAAAATTCGACAAAACTTATCCCTATAGAAGGAAGCCCTCCTGATTTATTTTCTCCGCCAAAGGCCTGTGCTTATTACGCTCGCTGCCCATACGCGATGGAAGTATGTAACAAGCAAGATCCTAGTTACACAATGATCGGAGAAACTCACCGTGCAAAATGTTGGATGCAAGACGCGAGAGCACCCAAAAACGATGATCTACATCAGGCACACCTATAAGGAGAAGTTCAATGGCTATGATTGAAGTTAAAAATTTAAAAAAATATTTTGAAATCGGCAAAGACGCTAAAGTTCATGCCGTAGACAATATCAGCCTCGATATTCAAGAAAAAGAAATCATCGGTCTGGTGGGAGAATCTGGTTCCGGTAAATCTACATTTGGTAGAACTCTTTGTGGTCTATGGGATAAAACAGAAGGCGAGGTTTTTTACCGAGGTGAAAAACTGCCGAGCAATTACGGACCTAAGGATTACAAAAAGTTTTCTAAAAAAATACAGATGATATTTCAAGACCCATATTCAAGCTTAAACCCAAGAATGACAGTAAAAGAAATCATCGGTGAAGGTTTAAAACTTCATGGAAAAATTTCTGACAAAGAACTTACTGAAAAAGTTGCTTTTTGGCTTCGTCGTGTGGGACTTGAGCCAGATCATATGTCTAGATATCCTCATGAATTTTCTGGAGGACAAAGACAAAGAATCGGAATCGCGAGAGCTTTAATTGTTGAACCAGATTTTGTGGTCTGTGACGAACCGATCTCTGCCTTAGATGTATCTGTTCAAGCACAGGTGGTTAACTTATTAGAAGAAATCAAAAACTCTCTTGGTTTAACCCTACTTTTTATTGCCCATGATCTTTCTATGGTTCGCTATGTAAGTGATCGAATGGCTGTGATGTATTTAGGTTCAATGGTAGAGTTAGGTCCTACCAATGATGTGTATTTTAGACCAAAACACCCTTACACTCAGCTCTTGATTCAATCAAACCCAGAGCCCGATCCACAAGGAGAGAGAGAAAGGGCCTCCGTTGGAATCAAAGGAGAAATTCCTTCGCCAATAAACATCGGAGCTGGTTGTCGTTTTGCAGGCCGTTGTCCACACGCAACAGAACGCTGCCAAAAAGAAACTCCAAAATGGAAAGAAATAGCCGAAAAACACTTTGCAGCATGTCACCTTTATGACTAGTTAAAACTATAAATTCGTTTCCGTTTTAAAACGCTAAAAATTCAATCTCAAAAAAGACCTTCCCTAAAAAGGAAGGTCTTTTTTTTTACGAACTCTTGAAGCACTTTTTTATGACCTATTTTTCATTAGCATTCCAACAAACAAAATACTTTTAAGTAAATAGACAAAATTGAAAAATGCCGTAAACTTAGCGAAGAGGTAAACTATGATTCTAATTAAATCCATTCTTATAACACTATTTGTATGCTCATCCGCTTTTGCGCAGTCCAATCTAAAATTAGAAAAATTCAAACTTAGTGATGGAATCATCTGGGCTGCCGCCTTTCTCCCCGATGGAAAAATTTTATTCACAGAAAGAGCTGCAAAACTAAAAATTTATGATCCTAGCTCAAAGACATCAAAAGAAGTCTCAGGCCTTCCCAAAATCTACGTATCAGGACAAGCTGGCTTGCTTGACCTAATCATAGATTCTGATTTTAAGAAAAACAATACCATCTACTTTAGCTACTCCAAAGAAACCGCAGAAGATCAATACACTACCGCTGTCTACTCAGCAAAACTCAAACAACAAAAACTAGTTGAAGGCAAAGACATTTTTGTCGCAAAAACGGATTCTGGAAAATCACATCATTTTGGCAGTCGAATTCGTGAAACCAAAGATGGATATTTATTCCTTAGTGTTGGAGATCGCGGAAAAAGAGATGAGGCTCAAAGTTTAAAAAACCACCACGGAAAAATCCTTAGAATCACTAAAGACGGTAAAGCAGCACCAAATAATCCATTTATTAAAGACAAAAATGCATTACCCGAAATCTATAGCTATGGTCATAGAAACCCTCAGGGTATGGACTATGACTCAGCTAGTGATGAACTATGGATCAATGAACATGGCCCACGTGGAGGTGATGAAATCAACAAAGTAGAGCCTGGTAAAAATTACGGCTGGCCAGTAATCACCTATGGGAAAGAATACTGGGGTCCGAGCATTGGAGATACGCACAAAGAAGGAATGGAACAGCCCGTTTACTATTACGTGCCTAGCATCGCAACAAGCGGCCTTGTAAAATACAGAGGTAACAAATTTAAAGCCTGGAAAGGAAACTTTTTTAGTGGCGCTTTAAAAGGCCAACACCTTAATCGTGCCTATTACGACCAAAGAAAAAAGAAGTATGCCGATGAAAAATTAGCAGCCACTTTAGAATTAGATCAAAGAATTAGATCGGTAATCCATACTCCAGATAATGAAATGGCATTTACTACTGATAATGGGAATCTATATTTTGTGAAATAAGTAAACTGGCCCCCTTAATTGCGGATGAATAACAAAACCTTCGTTAGCATTTGTTGGAAAATGTCCGGTAGAATTAATATTTAACCCAAAAGCATTTGATTGTGATAATTGATGTAAATATCAATGTGATCTTGCAGCCTTTCTGCAAGTTTTGTCGTGGTCCAAGTTCTGCGAACCAACCTTGAAATGGAATATCTCAACATCGCACAAGTATGATTTAAACTAAACAATGGATCAAAGCCTCCGGCTTTAAGTTCTCCTTGCCCAACAACACAAGCTCTTCTTCCTTTGTAGCTAATATGCTCTGCTTGAGGAAATATTTTTTTAATCGAATTCGGGTAATGAGGTTGTTCATCGGTTTCGATTAATACGAATTTATCATTGATACATGGCTTTATTTTATTTAATAAAATATCTCTATTTTTCTTTCTGTGATCTTTTCGCTTTCCATACTTTTTCCTAGATCTCTTCGCAATTAGGCCTTTCGCAGGCATTTGTGACACTTTAGCTCCTAGGATTACTCTAGTGTCTTTTTGCACAACAATAGTGATTGATAGTGGCTTTAACTTACTGTGCTCAAAGCTCTCCATATCATCAAACTGAATCTCTGTGATATTACTTAGAGTTTTAAGGTATCGATCTTGTTCTATTCTAGATTTATTGGCTAGGTATTTAAACTTTCGAACCATTGTTTTGCGGTTTATATTTAAAACCTTCGCAGCTCTTCGTAAACTCCCACTAGAAATTAATTGTTTTAAAGCCAAGCCATTGATGTTTCTTTTTCGCTGTCTGTAGCGCAACTGAAAGGTGGCATCAGAGAACTCTTTTTTACATAATTTGCAGCGATACCTTTGAATAGGCGTCCGTACTCCTGCACGGACAAAGAAGCCATTTCGGATATGGTTGTTAGGTTTAGAGTGGCATTGGGGGCAAATTCGCTTCATCGCCCCTTATTTTGCAAATTCCTTACCGATTCGAAGACTTAGAGTGTTTCATCCGCAATTAAAGGGGCCAGTTTAAACAGAGCATAAATACTCGGCAAAACAAACAACGTCAAAACAGTCGCAGATATAATCCCACCCACTACCACTGTAGCCAACGGCTTTTGCACTTCTGCACCTAAACCAGTAGAATACATCATGGGTAAAAATCCAAAAATATCCGTTAATGCTGTCATAAGTACTGGTCTCAAACGGGTCATAGTCCCCTTTCGAATCACATCTTCAACAGATATATTTTCAGATACCAATCTATTAAAATAGCTAACCAAAACTACCCCATTTAAAATACTGATCCCACAAAGCGCAATAAAACCAACTCCGGCAGATATACTAAAAGGCATTCCCATAAGCTTTAAAGAAACAACTCCACCAATCAAAGCCATTGGCGCGCAAGCAAAAATTAAAATCACTTGGGAGATTTTTCTGAAGGCGGCATACAGCATTGCGATAATTATTAAAAGAGCTAGTGGCACAAGAATCCTTAAACTTTCTTTCGCGCTCTGTAAATTCTTAAAACTTCCACCCCACTCTATGTAATAGCCTTCAGCCAGTGTTAATTTTTCTGCAACTAGATTTTGTGCTTTAACAACAAAACTCTCAACATCACGAACATCCGGATTAATCAAAACAGCGACACGCCTTTGAGAATTTTCCCGGCTTACCGAAGAAAAAGTATCAACAAATTCAATATCCGCTACTTGTTCAATTGGTACAGTATAAGACTCTGCAATACCAACGGGAAGCTTTCTCACTGTGGTAACATTTGTTCTTTGCTCTTCAGACAATCGAGTTAGGATTGGAAAGCTTTTCACACCGGAATAAATATGCCCTACTTCACGTCCTCCAATTGCCGTATTAATTGCATCTAAAACTGGTCTCGCTGTAACACCAAACTGAGCAAGCTCTCCTAGCTTTGGAGTATACTGCAACATTGGAGACTTCCCTTTGGATTCAGATTCAACCTCCCCAGCTCCTTCAATCCCACTAATGATCCTTGCAATTTCATTTGAATATTCAATCAACTTATCTAAATCATCGCCAAAGACCTTAGCAGAAATATCCGCACGAGTTCCCTCTAGCAATTCGTTAAATCGTAGCTCCACAGGTTGAGACACCATAAGCACTTGCCCTGGAACTCCCATTTCTAGTTTAGCCTTAATAGCCTTTATTAAAGTTTTTTTATCAGCAATCAGAGAATCTTTGGGCCACTGCTGTTTAGGGTGCAACATGACATATGAGTCAGAAATATTAACTCCCATAGGGTCAGTAGCAACTTCGGCAGAACCTGTTCTAGCAAATACGTCCTTTACTTGAGGAAACTCTTTTATCACTTTTTCTGATATTTTCTGCAACTCCATAGAGACATCGAGACTGATGTTTGCTGGTCGAATAAATTGAATTGCAAAGTCTCCCTCATCAAGTTGAGGAATAAACTCTGAGCCCATTCTTGAAAAAAGAAAAATTCCTGTGAAAATAGAGGAAAGCCCAAACACCAAAACTATCTTTTTAAAACGCAAAGCCATTTCCAAACAAGGCTTAAAAATACCTTCCACTGCATTCATCAAGAAAGGCTTAGTTTTCCTAGGTTTTCCACTAAGAAAACTTGCTGCCAAAGCTGGAACAAGAGTGAAAGAAAGCAAAAGAGCGGAAGCTAATGCCATTATAAAAGTTGTTGCCATTGGGCCAAACATTTTCCCTTCAACACCTGTAAGTGCAAACAAAGGAATAAAAACAACAATCACAATTAACTCACCAAATCCGGCGGCAGATCAAATCTCAATGGCAGCATCAATTACCACCTGTTTAATTTCCTTTCTTTCTAAGTCCCGGCCCAAATCTCCAGCCTTTAACTGGATTCGATGAACACAGTTTTCGACCACAATCACAGCACCATCAACAATAATCCCGAAGTCAAGAGCACCTAAACTCATAAGGTTTCCAGATACTTTTTGCCATTTCATTAATATAAAAGTCATCAATAGAGAAATGGGAATGATAAGTGAAGTAATCATCGCAGCCCTTATGTTTCCTACCAATAGTAGTAAAAACAATATTACAAGACCAGCTCCCATGAGCAAATTATGCTGTACTGTATTTAGAGTGGACTCCACCATATTCGATCGATTGTATAAAACTTTAATTTCAACCCATTCCGGCAAATCTTTTTTAATATCAGAAAGTTTCAAAGAAATTCTTTTTGAAACAAGCCTGGAGTTTTCTCCTAGCAACATAAAAGCGGTACCAACAATACTTTCATTGGCATTTACGCTTGCCGCCCCTGTTCGTATCTCTTTATCAAATTTTACTTCTGCAATATCTTTAATCTTTATTAACTGATAAGAGGAAAGCCTCTTAACAACAACATTTTTAATATCACTTATATTTTGTAGCAAACCGAGACCACGGACCAAAACCTGCTCACCGGTTTGTTGAATATATCCACCACCTACATTAATGTTAGTTCTCTCAATCGCATTTTCAATATCATCAAAATGAATACCATATTTTGCCATTTTATTAATATTTGGCTGAATAAAAAACTGCTTCTCATAACCACCAATAGTATTTACTTCGGTAACACCTTTAAGACTTAACAATCGAGGCTTGATAAACCAATCTTGCAAAGATCTTAGCTCCATTAACTGCAACATTCTTTTTTCAGTATCTTTTTCAGGATTTTTTGCTTCAATACTGTAATGAAATATTTCCCCCAAACCAGTACTAATTGGTCCCATTACAGGCTTAACATTTTGGACTAAATCCAAGCTTTGCAGTTTTTCCGAGACCAACTGCCTTGCTAAAAAAATATCTACATCATCTTTAAATATAACAGTTACCTGAGAAATTCCATAACGAGAAATTGAGCGAACACTATCTACACCTGGAATACCATTCATGGAATATTCAACAGGAAAAGTAATCATCCTTTCAATTTCTTCTGGTACAAGCCCCTTTACCTCAGTGTTAATTTGAACCTGAGTGTTAGTTATATCAGGTACGGCATCAATAGGTAATTCATTAAAAGAATGAATCCCTAGAGCAATTAAAAGAATTGTTGCCATAAAAATAAAAAATCTGTTGTTAACTGAAAATCCGATTATACTATTGATCATTTTATCATCCTAGTGGGAATGTCCGTAGTTAGAGGAATCCTTTGAGAAAACATCTGCAATTTTCAAGAGTCCAAGCCCCCCAATTGCTATTTGATCACCTTCCAAAAATTCACCAATTTCTAGTTGGAACATATCAGGCGTTTCAGAAATAATGTTAATAGTCACCAGTTTGAAAAAACCTTTTCGATATCGATAGATAGCTTTCTGTGATTTAGAAATAACAAGGGAAGTCTTTGGAAGATTTATCAGCTTTGCATCAATTTTCTTTAATTTAATGTTCATATTATTAAAAGCATCTTCCGATCGGGTCAACCCCCTAAATCCGG
>DJMA01000038.1 GCA_002436415.1 Bdellovibrionaceae bacterium UBA6502 | reverse complement strand
CTTTTTGCACAACAATAGTGATTGATAGTGGCTTTAACTTACTGTCCTCAAAACTCTCCATATAATCAAACTGAATCTCTGTAATGTTACTTAGAGTTTTAAGGTATCGATCTTGTTCTATTCGAGATTTATTGGCGAGGTATTTAAACTTTCGAACCATTGTTTTGCGGTTTATATTTAAAACCTTCGCAGCCCTTCGTAAACTCCCACTAGAAATTAATTGTTTTAAAACCAAGCCATTAATGTTTCTTTTTCTCTGTCTGTAACGCAACTGAAAGGTGGCATCAGAAAACTCTTTTCTACATAATTTGCAGCGATACCTTTGAATAGGCGTCCGAACTCCTGCACGGACAAAGAAGCCATTTCGGATATGGTTGTTAGGTTTAGAGTGGCATTGGGGGCAAATTCGCTTCATCGCCCCTTATTTTGCAAATTCCTTACCGATTCAAAGGCTTAGAGTATTTCATCCGCAATTAAAGGGGCCAGTTTAACCTTTGACAAAGGGTGGGAAATTTCAGAAAACTATACCATGGCTTTGTATTTAGATACGGATGTACAATATATAAAAGGAGTCGGGCCAAAATTAGCTCAGTCTTTAGCGAAAAGAGGAATCTATAAAGTAGAGGATCTTTTTTCTTTTTATCCAAGAGCCTATGAGGACCGACGAGCGGTAAGAAATATAGCCAGTCTTGAACCTGATGAGATGGTAAGTATTGCAGCGCAAATTATGGGAGTTAGTTCTCAAAATCTGGGTAGAACAAAGCGTAAGGTTTATACGGTTTTGGTGCGAGATGATTCTGGTAAAATTGCTTGTAAATTTTTTCGGACTCCTTATAGAGGCTATTTTGAGAGATTTCAAACAGGGCAGAAGGTTCGCATAGTAGGAAAGCTTACCGAGTATCGTGGGGTAAAAGAGTTTCATCACCCAGATATACAAGATTGGGTAGAGAACGAAGATCAAGATTGTATTTTACCAATTTATACAGAGATCGATCGAATTAGCTCTAAAAAAATGCGTAGCATATACGAAATAGCATTTAAAAATTTGCAAGCACCAGTGGCAGAGAAACTACCAGATTGGATTTTGAAAAAGTACAATCTGGTGAGTCGTCATGAGGCTATTTTTAATCTACATAATCCACCCAAAGGCTCCGCGGGAGACTTTTTACATTATCGAACTCCTTATCAGAAACGAATTATTTTTGAGGAACTCTTTTGGCTTGAAGTGTTAATGTTTGCTAAAAAACAGGGCTTAAAAAAAGAAGATGGATTGCCTTTTGAAGATGAAATGTCTTATGTAAATAAATTTTTGGGGAGTCTACCCTTTGAGTTAACAGGAGCCCAAAAAAGAGCTTTTGCGGCCATTAAAAAAGATCTATTAAGTCCTCATCCTATGCATCGTATGGTTCAAGGTGATGTTGGTTGTGGTAAAACTATGGTTGCTATGTTGGCCGCAGCATTTGCAAAGGGGAGTAGGTACCAGAGTGCTTTAATGGTTCCAACTGAGATTTTGGCCAAACAACATTTTAAAAATGCCAAAGAGTACTTAGAGAGTATTGGATTACGTATTGCTATACTCACTGGAAATATGGGAGCGAAGGCAAAAAGAGAGAGTCTGGCTGCATTAGAGAATGGCGAGGTAGATTTAGTTGTTGGAACCCATGCCTTGATTCAAAAAGAAGTTCAATTTAAAAATCTTGGATTAGTGATTATTGATGAACAACATCGATTTGGTGTGGAGCAAAGGAAGTCTTTAAAGACCAAGGGAAAAGCACCTCATTTACTATTAATGACGGCAACGCCTATTCCAAGAAGTCTAGCTATGACAGTTTATGGAGATTTGGACAATACCATTATCGATGAACTTCCTAGTGGTCGTATTCCTATATTAACTCGTGTCGTTTACGATAGTAATCGTCATAAGGTAATGGGTTTTATGGAAGAGCAAATTGCCAAAGGTAGACAGGCTTATATTGTTTATCCTTTGGTAGAGGAAAGCGAGAAGATGGATTTAAAAGATGCCACTCGCGAGTATGAGAAGCTAAAAGAGGCTTATCCCAAAATACAGTTCGGTCTCCTTCATGGGAAGATGAAGGAGGATGAAAAAAGTCAGATAATGTCGGACTTTAGAGAAAATAAAATTCAAGTCTTAGTTGCCACTACGGTCATAGAGGTTGGTGTAGATGTTCCGAATTCAAATATGATGATTATCGAGCATTCAGAGCGATTCGGTCTTAGTCAGCTCCATCAGTTACGAGGAAGAGTGGGCCGAGGAAAGCATAAGTCTTATTGTGTTTTGATGCTTGGGAAGGCTGTAGGCCAAGAATCGAAAGATCGTTGTGATATAATGGCCCGGCATAGTGACGGCTTTAAAATCGCCGAAGCGGACTTAGAGATTCGTGGACCAGGGGTTTTCATGGGTACCAAGCAATCTGGTCTGCCTGGTTTTGAAATGGCAAATTTAGTTAGGGATGCAGTTACACTCCAAGAGGCGAGAGAGGCTGCGATGACGATCTTTGAGAAAGATCCAAAACTACAAAGTCCAAGTCATGCAACAGTAAAAGAGGAGTTGCAAAAAAGTGCCGGGGCATTATCGTTAGCTGACATTGGTTAAAGCTAATGTTCGAAAACTTATAGTGTTCTTAAAAAACTTGAAGCTCTCCTGTGTTGCAGCTAAATTTTTTTCTGTTTTAGCTCGAAAACCCATAAAATATAGTTAATTGAAATACTTTTTCCTGTTCACTATTCTTATTCTTATTCTTATTCTTATTCTTATTCTTATTCTTATTCTTATTCTTATTCTTATTAATAACTCTAATTCTAGCTTTAGTGTTAGTGTTAGTGTTAGTGTTAGTTTTAAATATGATTCTGATTCTGATTCTGATTCTAATTCTAATTCTAATTCTAATTCTGATTATGGTTATGGTTATGGTTATGG
>DJMA01000005.1:65165-164744 GCA_002436415.1 Bdellovibrionaceae bacterium UBA6502 | reverse complement strand
GAGCCGGCCTTCTGAGAAATGTATTTTTTCAGAGGCGCTATTCCGGTCGCAGCCTTCGCTGCTCCCTACCATCCTTGGGGCTTGTTGAATCCCATCCATGGGATTCAAAACTCTGAAAAAACACATTTCTCATACGGCCTCTTTCTCACTTCTTCTTATCTAAAAATCGTCGTCTATTTTTATTTTTGCTGGCGCGGGGGTAGGGGGCGGCTTGGCCGCCGATGGCTGTTTGAGCGCTTTGGGCTCAAAGGTGCTTTTGTTTCAGGAGGCCTTTTTCTCACTTCTTCTTGTCTAAATCTCGTCGTCTATTTTTATTTTTGCTGGTGCGGGGGTATGGGGCGGCATTGGCGCCGTTGGCTGTTTGAGGGCTTTGCGTTCAAGGGGGCTTTTGTTTTTTTGACGGTGGAAGGGGTGTTTTTGGGGAGAAGGCGGCCTTGGTCTTGGAAAGGGGAATATGATGCCTAGGCTTTTTTATGGTCTATGGCAAAGCTTTGACTGAAGATTGGGTTAAGATGTGCTTTTAGATATTCTGATTTTATGAACGGCGAGAGAATTCAAAAACACCTAGAAGCAGCATTTATAGAAAAAGAAGATCGTCTTCCTAAGTTACTACATAGAACTTTGGACCGAATTGAGGCTTGGCTAAGAGAAGAGAATCAGTCCGAAAGAAAAGAGATTCCTTTTTATAAGCAAAAGAACTTTGAGCAAAAGATTTATTTGTTTGCACATTATTTAACAAAAAAAACAGACTGTGTTGCCTTGGTAAAGAGGGATTCCTATTCGCAATGGCATTGGAACTATATGCGTCACGACCTTCGTGAAGAAGATAAAATTGTTTTAAAAAGCCTTCCTCCTTTTAAAAAGAAGCATTGGTATCGACTAAATAGAAATGCTGATCCTTCAGCCTCATACTTTTTCTTATACATTGATCAAAATACAGCACTTTTCCTAAAGAATTCAATGCAAGATCAAGAAAGACTTGCCTTGTTTAGGGAGATCCTTGCTAAAATAGATCAACTGTAATGGAAAATAAAAAGATTTATAACCTCTACATTATATCTGACTCCACCGGAGAAACGGCAATGAATATGTTGCGTGCCGCTCTGGTTCAGTTTCGTGATAAAGAAGTAAATATCATTCGCTGCCGCAATGTTCGCACGGAAGCGCAAGTGGATCGATGGATGGACGAAGCTGGTGATTTAGGTGGCTTTTTGGTTTATACGGTTGTTAGCCCGAGTTTACGTGCCAAAATTCGTGATGAGGCAAACTCGCGAGGTGTACCAGCTATTGATTTATTAGGAAAGCTTCTTGATTCTTTAGAAGTTTATTTTGATGCTAGTAAAGAAAATGAGCTAACAGCAGGTAAGCTAAGAATCATCGATGAAGAGTATTTTCGTCGGATTGCAGCCATTGAATTTACTGTAAAACATGATGATGGAAAAGATCTCAGGGGTTTGCAGGAAGCGGAAATTATCTTAGTAGGAATCTCAAGAACTTCCAAAACACCTTTGTCCATTTTTTTAAGTCACAAGGGGTGGAAGGTGATAAATATTCCAATCGTTTTGGGTGTTCCTTTGCCGGAAGAGCTAAAGCAAGTAGATCAAAAGAAAATCATTGGTTTAACCATCAGCCAAGATAAGCTACAAGCAATTCGTAAAAATCGCTTGGAAAAGTTTAATCAAGATCCAGGCGGTTCTTACGCTTCTCTAAGTCAGATCCACCAAGAGATTGAGTACGCGAGACAAATTTTTAAAGAAAATAGGCGTTGGCCTGTTTTTGATGTTAGTGAGTCTTCTTTGGAGGAAACCGCTTCTGAGATTGTGAAGTTTATTTGTTCGCGGATGGGGATTAAGAGAGAGAGTATTTTTTAGTTTTTTCTTTAATGCTCTTTTGGATTACTCCTCGGTTCTGATCCTTGAATGAGCCGGCCTTCTGAGAAATGTATTTTTTCAGAGGCGCTATTCCGGTCGCAGCCTTCGCTGCTCCCTGCCTTTCTTGGGGCTTGTTGAATCCCATCCATGGGATTCAAAATTCTGAAAAAATACATTTCTCATACGGCCTCTTTCTCACTTCTTCTTGTCTAAATCTCGTCGTCTTTGTTTTAATTTTGCTGGCGTGGGTGGTTTGCCGCCCTTTGCTGTTTATGGGCTTTTTGTTTTGTTGATGGGGGACTTGCTTTGTTGGGGGTGTTGTGGCTTAATTTAGAGATGAACTTTCAGGAATTGAGTAAGACAAATGCATTTATTGAGGGGAGTGAACTTTGGATCATTCCTAAAGATGATAGTAATTTTTGGCAGCATCAGTTGGATTGGTATCTGAATTTTCGATTGAACAATACATTTCATCATGAAAAGAATTACCTGTCTGAGAGTATTCTTGAGATTGCAGAAAATGAAGAGATGGACATCAAAGAGATGGAGTGTTCGCCAGAATGTCCGAAGCTATTGGTGGGGGAACATTATTTTCCTTGTAAATATTTTTTGCAAATTGATTTTACAGAGGAAGATTCTTGGTTTGAATCTATCGAGTTAAATCGTTCTATGTTGCAGGTACAGAAAGCTCGTGTGTTTTTACCTCAAGGAATTCAGAGAGAGAGGTTTTTTGATTTGGCAAAATCCAAACTTTCTCAAATGAGCGAGCTAAGTTTCGTACTAGCCTGATTTCGTTTTATTTCACAAATAATTCTACGGCGAATTCATTATTGTCTTCAAAACAAAGATGATATTGATCTTTCTTTAATACTTTAATGTTTTGTGAAATTAACTTCGTGTGAAAGCGCTCAAGCTCCTCGGTTGATTCAACAGTAAAAGCAATGTGATTTAAGCCTGTGGAGTGACGATTGTTTTTGTTTTTTTCCTTCATATCGATTTCTACAAATACGATGTAAGTTCCTTCTTTGTGTTGATAGGAAATTCCCTTTTCAAATTCCTGGTAAACTTTAAAGCCTAAATCAGCTAAAAAAGATTGCCAAAAAGATTTGGTAGGATTCAGGTCTGCTACGTAATACTCTAAATGGTGGATTATGCTCATGAGCAAAAGATATACTTCATTCGGTCTTAGAACAAATTATTTAAAATCGATCCTTTTTAATTTCTCAGAGGTTGTTTGTTCTGCCTAAGGGGGCACCTAATTCATCTATATTTTTTAAACAGTTGTTAGAAAACTCACAGTATTAAGGCTTCAGAGGCGTCTCATTTTGGTCTCATCTGGTATTTGCTTTGCAAATAAAGTTTGTGGGAAATGATTAGGGGGATTGATGAGACTAGTGTTATTCAGTTTGATTGGACTATTAATTTCATGTGGAGAAAATCTATCATCACAAATGGAAGGATCTCTTGAAGAGGCCAGTATGGAGCTCTCAAGTGAATCTGTGACTATTGGTGATATGGTTTTGGAAAAAACGGACTACGAACATTATTTTGAAGAGCATGATGAGGATGAGGCTGGTTTTGCTAATGATTCTGAGTTGTCTACACAAGGGGCTGCCTATCATGGTATAAGACTGTGGCCCAATGGTGTGGTGCCCATTTCCTTTGATTCCAGGTTCTCAACAAAAGAGCGACAAAATTTTATGAAATACTGTGAGGACTGGGGAAAACAATCCCGAGTTAAATGTATAAACCGTAGCAATCAGAAAGCTTATGTCTATGTTACCAAAAGTAAAAATGGAAACTCTAGTGCTTGTTATGCGGAGGTAGGCTATCAAAACAAACGAAGAATGATGTGGCTACCAGGAAACTGTGCAGTTTCTAAAAGAAGTATTTTGCATGAGCTAGGTCATATCATTGGTTTAATGCATGAACACCAACGACCAGATAGAGACAATTACCTGCGAGTACAATGGAGTAATGTGCATTCGTCATATAGAAGTGCATTTACAAAAAAATCTAGAGCTCACAGCAAAAAAACTAGCTTCGATTTTGATTCGGTCATGATGTATAGCAGTTGGGCTTTTAGCACAAATCGCCAAGCAACTCTTGTAAAATACAATAATAATAAAGACACTTGGGGAATTAAAAGTGAGCTATCTACCAATGACTTAAGGGTTGCTGGGATGCTATATCCTAAACCTAGCTCAGGCGGTGGAAGTGGTGGAGGTAGTGGGCCTGGTAGAAGTTATCCTAGCCCTAGAAATTGTCGATTCTACAGAGGAACATTTGTCTGTTACAATTTGCCATAATATTTTGACGATGATTTTAAAAAATGGAAGAGCCACTGGGGAGCTTCCTTTTTTATAGGCTCTTGGCAATTTTATCTAGAATGCCGTTAACGAAGCCTTTGCTTTCGGTGGCTGAATAGGTTTTTGCAATTTCAATTGCTTCATTGATCACTACACTAGGGGCGACATCTTCTTTGCAGTAAATTAATTCGAAACTAGCAATTCTTAAAATGCTTTTGTCCAACAAAGACATTCGGTCTAATTTCCAGTGTTGGCTGTAGCTTTCAATTTTTTGATCAATTTCGTCTTGGTTTTGCTTAACTCCGTTTAAAAGGAATTCTGCGTATTGAAAGTTTTCTGGTTGCTCAGAGAAGGCTGCTTCAAAGTTTGCAAGAGACTCTTTGTAGTCTAAGCCTAGTTGAAATTCATCTTGAAATAAAACTTGCAGAGCGAGCTCTCTAGATTTTCTACGATTTTTCATCTTCCAATATCCTTATGGGTTCAGTTCCGGTTTTTCAGCCGTAGAGTTTGGTTCTAATTTTTCGTTCTCTAAACTATCTATGAATTCTCGAATATGGTCAAAGTTTCTGTAAACGGATGCAAAACGTACAAAGGCGACATCGTCTACCGTTCGAAGTTCGTTCATGATGAGTAAACCTAATTCATCGGAAGTGATTTCTTTGGTGTTCATCTCTAAGATTTCAGAAGAAACTTTTTCTACAATGGCTTCCATTTTATCCGCAGAAATTGGTCGTTTTTGACAGGCTGCTTGTAAGCCGGTTAAAAGTTTTAATTTACTGTAGGCTTCTTTGCGGCCACTTTTTTTCAACACATTAGGAAAGCTACGAAGTAGATTTTCTTCGGTAGTAAAGCGAAACTGGCAGGAGCCACACTCTCTACGGCGTCGAATCGCTTCATTGTCTTTATGCAATCTTGTATCTAATACACGGTTTTCTAGGTTACCACATTTAGGACATCTCATAAGTCTTCACCCCTACATATAGGGATTTTTATATTTCTTTTCAGGAAAAAATACAAAATCTATGTTTTGTGCTGGAGGACTCTGATCGCCCCGTGTCAATGCTTAAAAACTGATCCTATTTTGTCTTGGATTCTTGCATTGCTGGGGGCTTGCTAATATTCTCTGCCTCGTCCAGGGAGTAGTTTTTATGTTCAAAATATTAGTTAGCTTTTCGTTCTTGTTTTTAATGGGAAACTCAGTTTTTGCTCAAAGAGTTGAAGTGGGCAATGGAGAAGTCGAACAAACTAATGATTGGCGCGGTAGAGCTAAAAAAATTCCAACCGGAAGAGCAGCTGCTTCAAAATACATGAATCGAAAAGTTGCAGGTGTTGATGGTGGAAGTCGATACCTTGCTTTGCATATTGGTGGCTTTGCAAACTCTCAAGCATACCGCTGGGGAGAAGAAGATTCTTGGAATGATAAAGCTAAAACCAATCTTGGCGTTACTTACCGTGTAGGGGAGTGGTCGCAATCCATGGACAATTTTTTTCGAGCAGAGCTCCTGTCTTACAGCTTTGATGATAAAAAGCCTTTAAAACTTTCTTTTATGCCTATTATTTCTTTTCCTGACTCCCGTTCAAAATTTCCTTTGTATTTTGGTGCCGGTGTTGGTGGAGGAGTGTTTCTAAAGCAAGTAAGTGGAGAAAGTAGTATCTCTTTAGATTACGCCCTTGTAATTGGTGCTCGGTTCTTCGATGTTTTTGAATCTGCTGGTCTTTTATTTGAAACCGGTTTAAAAGGTCATGTCCATTTATTAAGTAGTGGACAATTCAATAGTACCTACGTAAGCGCTGGTACCGTATTTGCCTTTTAAACAGGGATTATCATGAAAATACACAAACATCTTTTAGATGCAGTTGTTAACTGCTTGAAATCAAGCTTTGGCGAAGGCTTTTACGTTGATAAAGTAATCGCCAGGGAGATTAAACAACATCCCAAATGGGGCAGTAGAGATCGCAAGTTTTTTGCTGAAACCTCTTATGATATGACTAGATGGTGGCGAAGACTTTGGTATGCCTTAGATCGTGAAGAGTCTTGTATGGATCAAGACCTATATCATTTGTTTGCGGTTTATTTTACGGTAAAAAATATTGATCTTCCTGATTGGCAAGAGTGGCAGGGGCTTGACCTGTTAAAAGCTAAAAAGAGGTATGAAGAAGTTTCTGAGCCTGCCATTAGAGCAAGTGTTCCGGATTGGATTTATCAACTATTCTTAGAGCAATACGCAGATCAAACTGACTTAGCGCTTGAAAAGATGAATGAGCAGGCAGATGTAGTTTTGCGTGTAAATACATTGAAAATTTCTCGAGAAAAATTACATGAAGTCCTTAGTGGTGAAGGCTTATCCACAGAGCTTGTGGATAAGTATCCCTCTGCCATCCGTCTAGTGCAACGTACAAACGTCTTTCAGACGAATGCTTTTAAAAAAGGCTTTTTTGAAGTTCAGGATGGAGCCTCACAAACGGTCGCACCATTGTTAGATTTGAAACCCAAAATGCGCGTTGTGGATGCATGTGCTGGTGCTGGTGGAAAGTCATTGCATATCGCTAGCTTGATGGAAAATAAGGGGACCCTTATTTCTTTAGATATCCACGAACATAAATTATTAGAATTAAAAAAGAGAGCCAAGCGAGCTGGTGTTAGTATTATTGATACGAGAGCAATTCAAAGCACGAAGGTCATAAAAAGACTTCATGATAGTGCCGATCGTTTGTTGTTGGATGTTCCATGTAGTGGATTAGGGGTATTGAGAAGAAACCCTGATACCAAATGGAAGTTGCAAGAGTCGAGGCTTAAAGAGCTTTGCGAAATACAATTGGACATTTTAAATCGTTATTCTAAAATGGTGAAACCTGGCGGTAAAATGCTTTATGCTACTTGTTCGATTTTAAAAATGGAAAATGAAGATCAAGTACAAAAGTTTTTAGCGGATCACCCAGAGTGGAGTCTTGAATTTCAAGAAAGACACCATCCACACGTAGAGGGCTTTGATGGTTTTTACGCCGCCTTGTTAGTGAGACAGTAAAGGGGGCTAAGTGTTTCATCGGTTTTTACTTTGTAGTTTTGTTTTGTTAAGCTCATGTACTGAATATTTTGAAAATGAGACAGAGACGGATGTTGGGCTTAGCTATCATATGCAATGTGCCGGTAGTCATACGGTGAATTTTCAAAATGAAAACAAACTTTGTAGATTGTTGGTTGATCAAAAAAGCAATTCTTCATGTGATACAGATTATAGAAAAAATCTTTACGATAAATATTGTCGAGCAGAAGTGTTTCCCCACAAAATAGGTGAGCATCGTTGGGCTGATCCTAAGTTTAGTTACGAATATAAAGAAACCAATAAATGTAGTACGGGTATTCATTATTTTTATTTTGAAAGTCCTTCTTTGATGCGAGTGAGTTTGTGTGAGGTGCTTCAAAATGACTCTTTAAATAACAATTGTTCTAAAGAAAAACGCCAAAGTGTTTATAAGGAATTTTGTTCTTAGGGAGAGGGCGTATAAGTCCGATAAGCTGTAAGGGTTTTAATCTTTTTAAAGGTGAGCTTTTATGGCGAAACAAAAATCAATAAATCGAGCGAAGTCATCTGGTCTTGGGGATTTTGTTGGTTTGTTTGGGATTATAATTGGTATGGTCCTTTTGGTTTATTTAATGGTTGAAAATTATATGGGCTATACCGGAGTTCAAAAAATCATTAAAAAAGAACCTAAAAAAGTCATTAAGTTTCAAAATAAGTAAATTGGTATAAAAAAAAGAGGTCATGAAATAGGCGACCTAGACCAAAGCATAGTCTTGTAAAATCCTAAATGAAATCAGAAACTTGACCCTGCTCGAACTAACTTTAAAATAGAATCAATGCAGCTAGATCAGTTTACTCAACTTTGGTTCAATAATCTCTACACCATCATCAGTGTTTTGTTCATTGCTGTATTGGTATTTATCTTTTTCCTTTCTATCCTAAGCTTTAAAGAAGGTAAGTCTGAAGAGACCGGCGAGAAGCTTACCGACCTAGAAGAAACTTTAAAACGAGTATTAGAGAATACAGAAGTGCGCGCAAGTGCTGTTAGTGGAGTGAGTGTTAGTGCTGGAGCTACTAGTACAGGTGCTGCCACAGCAGAGGGTGGTGGAGTTGCTGACGGCGAAATGGATAAACTGCAAACTGAACTTGCAGAAAAAGAAGTAGAGATCATGCGCTTAAATGATCAGATCGCTGATCTTGGCGCTGGTGGTGGTTCCGGTAACTCAGAAGAATTAGAATCAAAAGTAAAAGATCTAGAAGCAAAGTTACAAGAATATGAAATCATTGAAGACGATATTGCAAACCTATCTCTTTACAAGCAAGAAAACGCAAAATTAAAAGAAGAGATTGATCAGTTGAAAGCTGGTGGTGCTAGTGCTGCGGCAAGCGAAACAGCAGCGGAACCAGCTCCTGCGGTGGAAGAAGCAGCTACCGATACAGCTGCTGAAGAAGATGATGATATCATGGCTGAATTCGCAGCAGCTGTGCAAGATCAGAAGTCTGTTGAATCTGGCGAAGTTGCAAAAGAAGAAGTAGAAGAGGCTGAAGAAGAAGACGATATCATGGCTGAATTTGCAGCTGCCGTTCAGGAACAAAAGTCAGTAGAGTCTGGAGAAGAACCTGCTGCTGAGGCTAGTGATGATGCAGAAGATGATATTATGGCCGAGTTTGCAGCGGCTGTTCAAGAGCAGAAGGCTACGGAAGGTGCTGATCCTGAAGTAGAAGAAAAAAGTGAAGAACCTGCTCCAGAGGCAGCTGAGGAAGCTCCAGCGGAAGAAGATGACATAATGGCTGAGTTTGCTGCGGCAGTTGCCGAGCAACAATCCGTTGAGTCCGGAGAGGCTCCTGCTGAAGATACAGCTCCGACAGAAGAGCAAACGCTTGAAGAAGAGGATGAAGACGAAGGCGAAGAGGATGAGCCTGAAGAGGCCGGCTTTGGAGCTTTAGGTTCTGGTGAGCCTGAGGCTGGTGAGAGTGATCTTATGGCTGAGTTTGTAGATTCTGATTCGGTAGTCACCGAAGAGGATTCTGCTAGTGATTCAGAAGAAGCTGCCACGGAGGCAGAGGAGTCGCAACCGCTTGCTGAGCCAGGAGTAGAAGCATCTGAATCGACGGAAAAAGAAAAAAAAATTGAAAAAAGTGACCAAGAGGAAGTAGCGCCTTCTGAAGAAGAAGTGGTTGCGGAAGTAGATAGTCAATCTGTCGATGCAGAGGACTTAGTTGTTGATCAAGCTTCTGAAGTTGAAGCCGCCGAGCCTGATGAAATTGATTTGGCCAGCTTAATAGATCCTGACGATATTGCAGATGTTGCCGAAGAAGAAGATGAAGATTCGGATGAAGATGATGAGACGGAAGAAGAGCTTGTAGAGGCTGTAGAAGAGTCTAGTGAAGAAATTGACCCAGTTACAGAAAATCTTTCCGCCTTGTCAGAGAGTTTAGCGGAAGAAGTTCAAGAGCAATCTCTCGCAGAAGCCAAAGAAGAAGAAAGCGGCGAATACGATGATATCTTTGATCAGAATATGATTGATGAGTTTAATCGTTCAGTGGAAGAACAGAGGGTGGCTAGGGAAGCGAAAGAAAAAGAAATCGCGGAAAAAGTTGCTGCTTTAGGATTAGGGAAAAACGTAGAAGAGACGGTAACCGACGACAATATGGCGGAGTTTGCTGTGGCAAATGGATTGCAAGAAGCTATCAATGATTTTATCGATGAAAAACCTGAGTCTGAAGCTACGACGGATAATTTTTTAGAAGCAGGAACAGACACGGATCAAATTTTAAGTGAAGTGGCTAGTTTAGAAAATATCGATGAAAATTCTGAAGATGAGGAAGGGGACTCAGGGGATAAATTAATTGCTGAGTTCGAGGCTTTCACGGGGGAGAGCGATGATGAAAAACCTGAGTAAAAGTATTTTGATTTTAAGTATAGTTAGCTCTGGCTATGCAGCGCCTATTCCAAGCTCTGAAACAACTTTAGATTCAAGTTTAAGTAGTTTTCTGCAGAAACCTCTTGAGCAGAGAGTGGATGTTTTAAAAAATGACAAAATTCAGTTGGATCTAGTGGAGAAAATGGCCTTTGACAGTAAGTACCATCTAAAGCAAAGGTGGACGGCTTTTCGTACGCTCGCTTCTTTAGAGAATAATCATGCGAAAAAGTTGATAAAAAAGGCCGTAAAATCCAATGAATGGTTTTTGCGTGACGCAGCTATTAAAAATGCGGCTCAATACTATCCAAAGGCGGCTTTAAGAATTTCTAGAAGTCTTATTACAGACCCGTCTTTGATTGTTAGAACTACAGCGGTAAAAGTAATTCACAGATTAAAGGATTACCAGTCAGAAGATCTTTTGTGGCGGGAGTTGGATAGTAAGAAAAATTTCCGTAAGGGAAAATCTTTGTGGATTCGTAAACACATTGCAAAAGCGCTTTATGATTTTGGTGTACATAATAAGACAAATAACAAAGAGTTATCCGAAGAGAGAATTAAGAAGTTATTGTCTTTGATGGAAGATGATGAAAAGCAGGTTCAATTTTACGCTTTAAAATCATTGAATTCTTTTGTGAGTAGCTCAGTGAGTGACGAAAAGGCTCCTATTGAAACCCAAGTGCGCCGTTGGCAGGCTTGGGCAAATCAATCTGGAATTTATTGAGCCTGTTTCTTTTCGTAGTATTTATCTAGACCAATTTTTAATCGATATTCTCTTTCAACTCGGTATAAAATGGCTTGTTCCTCTAAGCCATCCGAAGCTTCCTCTTGGTCGGGGCTAAAAAAGTCCACTCGATTTAGGATTACTTTTTTCACACTCACAGAAATGGCTTCTCTACCTTGAGACTCTCCTCTGAGTACGCGGATAACTATTTTGTACCTGCGACCGCTCGGGGGAATGTTGTCAACGGTAGGGGATTTCCAGCCCTCATCGTGATTTTGTTCAATGGTCTCGATGTAGCCAGCTTCTTGGTCCATCACAGAGGTTCTGTAGTGAGAAATAGATTTTCCAACTGCCAACCAAACCTCTTCGTATTTACCATAAAAAGTTTTGCGAAAAGGCTCATCGGTTTTGTAGTTTTTTGTATTGGACTTCTCGGCGTAATAGGTACAGCCGAGAAGGTTTAAGAGAATTAAAGTTTTACAGATCCAAAATATTACGCGAAACATGGCTGGCCTCTCTTAACATGTTCTCGCCGATGGCGTTCGGTGAGTTTTTGTTTGTTCCTAAAAACATCACTTCCCATCTTAGTTTTTTATCTTGTGAAAGTCCAGTAGGCCACTCAGGAAGGTCTAAGCGGTCTAGCCAAGAGTCAGAGTAAAACTCCCAAACCTTTTGGTTTTGAGCGAGTTGCATTTGAATGCTTTGGCCGTCTGGCATTTCGGTTAGGCTTAGGTAAGTTCCGCCGTCATAGACTCTTGTTTTTTCTCTGGGGCGTTCAAACACCAGCGAGTTGTTTTCCCAAATAGGTGAGTTCACTCGATCTAATAGATTAAACTCATCGCTGTTATTTAGGGGCATCACTTGAATAGAAATTTTGTTAGATATCATAGTGGTGTCACCCTCTTTGACTTCATCAGATTGAAAGGCAAGAGCGAGGTTTTCGTGTTGCGAGCTAAAGTTCAGTTTTACTCGTTCTTTTTCTTTTACGTATTTAATTCCAGAAGGGAAGTATTTGTTTTCCTTTTTATTTAGGCCGACAATCATATTTACTTCTTTTTCGTCTTTGATGTCTGGAGATAGAATTTCTAGTTCTCGGTCAAATTGTAGGCTGTTAATAGCTAGATTTTTTTCGTGATTGCCTTGATTGATTTCTACTCGAGTAATTCCCCCTTGGTTGATTTGGAAATCATTGACTACACTAAAGATGTTTTCATTATTACGAATTTTGTCGATGGTCTTTTCAAATGGAAATCTTCCGTGTAAAGCGATTAGATCATAGGTTCCAGAAAAATAAAAAGGCATGCGGTAGATAGGCTTGTTTAGGGTGAGTGTGAACCAGCCGTATTTTTCTTTTTGTTTTGGAAAGCTAATGTTACTAGGGACGCTAAACTTCTGGCCAAAGACTTTCATTGTATCCATTTGATCAGAAATTAAATAACTCACATCAAAACGGATGAGTTGTTCTCTAGAAAATAAGGGGGCAACCACAGAAACGTCAGCCCATTTGTCTTTTTTTAAACTACCAAAACCTTCTGTGATACCAGAGATTCCGTAGTTTCTCTCTGATAAGATGGGTTGTAATCGTACGTCTAAATCTTTTGGACTTTGGTTAACGTAGGTTACACGAACGTAGGAGTCATAGCCGATGGTGATGGATTGTTTGCCATTCCATTGCTCTTTGCTTAAAGTCAGTTGGCCATCTTCATTGGTTTCATAAAAGTTGTTTTCATCAAACTGTGTCCCAATAAGTACTTTAGCGCCTTTGACAGCTTCGCCATACACATTATTTACTTGGATCTCGTAGGTTTCTTTTTGTTTTCCTAGGTTTTTTTGCTTATCTTTTTGTTGGTTTGGATCGATGGAATTTGTTGAATTCCCACAAGAAATCAAAAAAATGGCGGAGAAGGCCATAGCTAGAAGTTTCATACTTCCTCCTTAAAAAATATCGCAATCCGTTTGCCATTAAAGAATTACAGTCTTTTCTTTGGGGTTCAAGGAAAAGACTTTAAAAGAATGCTCTAAGTCATTAAAAGTATTTAGAAAAATCAAATGTATCTTTGGGTAGATGAAATAAAAATTTGAATGAAAATCAATGCGCTACACTAATTGTTCTTGCTAAGTGTCTAAAATTACGAGAGTTTATAGAATGTTCCTAAAATGATCAAAGCTATAACAAAAAAACATTCTCATTGACTAAAATCCCGAAGCCACCTATACCATTCCTTCGTGTGGCGATGTAGCTCAGTCGGTAGAGCAGTGGAATCATAATCCATTGGTCGGCGGTTCAAGTCCGTCCATCGCTACCAAAAAATTAAACAGCAATAAAAAGACTTAGCTTATGCTAGGTCTTTTTTTTTACCTGACGGACTTGAAGCGTAGAAGCGGCCGCGATGGGAGTGCCGGTGGCACTCCTAGCGTGGTAAGTCGGCCAGGAAGGTCGACTTAGCGCCGAAGGGGAGTCTACGCAACGGAGGGCCCGGAAGGCCCGCAGTGTAGTAGCCCCGCAGGGGCCGTCCATCGCTACCAAAAAATTAAATACCAATAAAAAGACTTAGCTTATGCTAGGTCTTTTTTTTTACCTGACGGACTTGAAGCGAGAAAGCGGCCGTGATGAGTGTGCCAGTGGCACACTTAGCTCGGCATGACAGACAGGAAGTCTGTCATAGCGCATGAGGGGAGTCTACGCAACGGAGGGCCGGGAAGGCCCGCAGTGTAGTAGCCCCGCAGGGGCCGTCCATCGCTACCAAAAAATTAAATATCAATAAAAAGACTTAGCTTATGCTAGGTCTTTTTTTTTACCCGACGGACTTGAAGCGAGAAAGTGGCCGTGATGAAAAAGTTCTATGTTTTTCAGTGTATATTGGATTTATTGTTCACTATAGGTTTTAAAGATTTTGTATAATCACTGTCCATAATTTTATTGTTTTTACAGAATGATGAAATTATCCAGCCAAATTCACTCTGAAACTCGATTTTAGCTGATGTTTAGGTTAAACATAGGCAATGGGGAATAAGCCTTTATTTTTATTTGTATTTTATATATTTTCTTCGTTAGCTACTGGTGTTTATGCAGATAGTGAAATCGATGCCAATTGTCTTGCAAACGTAAAACAAAGATTTTTGGATAAGGATCTTGCGCTGGGTAACGAAGAAATAGTTGATGATGATTGGTTTGTCGAGGCTTATCAGAATTTTGTTTCTCAAAAATCAAAAGTTATTATAAATAGTGTGGCCTTACAGGGGAAAACGACCAGTTTCTCGGTGAATCATATGATCAAGCCAGGACCTGCCTTGTCTTACGATCTTGATATGTCACAAGGTCAGGCTATATTAAGTATTGAATTTGAATCCCAAGACAGAAAAAAATCCCTTGCAAAGAGTTTTTTTGTATCAAAGAGCTGTCAGTTTTTTTACCGAGATATGAATATAACAGTTGTGAAAGAAGCTAAAGAGCGCTCATTGATTGTTCATAAATATCATAATAAGGTCGGGGACTTTAAGCTGCAAAACATAGAGTTTCAGGGGCAGTTGCTCGATTTTGAAAAAACTATTTTGGATCTTGTGGCGAGTAAAGGGGATCACAAGATTGTGGGACAAATTTTTAATTTTAATAGAGTGTTTCCTGTTGAGGTGCACTGGGCCCGAAAGTCAGATGGCCAAGTCAGTGTTAAATTTGATTATATAGGTTTTTTCACGATGGAGGGAAAGGGCCTCATAGAAAGTGAAGACTCTTATTCTCTTAGGTTCAGTAGTCCTATTGAGATGCACGTTCAAACTTTAGATTTAGACTCTTTCATGGCTCTAAAATTACAAGAAAGACAAGATTCTGTTAGCCTTGAAGACCTTGATGATGAGTTTCTCTTTGGCTTAGACTCTGTTTTGCAGGTATCCACTGACTATGTTCATAATTTAGATTTTTTAAACAACTATTTTGAGTTGGAACCGGTTTCTTCTAATGTCTATAATCTAAAAATTTCGTCAATGGATGTTTTATCAGAAACTGATTTGATGAGTGATAAAGTTTTACCAGAAGACAAGCCATATTTAATGGCATCCAATTTCATAGAATTAGATCATCCTAAAATTTTAGAGTACGTCAAATCAATCCGCTCTCAAAACTTACAAACAAGAGCCCAGGTGATTCAGGCGGTTCAAAAATTAGTTACTGAAGAATTGGAATATGATAATGAGATGGTTGAAAATGATCTGACTAGATTATTGTATCTCGATGATTTTTTGAGTAAGGGCAAAGGTGTTTGCCAGCATTTTGCTTTGCTCTCAACCACCTTGTTGAGGGCTTTAGGAATACCCGCTAGAATCCTTGGGGGATATTTTCTTGAAGGTGATACAGCCATTCCCCATGCTTGGATAGAAGTAAAGCAGTCTAATAAAATTTGGTTGCCAATCGAGCCACAGGAAAGAGAGTCTTTTGAGATTTGGTCGCTTCATTATTACCCAATAAATCTCATCACTCCTTACGAAGAAGGTAATTCTCTAGGAGAGGATAATTCAAAGGCTATTGAAGCCGGGTTTAGACATTTTTCATTTAAGAAGCTACAGAATCAGTAGAGGGCTCAAATTTAAACCTTCTCTCGGAGGTTTAAAAGAATCCCTGCGACGGCTCTATTTCGAAATTAAATAACGGTCGCCTGTTTCGACATTAACTTTCATTATAAGATTCCAGGCATCTTCGACCATGTATAGATATTTATAGTCAGGGCTATAGCCTATGATAAAAAAAAGCATAAAGAGCTAAAATTCTAATTGTGATACATCAGAACTTTGATTTTAGAAGCAAAGTCTATTTAAGAAACCCAATTTACTTCTAAGTAAATTATGGACACAAAAGAATTAGATCTTCCTATGTTTATTGAGGCTCAATGATTTCCACTTCATAGTGACTAATTTTTAAATGCTTAGGGCGAAGCTTTTTTAGGTATCTTGAATCAACCCAAGATTTTATATCCATCATTAAACTTTCTTTGCAATTCGAGCTAAAAATCGCATTTTCTTTTTTAATCAATGCATAAAAATGATCAGGGTACTGTCGAATCTCTACTTCTAAGGTGTTTGAAATTGGAAAACTGGCGATCCTATAGATTGCATAAAGGTGGCTCAAAGCACCTGCCATTACAAAGAAATGAAAAAGCTCGTGAGCTTCTAAAACCTGAGGGTAAAGGTTTGGCCATTTTGAAAAATCGAAAAATGCACCGATTGTGTAGAGTACTCCACCAATAAAAATATACTTTAAGCTAAAGCGATCGATCTCTCTAATAAACCATACTGTCGAAACACTCATCCAACCCATGCCGATAAAGAAGCTTAAAAGTAGGGACTCCGGCATATCACTAAAAAAGATTGCTGTCAGAGTTAGGCCTGTTATGGCTAAGATCCAAATTAATATTAATGGTACCCATCTTCTTGAACCTCTTAGGAGTATAATTTGAAAAGGGGTGAAGGAGCCGGCAATCATCAAATAAATGCCAGAGTGATCGAGGATTTGTAAAACATAGTTGCTAGTGCTGCCTTTTTCTAGCAGGTGGTATACTCCGCTCATAGAAAATAAAAAAACCGCACAAAAAACGTATAGCCCAATGCTAAAAACTCGCAAGCCATTTCCTCGGGCCGTCCAAATCATTTTAGCACCAATGATTAGGAATACCACTGAAGTCAATATGTGGCTGATTGAACTTACTGGTTCTGAAAAACCTGGAATTGCGATAATTGAATGTTCCATTCTAAAGCTTTCCCCTTAATTAAATTTCTTTCTCCAAAATCAAAGATTGGTGTGCCTGAAATAATACGTAAGATTCTTTGCCTTGAAAATTCTTATAAAACAACCATTCGGAATTACCGTCTTGGTCGTAGTCATTAACATCTAAAAAAAGTAAGTGATTGCCAATGTAGAGGATTTCTCCTGCGGCATTGGAATAATACCATTTTTCGCCCACTTGCTTAGGTGCAGCGATTTCAGAGCAGCTCGTGGATTCGTCTTCAGATTTTATTCGAAAGCTAGCAATCATTTCACCCTTTGGGTTTCGAAAGTTAAAGGATTCCTCTATTTCTGCTGGAATCAAAGGTATGCTAGTTTTAACGGTGTCATTTTGCGGGTTACATATTTTTTTTCTTTTAAACTTTTCGATGAAAAATTGAAGTAGATTATTGTGAACGGCTGTGATTTTTCCAGTGCTCCAATTTTCTGGATTGGCATTTTCTTTATTGTGAGAAAGCACGACGGGAAAATGCATTCGACTCAATGGCCAATCTAGATATCGATAATCATCTAATTCACTAAGAAACAACTCGCTCAAATTATCATTTGAGATTTCGTCATTTTTTATTTCCAGTTGGATTTCTCCAAGCGTTTTTCGTTTTAGTTTTTGATAGAAGTGATACTTACCATCTTGTAAAGGGGTCTTGCGAACCACCCATTTGTCAGCTTTAAAAAAAGCGATGTCTATATTGCGAATGGTATTCTTTTGAAAAGGTTCATTAAGATCTTGGCTTTGGTAATTTTGTTGAATTTTAGCAACGCCCAAAAGGCCTTTGCTGCTCATATTAGTACAAGCCGCTAAAAACCCGGTGCTGAATAAGAATCCGATTTTTAAATAATTTAGCATACAATTATCATAGTCTGATTTGGGATTTGGGCAAAGATTTTGGCAGCTTGTGCTGAAAAACTTTGCACCTGTTTTAGCTTGTCTAATTTTGTAAAATTTCAATCAAAAGAAAAGGAAATGTGTTTTTTACACCTCATGTCAAAGGCTTTGCCAGAGGAATCATCCGCAAACTTGGACCTTTAATTAGATCTTTGTTAGTGGGGATATCTATTGTTTATTTATCGCTTTGAACAGACTACAAAAAATCAGGCTCAAAATTTAAGAGTCAGGAGGGTCTCCCGATGCAAGAAGTGTTTATGCTTTTAGGATTTCTATTTGCTGCTTATTCGATTGTGGCAAATGATTCCATTCAAACCTTGGGTACTTTTTTAAACTCTAATGATAAGCGAGCCTGGTGGCAACTCTGGCTATTTGCTGGTGGGATTTTAGCCGCAGTTGTTCTTTACGGGTGGGCCGTACATAATGGCGATCCTTCTTATGGTCGCTTATCGAAGATACCATTACCGACGGAATTTACCTGGGTCCATGTTTTACCTCCTGTAATTTTATTGTTTTTGACTCGATTTGGGTTTCCGGTCAGTACCACATTTTTAGTTTTAACTCTGTTTTCGCAAAAGGCCCTTGGACCAATGTTGCAAAAATCTATTTTAGGATACTTTGTAGCCTTTATTGGTGCTTCGGTGATCTATTTTGCCGTTTCAAAAATTTATCAAAAACACTTTTTGAACGAAGAAAAAGCCCAGGCCAATCGAAAGTTTTGGATTGCAGCGCAGTGGGTAAGTACTGCTTTTTTATGGAGTCAGTGGTTGATCCAAGATCTGGCCAACATTTTTGTATATCTTCCTCGTCAATTGAGCTTTTTAGAAATTTCCTCTGCTTTAGCTGTAATGTTATTAATGAGCGCCTTCATCTTTTATAATCGTGGGGGAGAAATTCAAAAGATTGTTAGCTCAAAAACAAACACCGCCGACATCCGTTCTGCGACTATGATTGATCTAATTTTTGCGTTTATGCTTTTTTACTTTAAAGGGATGAACAAAGTTCCTATGAGTACGACCTGGGTTTTTATCGGCTTGTTGGCAGGTCGTGAACTGGCGATCAATATGCGTTTAAAGTTAAAGAATCAATCTGAAGTTTGGCCAGTAATAGGTAAAGACATTATGAAGGCCACGGGAGGCTTGGCGGTGAGTGTGATTTTAGCATTGAGTTTACCAATCCTAACGAAAATGGCTCAACCTAGTAAACCAGGTGTTGTAGAAAAAATTATCCCGAAAAAAAATATGACTTCAAAAGATGAAAAAGAATTCTTGGCAAAGCAAAATATAGCTCAATTGGATCGATAAAGTTTTCTCAACAAATAAATGAAAAAAGCTCTGAGTATCTCAGAGCTTTTTTTTTAAAAGCCAGCATTAAGGAAGTACATTCCACAGGCGAAAGAAATGAAGGTGTAATAGAGTTTTTTTGTGGGCCTTTCGCCAAAAAAGATAAACTCAAAAATTGCTGCCCATAATGGCCCGGTAGCTACGATCGCACTAATGGTTGCTAAATGACCGATTTTTAAAGCCTTCAAATATACGAACAAACTTACGCAGGTTCCGAAAAGGGAGGCTACAAATATAAATAAACGAGTGCTAAGGCGAAGTTTTCTAAAATGCCCAATCAGTCCAATTTTAGATTTGGCAGTCCAGATGCTAAAAGCAATTACGCAGAAGAAGGATCGAATCAAATTTGCCATTGAACTATCCATTTCAGGATCATGTTCAAAAGCCATCCTAGTTAGTAAAACTCCAAGTGCGTCCAAGCTGATAGCACCAATGGCAATGAGTAAGGGGCCAAATTGCCATTTTTTATTTTCATCAATATTTTCTGAGCCGAGAAGGAAAAGGCAAATTAACATAAAGAAAATGGCGATTGCTTGCGAAATTAAAAGGCCTTGGCCAAATAAAAAATACGAGCCCAGTCCTGTAAAAATGGGATGGAAGCTAAATACGATCAAGGTTCTTCCGGGGCCTAAGGTGGTATAGGATTTTAGCAACAGCATATCACCAATGCAGAGGCCGATCACACCACTAGCTCCAAGAACTACAAGACTGTAGATACTTGGAATTTGAAATTGCCTGGTGTAGAGAGCAATGCCTAAAAATCCCAGGCAGGCAACGCTTGCTTTAAAGTAATTCATCCAAGCCACTGAGAAGCGCTTGGAGTAGGTTGTGTAAACAATACTTGCCATCGAAAAGAGGCTCACCGAAATCAGTGAGTAATAGACATAATCTTTCATCCGGGCAATCTATTCAGCTTTTAGAGTTCTTCCAAGTAAATCCTCGATGCATTCACTTGCTTTGCAATATCTTTATTGTTCTTTAGGTAATCGTCTAAAAGTAGGTGAGTCGTTTCCACAACCCGATGTGTTTGCAAAAGGTCGTCAAAGGAAATGGGATAGAAGTTAGGGAGCCCAAAGCTTGTTTCGAAATTAAAATTCTTTTCTGTTAGGCGAAAACGAGAACTCATTCCTGAGTTTTTTGATTGTTCTAATATCGGCATGAGGATGTCATTATGGATTAAGCGATACAGCATGATAAAACTTAGGCTATGGGTAGCGGAGCATAACTGTAAAAGACTAATGATTAAAAGGCTAAGCTCGTTGGCTTCGAGGCTATACTTTTCTTCAATCATTTTTCTTTCAATAAAGGCATTTAAAAATGCTTTTAACTGATCTCTTTTTTGATTTTGATTCATTTGTTTTAATAATTCGTCTGGCAATAAGCTATCGATGGAATCTTGAAACTGAAAGAATGTCCTAGCGAGGTTCCAGTATTGCTTTTTTTGCTCAAAACTAGCTGTTTTAAAGTTTTTAAAGCGGAAGCTTGTGTCGTAAAATTGAAATAGCTTTGAAAAGTGCAATGGTTCGGGAAAGTTTGGTAGTTTTTCCGACCATTTTAATTGATTCATATTTCTGTGGAAGTATTCGGGCATAAGCTCACGAATGAGGTCTTCAATCTTCCAATGTCTTTTTACGAATAAGGTCCATTTAATTTGTTTTTTTGCTTCCATTTCAATCTCTCCCAAATCAGTTACAACTAGTTGCTAGTAGTATTTGTTTCAAATTTGGTGCCAAATGAAATGCATAAGAAAAGGCCTAAGTTACTTATTTTATCCGGGTTTCCGGAAAAACAATAACTAGGCCTTCTAGAAATTCGGAACTAACTCTCAATTCTTAGAAATTGCCATGGTAGGGGAATTTGTCTTTGTTCTTTTGTTTTTCATTTTCTATTTTTGAACTGTAGATCTCTCCCGTTTTCATCCAATGAGAAAGGTGAACGGGAAAGTAGGCGAAAAACTCCTTGATGGGTTCAATGGCCCTAAAAATTAAGTAGTCATTGGAAGGACTGCCTTCCGTAAAGTGGATAAAATCTTTTTCGCCATCCATGATCCTAAAGTTTTGTACAGCTCCTTGGTTAAAACTTTTCTCATTAAAGTCTATTTTCTTTGCTGCGCCCATAAGATCTCCTTAGTAAATTAAAACGGCCTTGCCCCGGCACGCGTCTGTTGCTTCTAGGATAACTGAGCTTTTATGAAATAAAGTAATAAGTTTTAGAAATTATCAGGCTAGGGCGGAATGATTCGCAAGTAGGAATAAAGTTGTCTTGTTTTGAAACATAAAAAATTAAGAATATGAAACATGCTTTTGATTTATAGAGATTTCTATATTATTCAGAGAGTCTTTCTCTAAAAAGTTTCGGTTTTTAAACAATGTCGACCAAAAGTCCGATAGGGAGAAAGCAACCAGAGAAGGCAAGATGTTAAAAAAAATTACCACCAATACCAGTTTCCTTTGTTTACTTAGTTCTATCATAGCTTTTGCATTGGCAAAGGGCTTTGGTGATAATTCTTGGCTCTCTGGTGATGCTCCAGAAATTTATTCTTGGATTTTATTACTTAAAAACTCATTTCTAGCGCTTTTAAAAATGTTGATTGCTCCTTTGATTTTTTTCAGCTTACTTGGCGGGTTGTTTCATATTGGTGAGTTGACGCGTTTAAGATCCCTCGGAAAAATTGCGATTCTATATTATCTAGGAACGACCTTTATAGCGATTCTAATTGGATTGACCGTAGTGTTTTTTATTCATCCTTGGGAGGCAGCAGGTGTGCAAATTTCAGTGGATGATATAAAATCAGGAACGAGTGCCTTCGCATATAGTGCTCCTAAGCAATTTATCGAACAACAAGCTACAGGTTTAAGTGATATTTTGAGTAAGATTTTTTCAAAAGCCTTAGTGAATCCTTTTGAATCATTAATGACCAATAACATTTTAGGAATAGTTTTCGCTGCTTTAATGTTTGGTCTATGCTCCATTTACGTATTACCTAAAGAAAACTCTTTGTCGAAAGTGGTTGATGAAGTAAATCAAATCTTAAACCAATTTTTAAAAGTTTTGATCAAGTTCTTACCCATTGGATTATTTGCCATTGTATTCGATTTGAGTTTAAAGGTTTCAAGCAATATTTTTGAGAGTTTACTTTCTTTTTGTTTGGTGGTTTTTGGTGCGACACTTGTGCATGGATTTATTGTGCTGCCACTCATTGCTAAGTTCACAACGGGCATCTCTTATGTTGAACTGTTTCGAAAAATAGGGAAAGCCTTAGTAGTTGCCTTTAGTACAAGTTCTAGTTCTGCTACTTTACCTGTATCCATGGAAGTTGCTGAAAAAGAGCTTGGTGTAAGCAAGTCTGTGAGTGGTTTTGTTTTCCCATTGGGTGCTACCATGAATATGGACGGTACGGCTTTGTTTGAAGGTGTGGCGGCTGTATTCTTGGCCTATCTCTTCAATGTTGACCTTGGCCCTGTTGGAGTTATCAGTATCTTTTTCATGGCAATGCTTTCTTCAGTAGGAGCTCCAGGAATGCCTTCAGGAAGTATGAGTGCCATGCAAATGGTTTTGTTGGCAGCTGGTATTCCGCTAGAGGGTATTGGTATTTTACTTGTTGTAGAACGACCATTAGATACTTTCAGAACAGCCGTTAACGTTGAAGGCGACATCATTGGCGCGGCAGTGGTGCAGAGCTATTTGGACAAATCCAAATCTTGAGCCTAATCTTTTTAAAACTATTCTTTCTTGTTCGGATCGTGGATTGTTTTTATAAAAACTTAGGCCTAGCTGTGTAGTTTATCAATGATCAAATCTTTTTCCTGCCAAATGTCATTTAGCCAGTTTTGGAAATTTTCTCGGTAGATGTGGTCTTTTTCGTAGTTGCCGAATAAGCTTTCTTCTAATGGAATGTTTCTGATGTGTAAGTCGATTTCTCTGACTCGACCAGTGAGGATTTGCCACATAATTTTGTCTTGGTGATCTGTATGATAGACAATAGATACATCTAAAAGGTAAGTGATTTTTTTGCCTAATGCATTTAAAGTAAAATTGATTCCACCGGCTTTTGCCGGAAGAAGGTGTTTTAGTTTTTTAGGACTTTGTTCGTATTTTTTCGAAGTAAGTCTGGTTCCTTCTACGAAATTGATAACAGTAGTTGGGTAGTTTTTTAGCTTTCTACATTTACGTTTGGCTGTCTTAATGTCTTGGCCTTTAAGCTCTGGGTTTTTCTCTAATTCTTTTTTGCTATATCTCTTCACAAAAATGTGATCCATCACCCAGCATGGTAAGCCAACGATGGGCACCCAAATTAACTCTTGTTTTAAAAAGAAGGTAGGACTGGCTATTTTGTTACTCAAGGCCCCTGCCACAATTAAAATGTCGACCCAACTTTGGTGGTTGCTGATTAACAATCCACTTTTATCTTTCTCAATTTTATCTTTTGGTAGGTGTATGTTAATTTTTACAGTTCCAAAAAGGCGAAAATAGTATGGCAGGGCTTTGTACCAAAGGTGGTATGCGGCTCGGTAAAAAGGGATGAACTTAGTGTCTTTGCGAAAAGGCCTTAAAACTATTTTTACTGGAGCCGTCATAACGATTAGACATGCACACACCGTGGTGTGCACTATCAAAAGAAGCAGGGCTAAAGATCCTGCAATAGGAGCAGGTAAAAATCGAAACATTATTTTAACTCAAAATCAGGAACATTTTTAAGGACATCTTCTTCTGTCTCACGGACGCGAATTACTTTTTCGCTACTGCCATCCAAAAGTATTTCAGCAGGTCGTACACGGTTGTTGTAGTTTGAACTCATTGTAAAACCATAGGCTCCCGCATTTTCAATCAGCATTAAATCACCAGCCTTTGGCTGATTAAAACTTCGATCTAGAGGGTGGATGTCTGAGTTTTCACAAATTTGCCCACAAATTCTATAGTGATCACTAGGCTCGTTACTTAGAAAATCTTCCTGACCATCCATTTTAACGTCATGAAAGGCTTTGTACATGGCAGGGCGTAGTAGAGTACTCATCCCAGCATCTATTCCTACATAATTGCGATAAGATCTTTTTACGTGTGTAACTTTACTAAGTAGGACGCCTGAGTTAGCAACCAGATATCGACCTGGTTCTAAGGCAATTTCTGGGTTTCCGATGTTTAGATTTGGAAGATTCTTTTTAAAAACTTCGGAAACCATTTTAAAGCTTTGATCCAAGTCCAGAGCCTCTTCCTCTTTGGTGTAAGGAACTCCAAGTCCACCACCAATATTAATAAACTCCAGTTCAATTCCTAGATCATTAATGGAATTCTCAATGATCGTAAAAATCTTTTGAGTGATTTCTGCAAAATAAAAAGGTTCCAAAATATTTGAACCAGTCATCATGTGGATTCCAAAGCGTTTTACACCAGCTTCGATGGCTGTTTGGTAGGCCTTCCTGGTTTCTTCGTAGGGAAAACCAAATTTGGCATCGGCACCACCGGTAACGATTTGCTCAAAGCCACCTCGTCCTATTCCGGGATTAATTCGAAAGCTAACGAACTCGGGTAGAATTCCCATTTCTTTTAAGTCTGTAATTCGATGATAGTCATCAAGATTTAAATTTACACCGCTTTCAACGGCTCGTTTAAAGTCTTCAGGGCTTTCATAGTTACCTGTGTAGGTAGATCGATCCATAGGAAAACCAGCTTGTTTTGCTAAGCGTAGTTCTAAAGGGCTACTGCAGTCGGCACCAATTCCTGTCTCTTTTACGATTTTTAAAACGTGGGGATTGGTATTGGCTTTTACAGCGTACTGAATTCGGTAGGAATCAAAATACTTAGCCAATACGCTTTGTAAATGTTGAATGTTCTTTCTGATTTGATCAGCACTATAAACATAAAGCGGAGTTTGGTATTTGTCTGCAAGCTCCGCTAAGGAGATGTCGTTCATGGAATAATAGTTTGAATCATTTTTCTTCAACATAAAAACCTCATTGTTAGAGAAGTATATACTAAAACTTTGCTTCTAGGTACAATCCACTTGTATTTTTTCCTAAATAAGGAAGGACATAGAGCCTAGTGTTTTTTTGGTAATAGTCTTTAAAGAGACTATGTGCCGTCCATACCACTAAATTGGCATAAATATTTTCGCGGAATACTTCAAAGTCTGTTTTTTGATCGGAATTGATGGCAAAAAAGTTATATAAACTCAAACTGCCAAGAGCAATGCTCTCTGAAAAAATGGATTGTTCCCAATCCTTTAGATCGTCTTCTTCCTTGTAAAAAGGGTAAATAGCGGGAACCATATAAAACATCCCTAGCCAAGTGGAGTTTGCGTCTAAGCGACTCAATAGATAAATGCTTCCAACATAGGCTCCTAAATACAAAGTATTTTTAAGGCTTTTGGGCATTTGTCTCTCTGTTTTGTAACTTGGCTCAAGACTTTCTATATAGTCTTGCTGGCCTAAAGCCATGCTGCTTGAAAGGAAACTGTAAATTACGAGAAGCTTTAGAAATAGTTTTTTACCCACGACTAAGCTTAATATAAAATAGCCTAAGTATTCAAAACAAAAAACATAGTTCTGGGGGAGTTTTGAGCACCAATTCATATCAAGAATTACTATCACTAAGATGCGTAAACAATAGTCAGCCGATTGATGCTAGAGACTTTTTAGGAAAACTGGTGGTGGTTTTAAGTTTTAGACCTACGGAAATGCTCTCAGAAATTTACATTCAAAAGTTCAAAGAGTGGGCTGAGCATTATAAAGAGCATATGGTTTTGGTTTTTGTCTTCAGCCCCAGTTACGAAGCTGAGAATAAGTTAGAGCTTTTAAATGCATGCATTCATCGCTACGACATCAATTCACCTGTATTTTTTGACGAGAAAAAAGACTTTGATCATATACATGGTTTCAAAGAAAAGGCCGGGGTCTTGGTCTATGATCAGTTAGGGAGACGACGATTTTTAGGTTCTGGAATGTTAGATCTTAAGAAAACCCACGAACTGTGTTTGCAGCTAATGAACCAATCTCTTCAATCAGGAACCACAAGAAAGTTAAATTCCTTTGTATTGGCCAAACCGCAGGAAAAAAATGAGTTTCTACGCTTTCCTAGCCGCATTAGCTATGACGCAAACAACTCACGCCTTTTTATTGCTGATAGTGGGCATCATCGAATCTTAATTTGTGATAGAGATGGAAAAGTTCTAGATCAAATTGGCAGTGGTGACTTAGGGGACAGCGAAGGTGACTTTGACAATGTCCAGTTGAATTTTCCGCAAGGCATGTGTTTGCAAGGCAGTTGTCTTTTTTTTGCTGATACATGGAATCATAGGATTAAATGTGCCGATCTGGAAAGTAGACAAGTAACCAATGTTCTTGGAAATGGTGTAATGAATTTTCACTCCAACGTGAAACATAAAGGCAAAAGGCTGAGTTTAAGTTGTCCAAGTGATGTTAAGCTCCTCGAAATATCTGGTAAAACTCAATTGCTAATTTCCAACACCGGTTCCCAGCAAATTTTAAAATACGATCTCGAACAAGACATAGCAGAGTCCTATGCTGGGAATGGAAGGGGAGATGGTAGAGAAGACATTTTGATGATGTCATCCTTTTTGAATCCACAGTATCTAAATACGCAAATTCCAGGTTTTCTTTTTGTTTCTGATAGTATGAGAAATGCCTTGTGCCTCTGTACTAATACTCATATGAAAAATCTTTTTGAAAAAACGGAAAATGAGTTAGCAAAAAATTACGCCGATCTGGCCTATCCAACGGGTTTGTGTTGGAACTCAGGAAGTCTTTTGTACTTCTTAGATGCTATGAACAAAAGACTTCTTTCATATTCTATTACCGAGAAAAAACTTTCTGTTGTTTCTGATCAGTTACAGCAAAGTTTGTTTCCCTCGGATGTATGTTTTATTGAGAAGGATCATTTGTTGATATTGGATCGGTTCTTGTCAAAAATGTATTCCTTTAATCCTAGTAATGAATTGTTAACAGAGTTTCATTTTAAATTTGATAATAGTGATCAAGAGTTCAAGAAAAAATTAGATGCTCTTCCTGTTCCTAGAAAAATTGCCCAAGAACTAAAAGAGCCGCGCAGTAACTTAAAGTTAGTAGATTTTAAACTAAGTTTAAGTATAGCTCAGCATTTAGTATTAAGCTCGGATGCTGAAAGCCGCCTTTTGGTTTATGAAAAACATTCGGGCTCATGGTATTTGGTTCGAGATTTAGTTGTGGATGTTTCAGAGCCTGATTTGGAGCTAAAACTGGCCAATGTGGGCAATACGGACCACTATGTGATCGATCTGAAGCTTCAAGTTCATAAGAAAGGACAAGCTCACGACCAAGAAACCTTGCACCATAGAATGCATATCGAAAAAAGTGATCGTGCTAGCAACCGGCCCATTCATTGGCAGATCGTTTTGAAATAATTTTATAGTGGTTTCGCCTGGTTTTCATTAAGCCGATTCGAGCTAAATTCCTAGCTAGAGAGGGTATTTTCCTCTAGAAAAGTCATTCTAGAAATAGGAGATTCCCTTTGAAATCGATATTGTTTGTCACAGTTTTAGTATTATCATCCATCATTTCACAAGCACAAGTTTTAGGTTTTGATCAAAAAGAAGATATTAGAGATTCTTTAAAAGAGTTTTACATTAAAAATCAAACTCGAATTCCATTAGACAGAGCGGAGTTTCGTTTACGTTCAGAGTTTCCCGAACTAGCAGATCAAATAGATGCTGTTGAAGATCGTTATCATAAAATGTATCCAAATCGTAACAAGGCTTACTATGTTTTTCGTTTTGTTCGTGAAGATGTTTTGGAATACATAAACTTTTTTGAAATGTTTAAGTCGGCTAAAGAAACCTATCATAATTTGTTTATGCAGTATGGAAAAACCGCCATAGCTGCGTATGTAGCTCTTGAGATTATGGAGCGCTACGTGGCTCCTTACATTGGTTACCAACTTGGTGGTGCTGTTGGAGCTACGGTTCTAACTCCATTTTTACATCAAGAGTATTTTAGTGTGCCGCTTTATATTTTCTTTTTACAGATGAAAGAAAAGTTTCGTAGATGGAGAGCGGTTGCGCCAAACAAAGTGTTTGGAAATCCGAGATTGTATTTTCAGTTAGAAAAGTCCCATAAAAGAAATTTTGGCGATCAATCTAGATCTAGTTACCTGCGAATCCAGGAAGAATCTAAAACCTATTTTATTCAGTCTGATATTTTTTCCTTGAGCTTTCCACTTTGGTTTCGTGAAATGTTTAGTTTCCATTCAGGCCACGAACTTAGCTTGATTAAGCTTGAAAAGCTGGTTCCTCGATTTCAAAGGAATTATATCATTAAAGAGTTTGGTGAAAGCAAACAAGTCTATGCTTTAGCGATCGTTTCTTACCTAAAAGAAAAGGGGATTTGGGATGAAAACAAAGAGTTCTTCATTGCTAGGTTTCCCGAGGCAAGGTCTGAAGAATTCCTAAGCTTCTTGGAGCAAAAGCAAGTTTTATTGTATGAGATTAAAAATGAAATCAATAAGGTAAAACAGCGTTTAGATTTAGCGCGTGATGATTTTGATGATCTAAAAAGTGAGTACAAAGAGTCTTTAGATCAAGCTGCACAAAAAAAATTAGATCTTTTGATAAAGTACAGTCCGCAAAATAAATTTCCCGTTTTTCAGTCATTGATCCATTGGGTGCAAAAGCGACAGTTTAGAAACGAACTTCGTGACACAAAAGCAATGGATCGTTTTAAATCTAAAATGAAAATTTTTGAGAAGGAACTTTATTTTTTAAGTTTTGACCACTTCAATTGGTTTAAACAGCAACTTGTGGATTTGGAGTATCATTACCTTTATGACTGGGATCAATCTTCAACAGAAAAAGCTCATGAGCTAAGCCGTCATTATAGCAATATTTTAAAGGAGCTTGGTGGAGCTTATAAGAAAGCGCTGCAATCCAGTGTAAAGGTAATGGACGAAGACCGACCTAGGCAGTTAGAAAAAACTTTTGAAAAAAGATTAAAGCGAAGCACCAGAGAGCTTCGCAAAAAAGAAGATAGCATTAGGTGTAGAATTTCAGCGGCTTAATGCTTTTCACTAAGGTATTTTGCCACTGACTCTTTGTTTGCTTTTAGGCCTTTTTGACCAGAGTTCCAATCGGCGGGGCAATTTTCACCATACTTTTCATAGTGTTGAAGAGCATCTACCATTCGCACTGCCTCTTCCACATTTCTTCCTAAAGGTGTGTCGTTAACCAATTGGTGACGTACAATTCCCTCTTGATCAATGAGAAATAATCCACGGTAAGCCACATTGTCTGGGTTAAGAACGTCAAACTCTCTTGCGATATTTCCGCCAAGATCAGATATGATACCGTAGCTAATTCCTTCGATTCCACCTTCTGATTTAGGTGTTTTAAGCCAAGCTTGGTGGGAAAATTGTGAGTCCACAGAACAGGCCAGAACTTCTACATCTCTGTGTTTAAACTCTTCCATTCGAGCCTGAAAAGCATGTAGTTCCGTCGGGCAAACAAAGGTAAAGTCTAGGGGGTAGAAAAATAGAAGAACGTATTTCCCTCGATAGTCCGAAAGATGAATTTCTTTAAAATCGTCGCCAAAAACAGCAGTTGCACTAAAATTAGGAGCTTCTCTCCCAACTAAAACAGCCATAATTCCCCCTTAGGTCTTTTAGTGATGAATCCTTTCTGGATTTTTAAAAAGGCATGATTTATTATAGGCCTAATTTCATTGGAAACAAGTTATGGCTATATTTAAATGCTAAATAGGCTTTGTTAGGCAGTGAGTATTGATTTTGCGAAATTTTAGAGCAGACAAAGTGGGGAAATATGCATCAATATAAGAAACTTATTTTAGAACAACATTTAGACACATTAGGACATGTGAATAATGCGACTTATTTGGCCTTATTTGAAGAAGCCCGATGGCAGTTAATCACAGACAATGACTATAGCATCGAAACCGTTCAAAAGCTGAAACAAAGCCCGATCATTTTAAGGGTGGAAATGGATTTTAAATCGGAAGTAAGAAACCGAGAAAATATCTGCATTGAAACGGAGCTGATAGAGTATCCTAGTCGAGTAGGTAAACTTCGTCAAAAAATGCTAAAAGCAGATGGTAGCCTCGCTTGTGAAGCTATTTTTACTTTTGGTTTGTTTGATTTAAAAGAACGTAAAATGATTCCACCAACGGATGCTTGGAAAAAAGCCATAGGCATGGAGGTGTAAGATGAATGCATTTGTTTATATTGTTCCTGCCTTTTTGATCTTGAGTTTTGTTTGGGATAAGACCATTGATTGGTTAAATGCAAAAAACATTCGATCGGATATTCCTGAAGAGTTCGCCGATGTTTATCCAGAAGAAAAATACAAAAAGTCTCAGGCCTATTTAAAAGCTTCAGGGCAATTTTCTCTGGTATCTAGTACGATTAGTTTTTTGGTGTTGATCGTATTTTATTTTGCTGGTGGCTTTGCTGCTTATAATGATTTTGTACAGGATTTAGGTTTTTCTGAGATTACTACGGGTTTATTTTATATTGGAGGAATGGCATTGGCGAGTATGCTTTTATCACTTCCTTTTTCTTATTATTCTACCTTTGTCATTGAAGAGAAATTTGGATTCAACAAAAGTACAAAGGCTACCTTCTTTAAAGATCAAATTTTAGGTATTGTTTTAGGAGTCATTATTGGTGGACCAATACTAGCTTTGATCCTTTATTTTTTTGAAAGTCTAGGCAGCGATGCTTGGTGGGTTGCATGGTTGTCTTTAAGTGCGATTCAGATTTTTATGACCTTTTTAGCTCCGGTCGTAATTATGCCTCTATTTAATAAATTCGAAGCCATTGAAGAGGGTGATCTAAAGCAAGAGATAGACAAGTATGCTAAATCACAAAATTTCGAACTAGAGGGCTTGTATAAAATGGATGGTAGTAAACGCTCTACTAAAGCCAACGCTTTTTTTACAGGCTTTGGTAAATTTCGAAGAGTGGTTTTATTTGATACCTTAATAGAGAAGCAAAGCACACCTGAATTGGTGAGTGTTTTAGCTCATGAAATTGGTCACTTTAAGAAGAAACACATTCACAAGCAAATTGTTTTAAGTATTTTGCAAACCGGTTTAATGTTTTTTGTTTTGAGCTTTTTTATTAAAAATGATCAGTTAGCACAGGCCTTTGGAGTTCAACAGGCTCAAGTGTATACTGGACTGGTGTTTTTTAGCTTTTTGTATTCACCATTTTCTGAGGTTTTAAATTTGTTTCATCTGTATTTAAGTCGCAAATATGAGTTTGAAGCCGATGATTTTGCGGTTACAACTTATGGAAAACCAGATGATTTAATTTCAGCCCTGAAAAAGCTGAGTGTGGATAGTATGTCTAATTTGTATCCTCATCCTTTAAAGGTATTTTGGGCTTACACCCATCCACCAATCTTAGAAAGACTAAAAGTTTTGCGAGCAAGAGCTTAAAAATCTAAAGAGGCCCGGGGCCTCTTTTTTTTGTTCAATTTTAGCTTACTAAGAGCTTTGTTTCATTTTTTCGGCTGTAGATTTAGTCCTGTATTTAGTCTTTTAATTTAGCACTTTAAATGCGCTTGGAGGTTTCGATCCACAAAACTCATCAGATTTTTAATAGGTGTTTTAATGTTTGGGAACTACAAAAAGTGAACATCAGTCTTTGGATCGAATTCTTATATAAGTAGAGCTCATTCTTAAATCAATGTTTAAGAATAAAACTTTAAAAAAGCTTCCGCTATTAGAGGTTTTATTTTTAGTTTTTTGAGAATTATAGTTGATTGCTTTTTGTCTTTGTTATTCTTCTTTTAAGGAATCCGTTTTTGTCTGCTTTTCTGAAAGAGAAACTGTAGGTTCAATTTTCATTTTAATATTATAGTTTTTGTTTTTTGGGCCATAGAAAAAGCTAAGCACGCGATAAAAGCTGTAAGTGAGTGCGCTTTTTGCACTAAGAAGGATTGGTAGTGGGGTATCTATACTAATTAAAACGGCAGTGGTGAAAACTTGAAAGCTAAGCATCTGGGCGACGAACTTACGTGAAGGTTTGTCTTTTTTTAGTTTAAATTTTCGTTTTTTGAGACTGCTTTCTAAGTCCTTGTTTCTTAAGTTCATCGCGATGAGTTCTATTTGTTGAATGTCGGGATATTCATTAAGAATACGATCGGTGATGAGAAAAACGCTACTTAAGAGGTAACTAAAGTGAAAGCTCAAGTTTTTTGGGCGTTCGCCAATTTTTAGAAGAGAAGCTGTTGTAGGGTCTTTTAATTTAAATGACTCCACCTGAAACACTAAGCTTTGGCCACCTTTTTTTAGGGGAACTAATTCGTAGTGAATGATGGTGTCGATTGTAGAGTCATGATATTTGAGAGTGCATCTGTTTCCAATGCATTGGAATTCTTCTGCGAGTAGGTTTTTATATGTTTTTGATTTTTGTTCTAAAAAACGTTTGAAGAGCTTTTCGTTAAAAATTCTCGATAGCTTGGGTGAGTAGGCTTCAATGGCCGCCAATAGCTCTTGAGAAATATATGGTTTTTCTATGGCCGATTGCTCGCAAGAATCCGAAGCCATAGACAAGCTAGGGATAAGAATGGCCAAAATGATCAGGCTTAGAATCTTCTTCATAAAGTGCGAAATTTTAGTACTATTTAAGCCATTCTGCTAGCTAGATTTGGTATTTTTTACTTTTTTACTTTGTTTGTAAAATGAAGGCAGTTGGTTAAAAGGGCTTTATTCCATGCAGAGGTAAATCTTCTCTTTTTGTAGGCCTGACTTTATTAGAATACTTTCAATGTTTCGTAAAACGCTCATGCGTAAAGGTTTAGGATATCTAACTTTTCCATCGAAACTGGTAATTAATTCTCCCGCGAATATGGGGCTTTCAGGATAGTGTTCTTGAGTGGCTTTAAAGACTTCTTTTGTGTATCTGACCACTCCTAGAGAAAGGTATTCGATTTGGTCTATTGGAAAGTATTCAGACATTTGCTCTATGAGAAGCTTGTAGTGGCTAAGGTAGTCTTTATGTAGAACTACAGGGTCAAAATGTACCGCCACTTTATGCCCCGCCTGAATTAGTTTTTTCATGGCGCTAAGTCTTTGCTTAAGGCTTGCTGTCTTGTGTTCGATGTCTTTTGTTTGCCATTCAGGGGCTAGGCTAAAGCTGGTAATTCTATTATGCAATGGCTCTAGTTTCAAAAGACTTCGAGTGTTAGCGCTTTTGGTCCTAAGCTCCAGTTTAGCCTTTGGATGCGATTTAAAAAAATCATGATAGGCCTCGATTTCACCTGAGATATGAGACATGGCTAGGGAGTCGCTAAATTCTCCTGCGTGAAACCAGACATTTTTATTTGCACAGGAGTCTAGGGTCTTTTCCATTTCTTTTAATATGTCCTCATGGTTTACAAAAAGAACGATGTCAGGGGAGTCAAAATAGCCCTGCAAATAACAATACTCACACTCGTAGATACAATTAAAGGCATGGATAAAATAGTAGTGTGCTTCGCCTTTTAGGCCATAAGCATCAGGGGCTTCTTTGATCAGTTTTCCCTTTTTTGTGGCCAAAAAAAGATTCAGACGATTTCGTTTTTGCAAATAAGGCTTACGATAGGCTCCAAAAATATCTGTATAAGAGTCAATGCTTTTTAGCTCAGCCTTTGGAAAGACTTGATGTAAGTTTTGTGCCGTTTTATGGCCAAGAAGCTCTTTTTCGATATAGATGGTCTCAAACATCTTGATCCTTCGAAAGCCCATCAAAAAGCTCATGGTATTTTTTGAGTGGCAATTGGGCCAGGTAGTTCTGTGCGTCGATCAGGTCTTTTTGGTTTTTGATTTCAAGAAGAATTTTTAAGTCTTCCTTTTCATAGAAAGGGTCCGTTTGCACTTGCTTAACCGCTTTTGGTCTTGCGCTAAACCATTCTTTTAACTTTGCTGAGAAGCCTTTTTGAAAGGGATTTAAGTTGTTCTGCATTTCTTCCAGCAAAGCTTTTGTTCGATCTTTGGGCCTATTAAACTCGGCACAAATTTGTTCTAAATTTTCTTTTTCTAGGATTTCTAGAAAAAGTTTGCTGTCCATCTTTTTCAAACTAAGACAAAGCTTTTCAAAGTTTTTCTTCTGGGTAGCGGAAAAGAAAAAGTGCTTGTCGAGTAATTCGTTATCTACCACTAGTTTTTGGTTTTTGCTTTTGTTCTCTAGATTGACCTTCGAAAAATTCTGTAAATAGAACTCGAAAATTTTCTCAGAATAAAACTTTGCTTTTTCTCTTACGTCAAAACACTGGGTTTCAGGCCCCGCTTTGTCACTGATTAATTTATAGCATAAAAAGGAAAGCTTATACTCATCACAAACGTAGGCTAAGCCCCACGCTTCTCGATCCACGGCTTCGGCAAAATTAGAAAGTTGCTCACTATAATCTGTGGTTTTCACCCGATCCAAGGCTGTAATTAAATAGTTTTTGCTGTGCATGTTTTTTGTTTCAAAACTTTTAAATTCAGGTTTTCCATAGGAAGCTTCACCAAGAACCACAGAAAAGTCATAAATCTGCTCTAGATTGAGTTTATCACTTAGACTTCCTGCGACCCCTAAGTTTATGACTTGTTGTATTTTATCGGGGCCTAAATGATGAATTGCTTTGCTTAGTTTTGAACTTGCTCGCATTGGCCCTTCACCGCAAATTAAAAGGCAAAGCTCTTGTGTTTGATACAGGTCTCCAGAAAAAGAATTGTCTCTCTTGAAATGGAGCTCTCGTATGAAAACAGAGGCTTCAGCCTTATGGGCAAATACTAGCAGATTTATCATTGCAGCAGATTAGCTTAAAAGGGATTTGTCGTAAAGAATGTATTTATTTCTGAGTGGCTCAAACTGCTGTTAAAGGCCGTAGGCAATATGGTTTTGGCGCCGTTCGGAGTTTTGCGCTTTGCTCTTGTTTGTCTTTGATGATATTTACAATGCTATGGAACAGATAAAATCACAGATATTTAATCAATCGAAAGATCAATTGCAGTTTGCCTTTGGCGGTGCCGCTATATCCGGAGAAGCCGGTGGATATGGTTTTGGAAGCATTTCGGAAGAAGATTCCATTCGTTTGCTCGATGAGGCCTTCGAGCGAGGAATTCGAGTTTTTGATAGTGCGCCCATTTATGGCTTTGGCGACTCGGAAGTGCGAATGGGTAAGGCTTTTCGGAAAAAACGTGAAAAAGTTTATTTGGTTTCAAAATGTGGGGTGGATTGGCATGAAAATCGTCGTGTAAATATGTCTAATGACCCGAAGATCTGTCAAAAAATGTTAGAGCAAAGTCTCCGCCGCTTTCAGTCGGATTATATTGATTTATATATGCTCCATTGGCCGGATTCCAAAGTGGATGTACGACATAGTTTGGAAGTTTTGTTTAAAGCAAAAGATCAGGGTAAAATTGTAGAGATAGGACTTTGTAATACCACTCTTGATGACTATCAAAAGGCTAGTGAACTTGGTGAAATTAGTGTTTTGCAAGGGGAGTGGAGTGCTTTGCAGAGGCAAAATAAGGAGATTCGTGAGCTTGCAAAAAAGGAAGCCATGGCATGGATGAGTTGGGGGCCTTTTGATAAAGGAATTTTGACCAAACGAGTGAATAAAGATCGAAAGATTACTGACAAAGCGGATTGTAGATCTTGGGCCCCATGGTGGAAGGCTATGGATAAAGAGTCAAAATACCAAATTGTTTCCCGCATTGATCAGCAGCTGCAAGAGACGGATTTTGATCTATTGGATTTTTCAGTGGCTTTTCAAAAAATACAAGGACCGCGGAGCTTAGCTATTTTTGGCTTTAGAAACTCTGAGCAGTTAGCTGGAGTGTATGATTCCTTTCAAAAAAACTTTCCAAAAGATTTGATGAAAAAGATCTTTGAAAATGTTTTTGGAGAAGTTTTTGATGAACACTGAATCTTGCGTGGCAGTGATCATTCCTTTTTTTAATCGAGCACATTGTTTGCCAAGGGCGATAGATAGTGTCTTAAATCAGACCGATAATAATTTTAAGTTGTATTTGGTGGACGATGCATCTACGGATGAGTCCTATAGTATTGCCAAAGAGTATGTTGAGAATTTCCCTGATCGAATCAAGCTTTTAAAGAATGATGTAAACCAAGGGGTTAGCTATTCTCGAAATTTGGTTTTAAAAGAGCTCGCTCATGAGTGGTATGCACTTTTAGATAGTGATGATGAATGGCTACCTAAAAAGTTGGAAATGCAAAGAAAGGCTTTGGCAGCAAGTCAGTTAAAAATTTGTCACACAGAAGAGATTTGGATAAGAAATTCGGTCCGAGTGAATCCACATAAAAAACATCAAAAATCAGGAGGTAGGATTTTTACCGATTGTCTAGCGATGTGTAAAATGAGCCCAAGTAGTATTGTTTTTCACAAAAGTCTTCTTGAGCAACATGGCTTCTTTCGCGAGGATTTTCCCGTTTGTGAAGATTATGATTTGTGGCTGAAGTTTTGCTCCAGCGAAGAGGTGTGCTTTTTAACAGAAGCATATATTAAGAAATACGGGGGGCATGAGGATCAGCTGTCGACCAAATATCACTCCATGGACATTTACCGAATCCAATCTTTAGTGGAACTTAGTAGTTCAGAAAATATCACGGCTCAGGAGAAGAAAAACTTACTAGATCAGCTTCAGAAGAAGTTAATAATTCTCCGCAAGGGAGCTCTAAAACATCAAAATAAATACGCTTTAGGTCTAGTAGAGAAATATTCAAGATTCGTTTCAGAATGAAATTCTCGTTTTGAAGCAAAGTTCAGATCAAAGCTATTTCACTTAAGGCTTTATTTTTCGTAGAAGTTTTAGACGAATTGTTACTTTCAAAAAAAATAAAGCCATATTTAAAAAGTTCTCAACTGGACTAAAGCCCGCTCCGATAAACTTATAACTATCTTTTGGGGGCGCGATTGTTTAAGTTTTATCCTAAATTCCGAAGTTTCATCGGGCTGAGCTTGTTCTTAACAAGTTTTTCAGTTTTTGCCGGTGGCGAGTACGTTGATGGCGAAATCATTGTAAAACTAAAATCTGACCAAGTGATCAAAGGCTCAACCAAAGCCTTCAGTGGAATGGCCAATAAACTTGGGCTTTCTTTAAAGGGTTCTTGGAAGTCGATGAATCTACATCATTATAAGGCCACAAGTGGTTCGGATGTGGAAGCCCTAGTAAAAGAGATAGAAAGCGATCCGGCAGTAGAATTTGCCGAGCCTAATTACAAATTTAATAAAGCCAGTCTTACCAGTTTTTCCAACGAAGCCAGTCTTTCTGAAATGCAGGAGGCTTTCGCTAGTAGTGGTAGTCGATTTACACAAACTTCAGCCCACGTGGATGCAGAAGATGCTTGGTCAGAAATGTCTAGCTCTGGAATAGACACTGTGGTTGCGGTGATTGATACTGGATTAGACATGGATCATCCAAGTTTTACAAAGTTGTGTGCCATTTGGAATAATGAAGCGGAGATCAATGGTACGCCAGGAATCGATGATGATCGTAATGGTTATGTCGATGATTTTCATGGCTGGAACTTTGTAGCCAATACCAATAGTCCTGAGGATGATGATGGTCATGGTACTCATGTGTCTGGTATCGTTCTGGGCTCTAGCATTGATATTTTGAATCTTCCAAAGGATTCATCCAAAGAGTGTGTTGGGGATTACCAAGCTAAGATTAAAATTATGCCTTTAAAATTTCTTGATGGAAATGGAAGTGGAGCTACATCAAACGCCATTCAAGCGATTTATTATGCCGTTAATAATGGTGCTAGAATTTTGAATAACTCTTGGGGGGGAGGTTCTTACTCAAGGGCGCTTCACGAGGCAGTTGCCTATTCCTACTCTCGAAAGGCATTGTTTGTAGCTGCCGCTGGAAACGCGGGCTCGGATAATGATTCAACACCAATGTTTCCTTCTAGCTATGATGTTCCCAATGTAATTAGTGTGGCTGCTACAAGCTCTAGTGACTACAAAGCCTCCTTTTCAAATTACGGAGCCTTTAGCGTTCACTTAGGATCGCCTGGTGTCGCTATTTATTCAACCATTCCTGGCTCCTATTACGGAACAATGTCAGGAACAAGTATGGCAGCTCCTTTTGTTGCTGGCTTAGCCGCAATGATATCTCGTGAGCAGCCTTCTATGTATGGTTATCAAATCAAAGACATTATAAATTCAGAAAGTGATAGTATTTCCAATTTAAGCAACTACACCGTAACGGGAAAACGCTTAAATTTTAACGACGCCATGGTTTCTGCAAAAGCGGCGAGTGTTTGGTCAGAGCAACCTTCTTACGACATTAGCTTAAGTCTATACGATCGTGAAGTTGCGTCGGCATTAGCAAGCAGTGGCGCTGGTTGTGGTTTGGTGAAACAATTGTATCGTGGCAATGGTGGTGGGCCTGGTGCCGGAGGCGGCGGTGGCCTGTCTCGCTTTTTTATGTTGTTTGCGATTATGATTCCAGCTGGTTTATGGCTTGCCATGAGAAGAAAGAAAGAAGAACCAGGATTCCGTCGTGAACACGAACGTTATAAAGTGGATTCAAAAGTAAAACTGAACATCAATGGTCGTGAAGTTGAAGGTAGTATGGCTTCGATCTCCATGGGTGGTGCCGGTGTTAATGTCGAACAGCTACTTGATATGGGAAGTGTTGTAACGCTGAAGATTCAATCCCCTGACGGAAGTGGAGAGATTGAAGTAGACGGGCATATTGTATGGAGTGACGGAGAGCAGTCTCATGGTATCCGCTTTGCCTCTACAGCTGATCGAGTGAAGTCCTTACTAGGGCGCTGGATCGAAGTAGTGAGTGGCGCATAAAAAATTAAGAGTCTAAACATAGGCCTCTCTTTGTGAGAGGCCTTTTTTTTTACGTAAACTCCATCATTAAACTGTAAAATATTTTTTCAATATTTTTAACTTAGTATAGCGGTGTTCTATTCGCTGGGAATTTGAGGTTTTTTAAGGCAAATGTTTTAGTTTGAGGCGTATATTTCCGATAAGTTTTTTGAGGGAATATGAAAAGTATTGTGCAAAAAACAATGATATTGGTGCTAGGTGTTTTTATGGTTTTGTCTTTTCAAAACTGTGGAAATTCTTTGAATGTAGCGGAAAGTAATTTGTTAATTCAGTCTTCCGAAACTTCTTCGATATACGCTACGGTTATCTTACAGGGGCGTCTAGATACTTCCTCTATTATCACTGCAAAAATTAGTTCTGAAGAAGAGATAGTCAATGTAAATTGGAACATCGATTGTAGTATCGGATTTGCAAGTGTCTCCAGTCGAAATGATTTTTACTTTCATTGTAAAAATCCTGGCAGTATAAAACTTAGGGCGGAAGTGGAGTTTGCTAATGGTGAAATCCATCAAGTCATTGAATCTTATTCTATGGTGGGATCTTCTAATGTTGAAATCAATGAGCTAGTTGCAATTGAACTTCCAAAAACAAGTATTGTTTCGGGAGAGTATATTGAAGCACAGGCTGATTTTTATTCAGAAGTAAATGCTAAGGTCTCTTGGGTTTACCAATGTTATGAAGGTGCTGAGGAAATTCACCTGAGCGATGTGGACCCGAGATACAGTTCCTTACTCTCTGTTTGTAGCTTACCAGAGGATTTTCCCCAGGATTATTCTATCGGAAGGGTAGCGATTCAAATTGGCCAAGATGTCATTTTGGAAAGTTCTTTTGAAATTTCAAAAAATTAAAAAACCAGAGAAATACCAGTTTGTTCAAAGCGACTGCCATTTAATTGTTGGTAAAGTCCAAATTGATATGATTTTTCCAATCGGATTTTTAGCCCCCAAATTTGAGGTAGTTCATAACCGATGGCCACACCATAGAAGCCACTGGCTTCACTGAAGTTTTGTTCGGAATTATTTAGCTTAGAATATCCATAGCCAATTTTAGGACGTACATAAGGGGAGTGTTGCAATTGAAAAAAACGAAATTGCATGCCCAAGCTGATTAGGTAAAGCTCTTGGTCAAAATCAGTATTCTTAGCCTTTAAGTCGCCAGCGGACCTAGAGTAGGATAGGCCAATCTGTGTGCTTATTAAGGGGCTAAGAGGGCGTATTTGACTGATTTGTAAACTAATACCAGTGGTGCTGCTTTCGAAGTTGTTGTCACCTTCTTTAAAGGTTTTTTGAAGGCTAAAAGCACTTCCAATTCCGATTGCGTAGAGCTTATCAGAAGAATTAAATTTGTTTAAATCAGGAGTGGGCGCATTGCTTTTAATGTCTGTAGAGGCAAAACTAGCTGTGTTTTTCAAAAGTAAAAATAAAAAAATTAACAAGGTTGTTTTCAAGCGTCCCCCTGAAAAATTGAAAAACCAGCATGCAACAATGTGATCATAGATTTCAATAGAAAAGAGTAGGACAGAGCATTATTCAGGGAAAAGGCGTTCAAGCCTTAGGCATAATTAGTAGATTTTTATTTGAAGCTTGCAAGCCAATAGAAATACTTTTAAACCCAACTCAGCAATTCGCTAGAACCAATTTATTTCGGGGGGAATATGTTTCGGTTTTTGTTTACTAGTGTGCTCGTCCTATTTACCTGTAATTCCACAATGGCCCTAGAATGTCTGAATGAAAATTTTCAGTTTCGAAAAAACCAACAAGAAATTGACTACCGAATCTATACATCAAATCGTGAAATTAAATTAATGAGTTATAATGTCCAGAACTTGTTTGATACCAATCAAGACAAGGGAAAAATGGATTGGGAGTTTTTACCAAGAAACTACCCCGGTAAAGCTCAGGCATGTGCAAGAGTGAAGAAGCATTACCGACAAAAATGTCTAGAGTCTAATTGGACTTTAGAAAAGTATAAATTGAAGCTACTAAAAATTCGTGAAGCCATTGAAATGGCGGGACCATTACCAGATATCTTAGCCTTGCAAGAAATTGAAAACGAAAAGGTTGTTGGTGATTTGGCAAAGCTTTTGGGTTTTAGAAAGTTTGTTGTCACGAACTCTCCTGACCAAAGAGGTATTGATGTAGCATTGCTTTTTAATGAAGATCATTTTAAGTATGTAGACCATCATCAAGTGGTGATGACGGGTGGAGTTTTTGCGAATAAACCGACGAGAAACATTCTTGGAGTAAATTTTCAGCCCATGGGTTCTTCCAATCACTTTGGGATTTATGTAAATCATTGGCCTTCTCAGGCAGCCCCTCCAGAAACACGGGTTTCAGTTGCTTACCAGTTAAGAAAGTTTATTGAAACAAATCGAAGACGTTTTGGAAGTAGTTATCATGTGATTGCTACCGGAGACTTTAATACTGTAGATGAAGATTTCCCGAATCCAATTTCTCATGTTATCGAGACACCTGCATGGCCTGAGCATCTTGTTGATTTACAAAGGGTGATCAATAAGAACTTTGTAAAGCTACGAGTCTTATTACCGCCGGGTTCTTATTTTTATAAGAAAACCAATTCTTGGAATCGTTTTGATCGCTTTTTGTTGAGCCAAAACTTCTTTAGTAGTGGGGGATTGTTCGCTAATTTAGGAAACTTTAGAATCATTGCTACTAAAAATATGGGCCAATGTTTTTTCGATAGTTTGTTTGCCGCTAACTATTCTTATGGCAATCATGTTTTTGGCATTCCTAAGAAGTACAATCACAATGCCCGCGGCTTAGAGGACGCAGGCTTTTCGGATCATTTTCCAATTGTGATGAGTTTTTCGTATTAAGAAGTAGAGCTGGTTTAGAAATTATAACCAGCTTTGATGCTAAGGTAATTTGCTTCAACCGTTTCTGTGGCCGGTAGAATCGCATATTCAAACCATACAGGTATAGTGGAATTACCCATTTTTAATTCAACACCGGAACCCACGATGTATAAATTGGTTAAACCGATGTCTTCTTCTTGAAGGGCAGTGGAGCTCTTTGTGAGTGGGAAATTAAATGCACCTGCTCCACCAATCCAAAATGGAAGTCTTCCTCGAGAAAGATAAAACTTACCCCAAAGTTCCGTGGCTAAGTAAGCAATGGATGTGTCACAAGCAGTAGAACTATTGTCATCACAAAGGTTTGTGGAGGCTGTTCCAGAGCTAGAGAAGCCTTCATAGCCCATAGAGGCTGCCAATGAAATCCTCGGAGACATATTGTATTGAAGGTGACCTTTAACAGAGAAGTTCGTACCTGTTGCAGAGACAACTTCAGTTCCAAGGTCAATGTTCATTGTTAATAAATTAAAACCGGCAGAAACTCCGTACTCCCACTTTTTGAAAATGGCATCGGCATTGTCTTTTTTATTATTCTCTCTTTTATTGGCAAGGTTTTGATTCTTAGGAGCTGATTTTCCTTTGCCGCCTTTTGGGCTCATGGCAATATAGTTTTTCTTAACACGTCCTTTTTTTAGGACAGCGAAAGCTTTGGAGCCTTTCACTTTTGTGATCATGATAATGGCTCTCGTTTTTTTGTTTTCGTCTACGACTTTTAATTTGGCGCCACGTTTTAGTGATCTTGATTCGTCACGACTAACTTTTAGTAGGACCTTCTTGCCTTTAACAAGCATCACAGTTGCCGCATTGGCGGTGGGTGAGGCTAGTGGTAATAAGACTAAGCTGAATAAAAAAAGTGTTACAAAGTTGAGGCATTTCATGTTGTTGTTCCTTTTGTTGTCTCTACCTTAAATTCTTAACGATCTCCGAAGAAATTTTTTGTAAAAAACTGATTCTATTGTTTTCATTATGACCGCTTATGCAACATTGCGCACCTAATAATCCAACTTTTGGTGCGATAAGTGTGCAAGATTCTTCATTTTCTCCAGAATCCACTAAATAAGCTCTACCAAGGTCTGAGTCTAAAATGGGCTCTAAATCTTTTTGAGGGAAGTTTATCTCGTCAATATAACGATCTGAGATCTTACAGATTAGGTGTTCTAAAGATTTTTTGGACTCATCAATAGAGTACATGCATCTAATTTCTTCTAAGCCTAAGTCGGCAAAGGCTCTTAGCTGCGTACTGCCTTCGGCGTGATAATCAACCTGTTCACGAGATAAGTACTGATTACAAGATGTGTTTTCAACAGGGGCCACGCCAGAAGCTTTTTCTGTGTTTATACTAACTTGGCAATCTTCAGAGGCCATATTGTCTACGCAAGATTGACTACTGATTGCTAATCCATTCTCATCAATGTAGTCACGTCCACTAGAAGTGTAGACACTACAGTTTTGAAATGAAAAAACTAATACGAAAAAACCGATTCCAATTAATACTATTCTAGAGCTTTGTCCCAAGAGATCCCCCTCTATGTATCAATCGGATACAAAAGCGAAAAACTTGAGAAAAAAATCAAGGAAATGTCTTATGTAAGTGTTTGAATTTATTGGGGTATTAATAGGGATTAGATGTTTTCTTTGATTCTTTCGATCAGGTGATCCATATCCCATGGTTTTTCTAGTAGATCAATGGCTCCAAACTCAATGGCCTCTAATTGGCTTACGTCGGTATAGCCACTTAAAAGAATTACCTTCGGGCGTTGTTCACCAAATTTTTGCACAATAAGTTTAAGAAGCTCAACGCCGTCCATTACCGGCATTCTGACGTCTGTAATAACAAAATCAAACTTGGCTTCTTGCAACTTTTCTATGGCATCTTTTCCGTGTTCAGCGGACTCTGCTTCAGCCCCTTCGCACTCAAATTCATCTACAAGGATGTCTCGTAAAGCATCCTCATCATCTACCACTAAAATTTTGATTCCATTTAATTTAGACATGCATCTAGCCTACTGATTATTCGGCCAGTTGGCTACGAATTTCCTCTAGAGATTCCTTGATTTTGATCTGAACCATATCAATGTCTTGTTCGTAGTCAAAGCTAGCGAACTGATCTAGCTTAGCCACTAAAGCCTTAAGTTTTGTTGAGTTTGTGTTAATTTGGCCTTTGAAATTATTAATGTATAGCTGGCACTTTCTTTTGTAGTCGCCAATGTCGGTATCAAGAATTTGATTTATTTTTGCCTCTAGTTGTTCCATCGCTTGTGTATTCGACATATCTTCCCCTAAAAATTAATCAATCACTTCTTTTTTAATTAGATAATCACTCCATTTATGAATTAGGTTTGGACTGATTTTTACTTTACAAACGACTCCATGTTGAGACTCTTCTTGTTTTATAATGCTACAATCGCGAGCCAATTCATAGAGATGGTGCCTGTCAGAGTTACTAAAGAATAAATCTTTTTCTTCTTGAAGGCTACTAATCATTTCTGTCATTTTTTCTTTAAGGCGGTCTAATCCTAAACCGCTTTTAGCGCTAATGTTTACTCTAGGAAATAAATGATTCGGAATTTGAATGTTTTTATTTTCTATGTCTGATTTGTTAAACACATGCAAGATTGGTTTTTCACTCCAACCAAGCTCCTTGATCAGTTCTTCCACAACCTCAACATGTCTAGTAAGGGAAGGGGAGTTTCGATCAACCACATGAAGTAAAATATCTGAGTCGCCACTTTCTTCTAAGGTTGCTTTAAATGCCTCAATTAGTTTGGTCGGAAGTCGTCGAATAAACCCAACTGTATCTGTCAAGACGGCGGTTTTTCCTTCTGGCAAAAATATTTTTCGAGTGGTTGGGTCCAAAGTGGCAAAGAGTTGGTCTTTGGCGTATATATCTGACTTGCTTAAGGCGTTTAGTAAAGTGGACTTACCGGCATTGGTGTAGCCGATTAAAGCAAAACTTGGCACTTGATTTCGTTTTCTTGAATATCGAATGTGGGCTCGGCGTTTTTCCACTTCTTTCAATTGTTTTTTTATAAAGTCTACGCGATTGCGAATTCTTCGGCGGTCCATCTCTAGGGCCGTTTCCCCAGGACCTCTTGTGCCTATTCCTCCACCTTGTCTTGAAAGTGATCCCATCCAGGCACCAACCATGCGAGGGAGTTGGTCTAGCATTTGAGCTAGCTCCACTTGAATTTTTCCTTCGTGGCTTTGTGCTCGTTGTGCGAATATATCTAGGATTAGTTGCGTTCGATCTAAGACAGCAACTTTTAAAACGCTTTCCATATTAACAGATTGTTGGCCGCTTAATTGATGATCAACAATCACAAGATTGGCGCCGCTTTCGGCGACCATTTCTTTGATTTCTTGGAGTTTTCCCGATCCAATCAATGTGGCCGGCACAAATCGATCTAAAACCTGTTGCGTGCTACCAACAACTTCGGCGCCAGCGGTATCCGCTAGTTCCATTAATTCAGCAAGGGAGTCTTTGATTTCAGCGCGTCCCTCAGAGTTTAGGCCAACTCCAACAAGAATGGCCTTCTGGGTATCGAGTTTGCTTCGTTCAATCTTTGCGCGGTCTAAAATGTTGTGGTCTGTATCCTTTTTTCTAGACATCTAAATGCTTTTAAGACTTTCTTTACGGGTTTTATTTGCCTGTACCTGTAGGGCAGTGAGCGCAGCGGTGTGAACGATTTCTTCCACTTTACAAGTTCTTTGTAGAACGTGAGCTGGTCGTCGTAAACCCATTAAAAATGGTCCAATTACTTTTGCGTTTCCTAAATGTTGAATCAGTTTGTAGCTAATGTTTCCAGAATCTAGGTTAGGGAATACTAAAATGTTTGCGTCATTGCTTAAACCACTAAAAGGAAAAATAGATTTCATTAGATCAGCATTAACTGCGATGTCAGCCTGCATTTCTCCATCAACCTCTAGTTCTGGGTATCGCTCTTTAACAAGTCTTGCCGCTTCTTGCATTTTCTTTGGAGACTCTCCAAAGGCAGTGAAGCTGGAGTAGCTCAACATTGCAATTCTAGGTTTCATTTCAAAATACTGACAAACTTCCGCTGCGAGTGCAGAAATTTCTGCAAGCTGTTCTGCATTGGGATCAATGTTAACAGTGGTGTCAGTGAAAAATAAAACTCGATCATCCACGAGTAATATAGTCATACCAGCAATTACACCAGGCTTTGCCGCGCCAATGGTTTTCAAAATTGGTTTTACCGCGTCTTTATAGTTTTGAGTTGCTCCAGCGATAACGGCATCCGCATCACCCATATTTACCATCATGGCAGCAAAATAATTTGGATCACTCATTAAACGAGAGGCTTCATTCCAGGTAACCCCTTTGCGTTTTCGACGGCCATAGAATTCATCCACATAGCTTTCAAAGTGAGGGCTCTGTGAAGGGTGAACAATTTGTACTTGATCTAGGCGATCTAGCTCACACTCTTTAATTTTTTCTCTAACTTGGTCTGGGTAACCAATCAATATTGGGGTGGCGATGTTTTCATCGATGATTTCCTGTGCTGCTTTTAAAACTCGAACGCTAGTGGCATCAGGAAATACAATTTTGGTTTTTTCATCGCCATTGCGTCGTGCCTGAACTTTGTTAATAGCATTTCGTACAAAAGCCTTAGCAGGACCAAACTGTGCCTCTAGTTGGTCACGGTAAAGGTCAAAGTCTTTTAATTCTTTTTGTGCGACTCCTGATTCAATGGCTGCCTTAGCAACTGCTGGTGCGACCCATAGAAGGACTCGTGGATCAAAAGGCTTTGGAATGATGTATTCAGGACCAAAACTAAATTGTTCATCACTATAAGAAGCGGAAACGGACTCAGGAACATCCTCACGAGCAAGTTTAGCGATCGCGTGAACGGCTGCTAGTTTCATTTCTTCGTTAATTTTTTTAGCTCGAACATCCAAAGCGCCACGGAAGATAAACGGAAAGCCAAGAACGTTGTTTACTTGGTTAGGGAAATCAGAGCGACCTGTGGCCATGATAATATCATCACGAACCTTTCTCGCCTCGGAAGGTAAGATTTCAGGCTCTGGGTTTGCCATAGCGAAAACAATTGGTTTTTCGGCCATTGCTTTTAACATTTCTGGAGTTACTGCCCCAGCCACGCTTAAGCCTACAAAAACGTCTGCACCAACCAAAGCCTCCGTTAGGTTTCTGGCTTTTGTTTCTACTGCAAACTGCTCTTTGTATTTATTCATGCCTTCTTTTCTACCAAGGTAAATGGTTCCTCTGGAGTCACACATACAAAGGTTTTCTTTTTTAACTCCAAGGCTAATGAAAAGCTTTGCACAAGCCTGTGCGCTGGCTCCCGCACCATTTACCACTAGTTTGATTTGATCTAGTTTTTTTCCTTGCAACTCAACAGCGTTTAACAAGGCGGCCGCACTTACAATGGCCGTACCATGTTGGTCGTCGTGAAAAACAGGAATGTCCATTTTTTCTTGTAGAGCTTTTTCGATTTCAAAGCATTCTGGAGCTTTGATGTCTTCTAGGTTAATCCCCCCAAAGGTTGGACCTAATTTAGAAACTGTATTTACAAACTCATCCACGTCAGTGGTATCTACTTCGATATCGAATACATCAATGTCTGCAAACTTTTTAAAAAGGATTCCCTTTCCTTCCATCACTGGTTTGGAAGCAAGAGGACCAATATCTCCTAAGCCCAATACTGCTGTTCCATTACTGATAACAGCCACTAGGTTTCCACGACTCGTGTATTTGTAAGCCTCTTCTGGGTTTCTAGCGATTTCCATACAAGGAGAAGCAACGCCGGGGCTATAAGCCAAGCTTAGGGCTTTAGCGGTGTCACAGGCTTTTGTGGCGACTACTTCAATTTTACCAGGGCGTCCGTTTTGGTGATATTCAAGGGCTTCTTTATTAATTTCCATAACATTTCCAATCTGGTTTTGTGAGAACAAAAATCTTCTGTGCACAAAACTGTAAATATCCAAGATTTCTAAAAAAATTTAACACCTAAACCTAACATAATGGGCTTTGGCGGTGAATCTCTATGCACTGCAATATGTGTCTTCGTCAAGGGCATTTGCCTAGCTTGCTGGCAGCCTGTGTGAAGAATTCTTAATTTTGTAAAATCAGTGATTGGCTGTGATTTTTTCGGCACACAGCTATGTTTTTTTGGTCACTAAAAAGAGCTTCTTTTAAAAGTATTTTGTTTTGTAAGTCTCTTTTTTAGGCCTCGGGTTTTTGAGTGTGTAGGAGGCAAAGGCTTCGTTTTTTCTGGTGGGACTGTTCAAAAAATGAATCTTGTTCTGGGAATTGCTTGTGGAAAGATCAGACTTCGATCTTTCTCTGGTTTTTTCACTTAAAATTTCTATTCACTACTTAGAGTTTTATTTTGCTGGTAAAGTTTTATCTATGCATAGCCTCCTTCAAGAATTAATCACACTTTTGTTTGCAGCTGTTTTGTTTGTACCTATCTTTCGATATTTTGGTGTGGGTGCAATTTTAGCTTATCTTTTCGCAGGCGCAGTCATTGGTCCTGAGTTTCTTAGTCTTATTACCGAGCCTAAGTCCATTTTACATTTTTCCGAATTAGGAGTGGTTTTTCTTTTGTTTTTGATCGGACTAGAATTAGAGCCATCAAGACTATGGGCAATGCGCAAAGAGGTCTTTGGTTTAGGCTTGAGCCAGATGTTTTTAACTGGTGGAGTGTTTACTGGGATCGGTCATTTATTGGGTTTTTCTCTAGCAGTTTCCTTTGTCGCGGGCTTCGGGCTAGCTTTAAGTTCAACGGCTTTTTGTTTGCAAATTTTAGAAGAGAAGCATCAATTAAAAACCCTTCATGGCCAAGGGACTTTTTCTATTTTGCTTTTTCAAGACATCGCTGTGGTGCCTTTAATTACTTTGGTGCCAGTGCTTGCAGGGGCGAGTGCGGGTGCTAGTTGGTTGGGGGTGGGAAAGACTTTTGCGATCATCATTGCTTTCATTGCTGTGGGGATTTTTGCCATTAGACATATCTTTCATTTCATTGCTAGAGCGCGTGTGCAGGAGGTGTTTACCGCAGTCAGTTTGTTGGTTGTTCTCGGATCAGCGGTGATCATGGAAGAGGCCGGTTTATCTATGGGTACAGGGGCCTTTTTAGCAGGCGTGTTGCTTGCAAACTCTGAGTATCGTCATGAACTAGAGAGTAATCTGAGTGCTTTTAAAGGCCTACTGTTAGGACTGTTCTTTATGGCAGTAGGAATGAGTTTGGACTTTAATATATTATTGGCAAAACCATTGGAAGTTGCAGGCTTATTGATCGCCTTTATGCTGATTAAAAACTTAATCGTTTTTGGCTTGGCCATGGCCTTTAAATTTCCAAAGGAATCAGCCAGAAACATAGCTTTTACTTTGCCTCAAGGCGGTGAGTTTGCCTTTGTGTTATTTGCGTCGGCGGCGAGTTTTTCTTTATTTGATGATGAGACGGCTGCGATTTTAAATGCGGTGGTAACGATTAGTATGGCTGTTACTCCTGCCTTGTTTGCTTTAAACCAAAAGTACATACGAAGTTACTCAGACATCACAGAGCGGCCTTACGATTCTAAATCAGATGAAGAGGTAGAGGTGATCATCGCCGGTTACGGGCGTTTTGGACAAATTGTTTCTCGATTTTTGCGTTCCCAAAAAGTCGCCTTTACAGTTTTAGAGCATAGTGCCGCGCAAGTAGATATTGCTCGAAAGTATGGGACAAAAATATTTTATGGAGATGCTTCTCGTCACGATATTGTTGAGTCCGCTGGTGGAGAGAAAGCAAAAATTTTCGTCCTAGCCATCGATGATCCAGTAACAAGTGTGGCTACAGCCAAGATGGTAAAAGAGTACTTTCCAAATCTAGAAATCATTGCACGAGTTAGGAACCGAAAACACGCCATCGACTTACTAAAGTTAGGCATTGAAAATGTTCACCGTGAAACCTATCTAACAAGTCTCGAAGTGGCAAAGGAAGTTTTGCTGAGCCGAGGTGGAATTAGAGAGCAAATCAATCGAAAATTGGCATTGTTTCGCTCCCACGATGAAAAGATTCTGCGCAAGCAGTTAGACATTATTGATGATGAAAAACAAATGATCTCTATCACTAGCTCTTTTATGGATGAGCTGGATCAGATTCTTCGCCAAGATATGGAAGACGATAGCGCCTCTTAGGGCTTAGGCGCCTATATTCGCGGCGCGAATGTCTAGTATAATATTATCAATAGACTCTATGGAGTTTTCTAAAGGAATGCCATGAGTATCCATTATTTTTTCTAGAATCTCTCGGGCTTGGTATAGGCCGAGTTCTTTTTGACCATTAGGATCTAGGCGATTGTTAGTCGATGCGATTTTCGTTAATTCATAGTCAAAGGAGTTGTAACCATTTTGTCTGGGACTAGGGGAGTTACGTAAATCTTCCTTGCTTGTAATATAGAGTAAGCCAAAGTTTTTCCAGGCTCGGCTTGTATTTAAATTAGCCAGTAGTTTTGCGGCCGAAAGTGAAATGGCTCGGCTTTTCATAGCTTCAACAAAATTAGTCTCTGTTTTTAAGTCACTCACTTTTATTAAATTTAGTAAGGAATGGGCTGGGTCTATTTCCATCCTAAACTCTCTGTTGTCTACAAAATTATAGATTCCTAGGGAAGGCAAAAACATTTTTGCTACAGGGCCAGGTTTTTTAGTTCTTGGAATGCTTGTGTCCGTACCTAATATTAAAAGTAAATCAGCTTTTAGATCATCGCTAAGTTTTAAGGCCTCAGTTACTTGTTGAAAGCGTATGCTTAGGTATTTTTCCGTTTCTTTTCTTTCTTTGTTAATTAGGTCTGGTGATTTTTTCATGTCTTCAGACAATGTCTTAATTAGACTTTGCCAGGCATTAGAAAGTTTTGATTTTTTTGTTAAAAAGAAAGAAGCGCCCATTTCAATGTTAACTTCGTTTAAAGATAAGCCGTCTTTCTCGGCGCTTTCAATGCATAGGACTGCAGCTGCTCCCTGTAAAGGAAGCAAAATACTTATTAAGATTGAAAAAAGAATAGGGGGAAACTTCAAATTCACAATGTATTTAATAGCAAAGCGCGGGCCGCTCTACTAGGCATTTAAACGCTCCTGATTGATAAATAAGCGACATTGGACAAAAAACGTCAGTTTTAGTTATAAAAATTGGCAAAGCTTATGAAAGCCCCTGAAATGCCCATGTCTTATGCGTTGTGATAAACTTAGCAATTCACGAAATCAGTTGCCATGATGATACTGAATTAGGATAATTATTTCGCTAACTTAGCTTTCATAATTTATTTAATCCTCGAAGGAGTGCAACATGGGAAACCCACGTGATGTGGTAATTGTAGAAGGGGTTAGAACACCTTTCGCAAAAGCCGGAACGAAACTAGCGGAAGTGCACGCTAGCGAATTAGGAAAAGTAGCACTAACAGAACTTATTGCCAAAACAGATTTAGATGTGAATCAAGTAGATGAGGTAATCATTGGTAATACAGGAACACCGAGTGATGCCGTTAATATTTCAAGAGTAGTGGCATTAAATTCAGGGGTTCCACAAAATGTTTCTGCTTTTACAGTTCACAGAAACTGTGCTTCAGCTCTAGAGAGTATAGCCAGTGGATACGAACGAATTAAATCAGGGACTGCCGATGTAATTTTGGCTGGTGGAACAGAAAGCATGTCACAGATGCCTTTAGTTTTTAACAAAGGCTTCACTGACTTCATGATGAATTTGCAAAAAGCACGAACGACAGGTGCTAAGCTAAGTCTTTTGAGCGAGTTTAAATTAAAGTTTTTAAAACCTAGAATTACTCTAATGGAAGGTTTAACAGATCCTTTTGTTGGTATTAATATGGGACAGACGGCGGAAAACATCGCAAAAGACTTTGCTATTTCAAGAGTTCGCCAAGATGAATTTGCTCTTCGTTCACACCAACGAGCCACGGCTGCTCATGAGAAATTAGCGCAAGAAATGACTCCAGTGTTTTTACCACCAAAGTACAAAAAAGTTGTGGAAGAAGATGTTGGACCTCGTGCTGAGCAAACCATTGAAGCTTTGCAAAAGTTAAGACCTTTCTTTGACAAAAAGTATGGAACGATCACAGCAGGTAACTCTTGTCCGATCACAGATGGTGCGGCCATGATGTTATTGATGAGTCGAGAAAAAGCCGAGAGTTTAGGTTATGAGCCTATCGCGAGTATTAAGTCTTACGCATTTGCCGGTTGTGAACCAAGTCGAATGGGATTAGGCCCTGTACATTCAACTCCAGTTGCTTTGAAGCGCGCTGGTCTTGAGTTAAAAGACATGGGACTTGTTGAGTTAAATGAGGCTTTCGCCGCTCAAGTAATTGGCTGCCAAGAGGCTTTTGCCTCCGATAAGTATGCTCAAGAAAAATTAGGCTTGAGCAAAGCAGTTGGTGAAGTTTCTGATGATATCTTAAACGTAAATGGTGGAGCCATTGCCCTAGGGCACCCAGTGGGAACCACGGGAACTCGTTTGGTATTGACTCTTATGAAAGAAATGCAACGTAGAAGTGATGTTCAGTTTGGTTTAGCTACTCTATGTATTGGTGGTGGCCAAGGTGGATCAATGATCATTGAGAAAGAGGCGTAAGATGGCTGTAGAAGGAATTAACGTAATTGAAAGAGAAGACGGAGTCGCTGTTTTAGAATTGGATCTTGCTGGGGAGAAGGTGAATAAGTTCTCCACTCCAGTGATGCAGCATTTCGATGAGATGTTAGAAAAAATGATGAGTGCTAAATACAAAGGTTTGGTTGTGATTTCTCGCAAACCAAAGATTTTTATTGCCGGTGCTGACATCAATGAAATTAAAGATATTGTTGAACCTGCGGATGCAAAACAAAAAGCAGCAGAGGGACAAAGAATTTTATCAAAATTTGAAGACCTACCATTTCCAGTGGTTGTTGCTATCCATGGAGCTTGTATGGGTGGGGGCTGTGAGATGGCCCTTGCTTGTGATTACCGAATTTGTACTGACGATAAAAGCACTAGAATCGGTTTGCCTGAAGTTCAATTAGGGATTATCCCTGGTTTTGGTGGTTGTGTTAGATTACCACGCGTTGTTGGAATTCAAGCTGCTCTAGACATTATTTTAGCGGGTAAGGCTGTTGATAGTCGCAAAGCGAAGAAGATTGGTTTGGTGGATGATGTAGTTCCTCAATCGATGTTAGAAGAAGCTGCGATTAAGAAGGTATTAGAAGTAGCAGGCAAAGGAAAGCGTAAGAAAAAGTTCCAAGCCAAAGGTTTTGTACCAGGCTTATTAGAAGGACCTGCTAAGTTTGTTGTTTTTAACCAGGCAGAAAAGATGGTTAAGAAAAACACGAAAGGACATTACCCAGCTCCTTTGAAGGCTCTTGAAGCGGTTAAGAAAACTTACGGTATGAGTAATCGTGAAAAAGCCTTAGACATTGAGGCGAGTCTTTTTAGTGAAGTAGCAATTACGGATATTTCTAAAAACTTAATCCATATTTTCTTTATGACTGAAAGTATCAAAAAGCAAACAGGTGTTCACGACAAAGATGTGAAACCAAAAGCTATTAAAAATATGGGTGTTTTAGGTGCCGGTACTATGGGTGGCGGTATTGCTCAACTAGGTGCCGATAAAGGCATTGAAGTGCGAGTGAAAGATTTAAATAACGACGCACTTTCAAAAGCATTTGTTGCGGCAGCTTCCATTTGGGAAAAGAAATTAAAACGTCGTCGTATGACGAAATTTGAGTTTAAAGAAAAAATGGGTCGAGTTTCTGGTGGAACAGATTACGCTGGTTTTGGTCGTATGGATCTAGTTGTAGAAGCTATCGTAGAAGATATGAAGATCAAGCAAAGTGTAATTGGCGAAACAGCTAAGCATATGCCTGAAGACGCTATTATCGCTACGAACACATCGTCTTTAAGTGTAACAGAAATGGCTAAAGGACATCCGAAGCCAGAGAATTTTGGTGGGATGCACTTTTTTAATCCAGTTCACAAAATGCCTTTGGTAGAAGTGATTCGAGGAGAAAAGACTTCTGATGTTACTACAGCAACTATTTTTGACTTATCTAAAAAGATGGGAAAATTTCCTGTAGTGGTAAAAGATGGACCGGGCTTTTTGGTAAATCGCCTTTTGCTTCCTTATCTAAATGAGGCAATGTACTTATTAGAAGAAGGTATGAGCATCGAAGAGGTTGACAAATACTACTTAAAATTTGGAATGCCAATGGGTCCATTTCATTTGATCGATGAAGTTGGTATCGATGTTTCAGTTAAAGTGGCTAAGATTTTCCATGAAGCTTTTGGTGAGCGTGCGAAGCCGAGCCCACTAATGTCGAAAATCATGGAAACGGGTCGTTTGGGTAAGAAGAATCAAAAAGGTTTTTATCTATACGATGAAAAAGGAAAGAAGCTAGAGCTAGATCAGAGTGTTTACAAAGATCTAGGTTTGAGTACTCCGACCAATCCTTACAATGCAGAGCTTTGTGTTAACCGTGGTATCTTTGCGATGTTAAATGAAGCTGTTCGCGCTTTGGTAGATGATAAAATCGTTGAAAAGGCCGAGGAAGTGGATTTAGCAATGATCATGGGGACAGGTTTTCCTCCATTTAAAGGTGGACTAATGAAGTACGCCGATAGCATTGGAACTCGTAAAATCACTGACGAACTATTAAGGTTTGCTGATGATGTAGGGGCAAGATTCAAGCCAGCAGAAAGCCTAATGAAGATGGCCGATGGAAACGAAAAGTTTTACGATAAATTTTAGGTTACTAAGGGAGCTTTCGGGCTCCTTTTTTTTGAGGTATGGATATGAAATTAACAGGAAGTTGTCTTTGTAAGTCAGTGAAATTTTCTTTTTCAGCAGAAAATAAAAACTTTGGTGTTTGTCATTGTTCGATGTGTAGGAAATGGGGTGGTGGCCCTGCTTTCGTGGTTCAGAGTATGGGCGATGTCTCATTTGAGGGAGAGGAAAACATTCAAAGCTATCAATCAAGTGATTGGGCGGAGAGGGGATTTTGTAAATCCTGTGGGACAAATCTGTTTTATAGAATGAGAGAAGTGGATTTTTGCAACTTTAATTTAGGTACAATTGATGGAAACGAAGACTTTGATTTTAGTCTACAAGTCTTCATTGATGCAAAACCAGAAAGCTATAGCTTTGCCAATGAAACCCATTGTATGACTGAAAAAGAAGTCTTGGCAGCCTTTGGGTCTAATAATTAGTAACAGGCCCGTTTCATTGCGGATGTTCTTAAGTTAAGTCTGCAAAGGCTCTAGTTGTATTTCTTGCTAATTGGCGTCTATTTTGGATGATTTGAAAAAAGCTAGATGTGTATTGTTTTTGCGTGATTTCATCCGCAATTAAGAGGGGCTGCAGACAAATTAGTTAGAGCGAGAGAAACCAATAAGTTAATTGATTTTTTATTCATAGGGGGACTCCTTAAATTTTCTTTACGGGTTGTTTGCCGAGGGCGATAACATAAAGACCGGTCATTTGGTGAACTGCGTTAAAACAATTTTTAGCCATGTAGGATTTTTCATTTATTTGAAATTAGCTATAAATTTTTTACTTTTTTACATGCTTTGCCAGTAGCGAATTTTCAGAAGATTCTCAATAAAAGTTGGAAAACTTAAAGCTGTATACAGATTTGAGCTTTTTTGTTATGAAAATAGAAGCTTGGGGAGGGGAACTTGAGTAAATTTGTTTTAGCATTTCTTTTTTTAGCGGCTTGTGCAAAGCCAATCGCCAAAAACAATAAAGCCAAAGATGTGGATGATCCAATCCAAGAGAAGCCAGATACAAAAAGTCATACAGAAGTTTGTTTGGAAAAGTTTGGACTACCAGATGCTTTATTAAAGTCAGAAATCCACAAGTTTAATAAGGATTGTGATTTTTTAGAGTTAACTGAGTCAGCTGTCATTGAATCTTATGAAATGGAAGTAAAGGAAACGGCTACTCGCGAAGACTGTATTGAAGTAGAGCAGGTTCTCAGGCAAATCGATGACAAAAAAACTAAACTTAGTTCTTATAAAGAAATGAAACGTTCCATTGCGACAAATGATTTCAAAGATGAGATTTCAGGACTTGAGGAAGAAATATTAGCCTTGGAAAAATCCCCAATTTTATCTAAAGAGAAGGCCTTAGTTTTTATAAAGGCTAAAATGCGATCGCGCTTTGTTCGAGAGCTAGATAGAATGGAGAAGTCTAAGCTTTCATACTCACTAGACAGCATTGATATTGGTAATCGTAAGATTCTTCTTAAATCTTATCTGGTGAAAGACCTTGATAGAGAGGTTAAAGATAATACTTTCAACCGCATTCCAAACCTTTTTTACTGTAGCCTTGATAATAGTGCTTTTAAGGATCAAACCTTTATGGAGTACAAAGGAAACTTCAATGGGCGTCCTTTTGTGGATGTGTATTCTGCGAAATTAGAGACTAATTAGAGGTAAGGGTATTTGTTTTCTTTGGGTTATAAAGCGCCAGGCATTGGTGTAAAAAATTCCTTGTTTTCAAAAGTAGATTTGAATCCTAACTTCTATTCTTTAACTTTTTTAGTCAATTCTCACGAAAAACATGCCTTATGTGTTTAAAATGCCTCTGGTTTTGTACCACAACTCACTAAAGTTTCGACACTCCAATGATTTATTTCAAGCCAATCTGAAAATGTATTTCTGACATTCTAGATTTGATATGATGGCCTCACGATGAAATGAAAGGGAGATTGAATGAAGTTTGTTAATGCTTTTTTCTTAGGTGTTTTTTCACTATTGGTTTCGGTTTCTAGTTTTGCAGGATTGTGTGTTTATTCAAGTTCCATGGATTTGGTTAGCTTAAAGACTAAGGCTGTGAGTTATGCACTTGACCCCAAAATTGCTTTAGAAAATTTTGTGAAAGACAGTAAAAATCCAGTCTTACAAATTAAAACTAAAAATGCAAATTACCTAAAAGAAGATGCACAGGAAAGAACTGTTCCTAAATATATCTTAGATCGAATGTCTCGCATTGTTGAATTATGGTTAGAAATAAGACCTACAAAAACCTTTTCTTGGTTGGATAACAAAGGCATTTGGCTTGAAAAGCATCCTGAAAAAGTTCTAGAGATTGATGCTCGTTTGTATGAGCAACTAATCGATACAATGAGTTTTTTGATTTCTGAAGTAGGGAGTAAAAAGCATAGCCTTGAAGAAACTCAAGGACATGTTGATTTGATCTTAAGTAGTCTTTTTGGCGATTTTAAAAATCAAGAAGGTACGAATACGACTCATTTTTACCTTATGAATTTGATTCATGAAAGCATTACGGACTCAAGAACTAGCTCATTAAAACCAAGCTTTGAGGTGGATAAGAGACTAGAAAATGCTAAGTCACAAGAATTGAGCTTCTCTCAAAAAGAAATGGAGCTGGCTCTTAGAGTATTAATCGATAGACGCTAATTAAAAAAACAGGATTAGAAAACAGCTAGCTCAGTGGCTAGCTGTTTTTTGTTTTACTTAGAAGGCAAGGAGTTTACAAATTCATCGGTTGCTTTTATCAAAGCTTCTGTAATTCCTTTTTCGGATAAAGAATGTCCAGCATCGGGAATGATTTGGAAATTTGCCTCAGGCCATCTTTTGTGAAGCTCATAGGCTGTTGTCGATGGACAAACCACATCATATCTACCTTGAACAATCCAGCTTGGAATATTGCGATAGCTTTCAACGCGGTCTAAAAGATAATTATCCGAATTGAAAAAGCCTTTGTTGTGGAAGTAGTGAGATTCAATTCTAGCAAAGGCATCGGCAAATTGGTCTTCTCCAGCTTCTTCGATGTGTTTTGGGTCGACATATAGTTTCGAGGTACTTGCCTCCCAAATACTCCATGCCTTGGCGGCCTTTTCTCTTTCTGCTTTGTCTTCACCGGTTAGGCGTTTGTGGTAGGCCAACATAAGATCTTCTCGCTCGTTTTCAGGAATGGCTGCTAGGTATTTTTCCCAGGCATCTGGAAATAGGTGAGAGGCACCTTCTTGATAAAACCATTTTAATTCAGATTCTCTTAATGTGAAAATTCCGCGTAAAAACATGGCTGTGATTTGCTCGGGGTGTTTACTGGCATAGGCAAGAGCTAGACAGGAGCCCCAGCTTCCACCGAATACCGCCCATTTTTTTATATTAAATTTGTTTCTTAGTGCTTCAATGTCTGAAACTAAATTCCATGTATTGTTTTCTTCTAGTTCAGAGAATGGTTTGGATTTTCCACACCCACGTTGATCAAATAAAACGATATGGTATTTTTTAGGGTCAAAATATTGGTGATAGTCCTCATTGATACCGCCTCCAGGTCCTCCATGCAGAAAGACAACAGGTTCACCCTCTGGGTTTCCATGGCGATAGTAATATATTTCGTGGATTTCACTAACTTTGAAATAGCCTTCATCGAAAGGCTGAGATTTTGGATACAACATAATTACCTCTTTTCCATTCATGGATTAATCTATATCGCAAAGCTTGGCAAGCAAGGCGCGGTGTAGACATGGCAATCTTAAACTGGCCCCTTTAATTGCGGATAAAAACATTTTAAAGCCTTGAATTTCTTTACAGTATTTATGGAAAGGAAAGCCAAAATTCGGACAAAGTCCTTTAAACAAAAGAAATCCAATGCTTGTTAAAGTCTATCCGCAATTAAAGGGACCAGTTCATACAATTTAGGAATATTTTTTAATCATTAAGGAATGCCTGGAGTTCTTTCTCTATAGCCCTCATACTGCCTTCTCTATACCTGGAGCAAACAATGAACTACTTACTTTTATTTGCAGTTACAGCTATTTGGGGACTTGGTTTTATTGCCACAAAATGGACTCTTGTGGAATTCTCTGCCATTTGGTCAAATACACTTCGTTTTGTTTTTGCAGCGGCCATTGCTTTACCAGTTGTCATAAGTTTCCGCTCTTACAAAATGGGCTTGAAAAAAACAATGATGGTCATTGGAGCTTCTCTATTTTTGTTTTTAGGTATGACTTTGCAAACCATGGGACTTGTTTATACCACGGCGGCAAAATCTGGTTTCATCACTTGTTTATATTCTCTCATCATTCCAGTAATTTTGATGTTTGTCTTAAAAAGACGTTACAGCATTTATTTTTGGGGGCTATTGTTCCAGTCATTGATCGGTATCGCTTTATTGTGTGATCTAGATTTAACTAGTTTAAATTACGGTGATCTTTTAACTTTCCTATGTGCCTTTGCTTTTGCTGCTCACTTTTTAGTGGTAGATCGTATTGGAAAACATTTTCCTAGTGCTATGGAATTAAATAGCCTTCAGTGTATTGGTGTTGCTTTATTCGCATTACCAAGTGCCTTGTTTTTGGAAAGCTTTCCTGGTTGGGGGAGTTTGACGGAAGTCTCTTCTTTATTAAAAATTTCACCGCTTTTAGGCTTTTTGTGTGTAAGCTTTTTTAGCTCTTTTGTTGCTTTTGGTGTCCTGGCCCATACGCAAAAGTTTTTACCAGCTCATACGGTAGGCTTGATATGTCTTCTAGAATCTCCGTTAGCCGCTCTGTTTGGTTATATTTTCTTAGATGAAAAACTAAACCCTATGAACATTGTTGGTGGAGTTTTGGTGTTATTTAGTGTCTTATGTATTCCACTAACAGAAGGGGATAGCTGGGCTCGTTTGAGGGCTAGGTTGAAATTGAATCGTAAGAAAGTCTTAAACTGGCCCCTTTAAATGCGGATGAAATACTCTAAGCCATTGAATCGGTAAGGAATTTGCAAAATAAGGGGCGATGAAGCGAATTTGCCCCCAATGCCACTCTAAACCTAACAACCATATCCGAAATGGCTTCTTTGTCCGTGCGGGAGTGCGGACGCCTATTCAAAGGTATCGCTGCAAATTATGTAAAAAAGAGTTCTCTGATGCCACCTTTCAGCTGCGCTACAGACAGAGAAAAAGAAACATTAATGGCTTGGCTTTAAAACAATTAATTTCTAGTGGGAGTTTGCGAAGAGCCGCGAAGGTTTTAAATATAAACCGCAAAACAATGGTTAGAAAGTTTAAATACTTAGCCAATAAATCTCGAATAGAACAAGATCGATACCTTAAAACTCTAAGTAACATCACAGAGATTCAGTTTGATGATATGGAGAGTTTTGAGCACAGTAAATTAAAACCACTATCTATCACTATTGTTGTGCAAAAAAACACTAGAGTAATCCTAGGAGCTAAAGTATCACAAATGCCTGCTAAAGGCCTAATTGCGAAGAGATCTAGAAAAAAGTATGGAAAGCGAAAAGACCATAGAAAGAAAAATAGAGAGATTTTGTTAGAAAAAATAAAGCCATGTATCAATGATAAATTCGCATTAATCGAAACCGACGAACAACCTCATTACCCGAGTTCAATTAAAAGAATTTTCCCTCAAGCAGAGCATATTAGCTACAAAGGAAGAAAGGCTTGTGTTGTTGGGCAAGGAGAACTTAAAGCCGGAGGCTTTGACCCACTGTTTAGTTTAAATCATACTTGTGCGATGTTGAGATATTCCATTTCAAGGCTGGTTCGCAGAACTTGGACCACGACAAAACTTGCAGAAAGACTGCAAGATCACATTGATATTTACATCAATTATCATAATCAAATGCTTTTGAGCTAAATATTTATTTTGCCGGACATTTTCCAACAAATGCTAACGAAGGTTTTGTTATTCATCCGCAATTAAGGGGGCCAGTTTAAAAGCGATAGGAATACACCGGAACCATCAACTTCAAATCCTTATGTTTTTTAAGAGCAAAATTTTGAAGATGGTCGTAATTGTAAACAAAACGATTTCGTTCTCTAACAAGGGGAGATAGGATTTTATTAGCTTCTCTTTCAAAGTAATAAGATCCACCTAGGAGACCGAGGCTTAGTAAGAGATTTGTGCTGTTGGAGTTTCCTGAAAACAAGGTTCCGAATAATACAAAACCACCCAAAAGCCCTGTGGCTTGGTGAATTCGGTAATTAGAATCAAAGTCTTTCATCTTTTCTCTAAACTCGGGTTTTTGAGAAAACTTCTTTGAAATATCAGCAGGGTTTACGGCATTTTCCCCTTGATAGTAACTAGTTCCATACCACTTTTTCTTAATTTTTACCTCTCGTCGAGGGTTGTAGGGTACGGTGGAACAGGCACTAAGCATCAAGCAAAGACAAACGAAGCTGCAAATTCTTTTCATAAACTCTCCTCAGTTTCATATGATATATACAAAATAAATTTCTGTCGAAGAAAGCTTAAATACTCTGACCTTTTTCTAGTGTTTTCGTCGATTGAGGCTGGACTCAAGGCTCGTCGCTGTTTTTTAAATCCAACAAACTGGCCCCTTTAATTGCGGATGAACTAGTATTAAAGCTATGAAATTCTTTTCTGTATTCAGTACAAGGGAAATTAAAACTCGGACATTTCCATTTAAAAAAATGTATTCCAGCGCTTACTAAAACCTATCCGCAATTAAGTGGGCCAGTTTATGAGGATAAAAAAAGTCGCCTTAATTTAAGGCGACTCGTAATTTACTATTAAATTTTAAAAATCAATTCTATTGAGCCTCTTCTGTAGAAACCTCTACTTCCTGAACCTCAATTTTGTCATTCTTTAGTCCTAACTTTTTACTATTTTCAACCAATTTATCCATTGGTAAGCATAAAGTTGAGAATCTTCTAAAATGCATATCAATGAAGAATCGACGACGTTTAACATCTGGCATTGATAACCAGCATTTTTGGTAAGACTCACGATTGTCATCGATGTAGTTGTGCATATAGTCTTCCATGTCTTCAGTAATAAAAATTCCTCCGCCAGGCTCGTCTACGATGATTGTTCCACCGCCACCTAAGATAGGAATATCACTACCACCGCCATTGTCGTTGCCGCCGCCGATAATTATACCAGGGTCATCGCTACCACAAATCCAGGAAGGACAACCATAGCCTCCACCTGAGCCACCGTTATTATCGATGTTTAACAAACGTCTTAGTTCATCGGATAAGAAGCTAGAGTCCACACCAATGGCATCAAAAATGCTTACAATGTTTTTCGTGATACTGACGTCCAGATAAGGTTTGTTTTTCAAGCGAGACATTGTTCTTGCGTAGAAGCCTTGTTTTTCTGCGATTTCTTTTTCTTTAGGGTTTAAATTTCCATAAGTATCTTCAGAAGCTAAATAAGGAATTGGGCTTTCGCCAACTTGTCCTCCAACCAATAAATAGGCTCCTACTTTTTCAGGCATTTTATTTCTGTCAAAGCCATTTGGAAGTTTTGGAGAAGTAACTGGGTGAGTAACACCAGCTTTGATATTGAAGTGGCCTTTGGTGTAGGAACCACCGATAAACATATTCAAGTCTAAGTCTTCTAAATTCTTTAAATTAACCCAGATTCCTCCCGTGGAAACGCGAAAGAAATTGTCAGATCTTGAAACAAGGCTTTCTTGGGCTTTGCTTACGGAGTAAAAAACATTAAAGTTAGTTTCCGCATCAATGTACTCTTTTCGTAATCCAGTTTTTAAATCGATTTCAGTAATTGCCCATGGCCTAACGAAGAAAGCGATTCGTAGTTTGTTTCCGCCAGCAACAGTACGCATTAAATTATAAATGGCTGCTAGGCGAGGGTGGGTAGAAAAAATTCTCTCTAACCAAGTGGGTTTGTATTTAACTTTTTTAGTTTTATCGTCTTCAACTTGATTATTTTCAAAATCAAAGTCATTGCCAATGCTATTACCAATATCAATACCAGGGTTGGTACCAATTCCTGTTCCTGGTGAGCTGCTCGGTGGCTTTTTGTCTATTTTTCTTCCAAATCCTAAAATTCTATCTAGAACCTGTCCTTGGATTTGAATTACCGCAATGTCTGGTAATGAAGAATGGTAGCTATGTTTTAAAGCTCGTTGTTCTTCATCAGTCAAAGCAGCTAAATTGTTAAAAGTTTTTTCGAAATTCTCTCGAAGTTCGATGGTGTTATTTAAAAAGTAAGCCATGTTCTTGTTGTATTCTTCAAGCTTCTGTTCTTCCATTTCAATTTGAGTAGGAAGTTCAGGAGTACCACCGATATTGAAACCACCGTCATTAAGAATAAGTTCATTGGCTTTTTGAAGCTGTCTTGCAGCAAGGGCTTTTACTTGAGAAAAAGAAAAATTCTCAGCATACGACTTTCCAAAAAGATCAGGGTCTTCTAGTTTTACTTTATGGAAATAAGCAGTAAAGGCTTGCATCTGGTCAAAAGAATCAGAAATTTCTAAGATTTCTTCGATTCGTCTTACATTTACTCTGTGATCACCCTTAGAAATGGAATCAAAGTGTTTTTCTAGAGCGGATTTTTTATCAGAGTTAAAATATCCAAAAAAGTTAGATTTTTTCCCAGAACTTTTAATGTTTTGCAGGTAATCTAAAAGGCCTTTCGTCATTTTATAAACAGAGCCAACTAGCAAATTATCAAGTTGGTTCGCTTCTATATCGTTATTTTTAAGTTTGTCATAAAGAGACTTAAAGAGGCTGTTCTGAAACTGAGAGTTATAAGTTCTATTTAAAATCTTTTGCACATCTTCTTGATTTTCAGCAGGAAATTTTTTGAAGATTTCAGAATATTTTTCGTCTTTCAGTTTTTCGTTGATCTGATCTAGAAATGCTGCGAGTTGTTTTTCTTCGGATTTTTTAAGCAGCTCTTGCAGCTCGTCTTTGTCGAAAAAGGAGTACTGAGATAAAAACTGGTTTGCTTGACGTTGTTCGTAAGTTGGAAGACCGGTATATTTTAGAATCATCTTTTGCAAAGACAATCGGTCAGAATCACTCTCTAAATACTCAACCAAATCGTCGATCTTAGCTTCGTCTTTGCTATCTAAAATTTCTTGAATTTTCTTGTCCTCGATTTGTTGAAACTTGTAAGCAAATTTATTCCAATCAATGATCATTTGGTTGAATCGATCATTGATATATTCAATAGCATCGGTTTTTCTTCTATCGTTGTCATTCAGGTAGCTTACTGGCGACATGATATAGGCTTTTGAGCCTTCCACTTTAAAGAAGATTTGGTTTTTAATTGCATTGATATCAACCTTCTCTTCTACGAAGGTGTTGTTCTCTTGAGCAAAGAGACTTGAAGATAGAAGAATGCTACTTAAAACTAATAATACTTTTTTCATTATTTCTCGCTTCCATTAAGTATTTATGAAACTGTATTTTGCCAATATTTGCTAAATTCCAATAGGTAAATCCCAGAAAATGAATTTATTTTATGGCCTGTTCCGTTCTTATTCATTTTGTATTGCTTTCAACCCAGCTAGGAAATCGTTCGTAGTCATCTGGTTCTTTTTCATCAGGAAATCTACCGTAAGATTCCTTAAAAAAAGCTTTGTATTCAGCAATGATATTTGTCGCATAAACGCTGACCAATTCATGTTTTACCAGTTGCAACCAGGCTGCTTCTGCCTCTGGAGTGCTGAGCTCTAAATTGTAGCTGAGTAGTAGTTTTCTAAGTGGGTAGGGGTCATTTTTAGATTTCACTTGGTAGTTACTTACTTCTTCTAAGCTATCAACGGCTTCTAGCTTAAGCTCTTGAACTTTCTGAATTTGCTGAGAGATTTCAAGGCCCTCTGTGATGTATTCTTTAGTGCTGGTGGTGAAATAAGGCATCGTCATGGAATAAATCATATGTCCTAGAAAGGCGTAACTTATTAAATTTAATGGGCTGAGAAGACTTTTTGAAAGGTATTTTGTTTTTTCTTTGGCGTGAAGCACAGGATGCTCAGCCATATAGTTTTCAGCAAGTGCCTTTTTACCCTCTGTTTGATACAGGCTTATAAAGTCTTTGTTTAGGTCACGGTAGTAGAAGCTAGGAGCATCAAAAATATCTAACAGTAGCAAAGGTGCTAGGCCTAAAAAAGCTAAGTCGATCGGGCCGTAGATTGGAAAAAATCGACTGAACTCCAGCATAGCGTCACTCTGTAGCAAAAAGAAGCCACCAGTGATTGTTCCAGTGTGTATTAAAGTTTGTAAGAAAGGCTTCCAGCGATGAAGGGCCAGTCTAGCGCTATGAAGCACATTCTCTTTCATTAAAATGTTTCGGGCGGTAAAGAAAGACTTTAGTTTTTCCTCTAAGATTATTTGTTCAGCACGTACGGCAATGGCTTCTTCTAAAAACTTCTTGTACTGAAAGTGCTTAATTCTCCAACTTAAGAAAGGAGGGTATGGAAACTCAAAAGGACTTAGGGCAATGGCAAGGTTTCTAATTTCCAGAGTGCTTAGATGGACATTTTTATCTTTTGATTTTTTTGCGTCGATTTTTTTAAATAGCTTATAAATTCTTTTAAAATGCTGACTTTCAGTTTTTCTTAGCCAGTAAGTTGTGTTCTCAGGACCATCGGGAGCGAGTTTGGTCTCCTTTAGTAGATCAAGGAACAATTGATCGTTTTCTAAAAACTTTTTTTGAGCTTTGTGAAATGGAGATGTCAAAGATGATATTTTTGCAGCACTTCTTGAACACCAAGAGGCTTTCGTGTGGAGTGCAAACATCTGCAAAAAGATTAGTACTACAAAGAACTTCATAAGGTGCTTATTATAGTACTTCTTAGGTAATTTCGGGGGGATAAAGCCTCTCAGTGAAAAATTGACAGCGGCTATTACTTAAATTGTCACCAGTTCAAAAAAACTAAGTAGGGGCCAAATTAAAAAGCGCTTTGAAAAATAGAGTTTGAAACCTTTTTTACGAATTTAGTTCTCTTAGGGAAGTTCAGATGGGCTTTTTCGTGATAAAAAAAATACACTAATTTACATTTAGAATAGAAATGGGATTTAATTAACAAAAATCATTTTATAAATTCTTTATAAAAACATCTCTAAGTGATTAGAAACTCAAGGGACTCAATCGATTTAGGTGAGTTGTAAATTGTCAAAAATCTATACGGCGATGATAGAGAGTTCAAATACTCATTTAAATCTTTTGTTTTTCTGATTGTGGGTTATTATGGGCTCACATTTCTTGGGTGGAGATGAAAAAGCTTTTGTGGGAGAGAGCTTAGGATGTAGTGGGTACGTCCTTATTTACGGAAAAAATAGGGTAAGGGTGTTTGAGCCACATTAGTAGCTGAATGCTAGTGTGGCTTTTTTATTGCCTAAAATTCGAACTAATACCTAGAATTCAGCTTCTAAATAATGATTCACAAATCAATCCTCTTGAGTCTCCATGGATTCGTTGATAGTTTTTCAACGATATATCAAAGAGGTGTTAAATGTTTTGTCCTTGTGAAACAGGAAAAGATTATCAAGATTGTTGTGCGAAATTCATCGAAAAGGGAGCAAAGCCAGCTACTGCAGTTGAGCTAATGCGTTCTCGCTACTCCGCTTTTGTTGTTGGAGAGGTGCAATACCTTTTGGACACCCATGATCCCCGCAGCCGCGAAGAATTAGATGTAAACGAGATTGAAGCTTGGTCGAAAAATTCCGAGTGGAAAGGCCTAAACATTATTGAAATTACCGATGGGGATAAGAATGATACTGACGGAAAAGTTGAGTTTATTGCCAGCTTTGAAGTTGATGGTGAAGAACATCATCACCATGAAAGAGCCGATTTCTTTCGCAAAGGTGGAGTGTGGTTCTACAAAGATGGTAAAATGGTGGATGTAGAAACATTCGTCAGAGAAACTCCTAAAATTGGTAGAAATGAGCCTTGTCATTGTGGAAGTGGGAAGAAGTATAAAAAATGCCACGGTCCTCAAGAATTAAGCTTGTAATCACCGAGCCCCATTACCAAAAAAGTTAAAAAAGCTAGAGCTAGCTTCAGACTCAAAACAAGAAGGTAGCCCGTATTGAGCAACACAAGCCCATTTGTAGTAAACTTCTAGGTTGAGGCTTTCGCAGTCAGGAACTTCAACCGCTTTATTGATTCGTTTTTCCCAATGATCTTTTAAATCTCTTTTACTTTGTCTATTAGACCAAAAAAAGCCTTTCTGCCAAACTCCTTGGTCCATACTTTGAGAAGTCCAATCTGGGAGGGGAATTCGATTTTCCTTTTTTCTGCAAGCACTGTCATTGTCATCAATGCTTTCCGCATCACAAAGTTTAAAATTTGAATTACTTAAGCCAAATTTAGCAAGATGCATTTGGACAAATTCACGCAGTTGCGCTTCACTTAGTAGGCTATTGTCCTCGTAACTCTCTAGGCTGTATTTGCAATAGGCCTTGAGAACTTTTTCTAACTGCTCTTCCGAGTTTCCAGTTCTGGCTAAAATTTTATTTTTAAATCGATCTTCCACTTTTAATTTCGAGGAATTAATATTGTCTTCCATCAATTTTTGATATTGCAATGAAGTTTTAAGGTAAGAATCATTGCATTCTTTTTTGCTACTGGTTTGATGCCAGGAACACATCAAATTCCCACTAGAATCATTTACCTTATATTGATCCTCTAGTGCAAAAGCACCTGTGACATGGATGATACTAAATAAAATAAAAATCTTCTTTAAAAGCATGTTTTTTAAACGGTATTTCGAAGGCTTCTCTTTAATTTTTTCCCGATACTCTCAATATGATATAAAGAGGAGTCTTTAATTTCTTATACTGGACAACAAATAGGAGAAATCCTTTGGAAAAGCTAAAATATCCGACTAATCTAGTGTGCTGAATATTTAAAAAATAATTCAAGGATTTAAACAAAACTAATTCCCAATCAAAGGCTATTGTTGAGCTTTTCTCTGGTTAGATTTTAGAGTTTTGAAAATGAATTGTTATTTTTTTAGATGGTATTACAAATGATATATCCGACAGTAATTTGACTTTTTGTTGGTGTATGAAATCAACGAGGGGCTTCGTGTTTAAGAGAGTTTTGACAAAATATCTAAATGCCTAAGTCATGTAGATATTTGTTTCAGGATAAATGAAGCTGTCTGGGAGAAATAATTTCTTTTTTGGGAAAAAATTTTAAGATTTTAGGGAATCCATGTATACTTCAAGTATTGGCTTCTAGATCTAGACATCAGCGATTATAGAAATATTATTTGAAATAAAAAGGTGGTTTCATGACTCCAAAAATCATTGCCGTTGCGGGCGGAAGTTGTTCTGGGAAGACGAGTTTTTGTAAACGTTTTCGTGAACAAATTGGAGAAGAAAACTGCTTGATGATTTTACAAGATAATTACTATTTCGACCAGAGTGATCGTTTTGACGAAGATGGTGGGGCTGTTAATTTTGATCATCCAGAATCTTTAGAATTTAGTTTGATGAAAGAGCAGCTTGTTCAACTAAAAGCAGGTAAGAGTGTTGAGTTACCGCTTTATGATTTTACAACTCACACACGTCGGACTGAGACTTTATTAGTAGAGCCTAAACCTATTATTTTAGTAGATGGTATTTTGATTTTGTCTCAAGAGAATTTACGTGATGTTTTTGATGATAGCATTTTTATTCAATGTGATCGTGATCGTAGATTTACTAGAAGGCTACAAAGAGACACCATCGAAAGAGGACGAACGCCAGAAGGGGTGAAAGCTCAGTTTGATAAACAAGTTGAGCCTATGCATATTGAGTTTGTCGAGCCCTCTAAAGACTTTGCTAAGACGCAAATGAGCCAAGAAGAATACCTTGAAAATGGGGACAAGTTTATTAAAGATAAGATCAAAGAGTTGTCTCTTTGATTGTGTCATATAATAATTAAAGCATTGGCTTGCTAAGGACGGGCTCTTGGTCCAGCCATAACTAGTACCTATCTAGTTTCTCTGAAAAAATTAAAAATAATTATTTATAAGACTGTGGAACTGACTTTAAAGCAGGTCAATGGGCTAGATGTTTTGCTGGGATTTCTATTAAAAGAAGAGCGAATTTAAGGATTTAGCCCGAATTCCGAAGAGTAAGTAGCAAGGAGGGAGGGCTTTTGCTAGGTCTAAAAGTTAGACAGCTTAAAAATTTCTTACCAGCTTGGCTGATTCAAGTCATTCTCAGAAGACGTATGCGAATACCTTGGGAAGAAAACCCTCGTTACGAAATTAAGGTAGCTGAAACTTTAGATGAATACATTGGGGCTTTAAGTCTTTTGTATCGAAGTTACCTTCGTTTAAATTATACCAAAAAAATGAAGAACAAAATTCGTATCACTCCCTATCATCTTTTGCCAAGTACCATAGTCCTTGTTGTTAAAGACACAGCGGTTAATTCGGTGGTGGGAACCATTTCAATCATTCAGCGTGGAGAATTGGGATTACCACTAGAAGAGTCTTTTAAGTTAAAAAATCCTCTGCCAAATCATAGAAAGGTTGGTGAGATTTCAGGTCTTGCTGTGGATAAATCCTATCGTGATTCCATGGGGGCAATTAGTATTCCATTGATAAAGTATATGACAAATTTGATGTTAGAACGTTTAAATATGGATGAGTTTTTTGTTGTAACCAATCCTCGTACCAGACATTTGTACGAAGGCATTTGGTCCTTTATGGAACTTAAAGACGTCGAACCTGTCAAAAAACATGATTTTGCTAACGGCCAAGAGGGGATTTTGTTGTATTCTAATCGCCAAAGACTGGTGAACTTTATTAGAGACAAATTCCCTAAAAAGATGGAGAGAAACCTCTATCGATATTTATTTAATCACAAATTGTATGGAGCTATTTATCCGAAAATGGAATTTGAAGGTCAACATGGATATGGAGTTCCATTGAAAGTGATGGAAATGTTTTTCTCTGAATTTGAGGGGAGAAAAATTGAAGTCAGTGAACTACAAAAGAAAAAGATAAAAAACATCGTTAGTAATACCCATCTTAGTTTAAAAAGCTATTTGATGTTTGGTGATCAATTTAAAAATCGTTCGGCAAAGCGTTTTCGCTACATCAGTCAAGCTTGGCTAATCGTTGATGACTATACGGAACCTAGCCGTATTATAAATGTGACATCCATTGATATTTCAAAAAATATGATTCGAATCTATACGCGAGAAGATCTCAGCAAAGTTGAGTTTCACTACATTAAACTCGCCACAATGAAAGACAATGAATACTGTGTAGAGAGGGTGGAGTTACGTAAGCGAAGAGGTGAAAACGAGTACATCTTAGAAGTTATGTCTGCTTCCGCGAAATGGATAGACGTGATTCGAAGACTTCATCAAATCGATTCTGACTCAGGTTTAAGAAAAGTTTCTTAGTTTTTTTTATTCAACATAAAGTCCTCGCCTTGACGTCTAAGGGTTCTTGCCGCGTCTTGCAGTGGTTTTGCATAGCCAAAGCGAATGGCCCAGGTAATTTTATGTTCACTAGGGATTTCAAATTTTTCATACCAGGCTTCGTAGGAGCTTTCTATCTGATCAGCATATTCATTTGGTGTGCCATCAGGCCATGCTCCATATTCAATATAAATATATGGTAACAAGCTAATTACCGTTAATGGGTGAACACTGATTTGATTTTTATTTAAATATAACCAAGATCTCATAATTGCTCGCCCACTCTCTAAGAGTGCATTAGGACCTTTTAATTGCGTGGAAACAGCCAGTACAGCTCCTAGGTGCTTTTTAAAACGAAAAGTATCAAAGCCTATTTTTATTCTAGCTCCAAGAAACCAGATGAGCTTTTGCATAAAATGGCTCGTTCGAATCACTCTTAAGAAAAATCCATCAATTTTACTAAGATTTAAGTTTTCTAAAGAAAAGCCATCGCGAGTTTGTATGGATTCTGAGGGCTTAAATCGAACCCAGTCAGTAGTGTCCATAAAGGCTTTTCGGTTCTTCCAGATAAAATACTCTCCTAGTTGAAAAAGATCTTTGAGTTTTTTAGAAGGCTTAAGCTTCCAATGAATTTCTACATTTAAATCAGAATTAATCTCTTTCAATTGCGTCAATCGGTTTTCAGGAAGCTTTGAAGTGCTGTAATGTCTTCGATTTGTGTGGCGATTGTACAAATCTACCTCTTCGAAAATCGAGCTAGTATTTGCTGTAGAAAAAGAAAGATTTAACAGCAAAGGAAACTTAGCTTTTTCTGGCCAATCATAATGGACATTAAAAGAGTTTATAGCAGCCCAAACATTTGCTGTTTCAATAAGGCAACCTAGAGCGAGGTAGCTTGCAGAGTTAAAAATATTGAGTTGATGTTTGCCTCTTTCTTCATCAAGAAATACTTGGAGATAGCAGTCTTTAAAGCTAAATTTCCAATGCTGGGAGTTGTCTCCAGTTGGGGAGAAGCGTAAACAATTGATCAAGTGTTTTTTTTGGCTTTCGCTCAGTTGAAATAGATTTATGGAAGCACTTTTTAATTCTTTCATAACTGAGAATTATAAAAGATAAATTGCAATTTTACAGAGCTGTGCTATCGAATATGTGGGCAACTTGCCACACTAATCTTGAGGGGAAGATTTGGGGATAAAGCAAACGCATATTGATATTTTGAAATCTTCTTTTCAAGAAAGAAAAGCTCGAAATAGTCGTTATTCATTACGTGCCTATGCTAATTTTTTAGGAATAGATGCCTCCAGTCTGTCTAAGGTTTTAAAAGGCCATAGAAATCTCCCTAGTTCTATGGGAAAACAAATTGTTTCAAAACTGGATCTATCAGAGGCTCAAAAATCACTCTTTTATCATAGTTTAGTTGAAAGCAGAACTAAGCCCCAACGTGATAATAACGAGCATTGGAATTATATCGATTTGAATTTGGAAAAGTCTTTTAAGCTTATTGCTGAATGGGAGTACTTTGCCATTTTGAACATAGTTAAATTGAAGTCTTTTGAAGCCAATGCCAATTGGATCGCAGATCGACTAGGAATAGACGTGTCACGAGTCGAAGAAGTCATTATTGATTTATTAGAATTAAAACTTTTAGAAGAAGGTCCTCAGGGGGAGTTGTTTCGAACTACAGAAAACCTTAGTACAGATACAGATCTGCCGAACCCAGCTTTGGTGGAGGCTCATAAAAAGGAATTGGACTTAGCTCGTAAAAGTTTATCTACAGATAAAATTGAAGAACGGGGATTCTATAGTTTGACGGTAGCAGGAAGTCCTGAGGCATTTATAAAAGTAAAAAAGTTAAGCTTTGACTTTCTCGGTCGTTGTATGAAGTTGCTCGAGAAATCTGAGGCTGAAAATGTATATCAAATTAATATCCAAGCTTTCCCTCTCGCAAAAGGTAAGAACGATGAAGTTGTTTAGTTTTTTGTTTTTTTTCTTAGTATGCCTTTCTGTTTTCGCCGGTGATCGAAAAGGTAATGGAGGGGATGTTTTAATTTGTGAGAAAGGCTCGCCATTTCATTTGTGGTCTCTGGATTGGTATGAAATGGAGCACAGATACAATCTTGTTCCAAAATTCCCAGGTCATTCTAGTGAAGTTAAAAATGCTTTAGTGATTTTAAATCGCATTAAAGAGAAGAGTCCACGTAGATATGAGAGACTTACTAGTTTAGTAGAAGAGTTTTATTATCGAAGTAAATTTAGCAAACATCCGCTCTCGGATGTTCGAGATTCTGGGGTATATGAAATTCCTCCAGAATGTGGATTAAGTCAGGTCATTAATCAAAACACCGATATATTACCAGCTTCTAAGTATTATTTGATTGATGAAAATCTATGGCAAAAGCTGACTGTGCCAATGAAAACCAGTTTGATTCTTCACGAGGCAATTTACAAATTAGAGTCCTTTAAGACTAGCGAAAATTTACGAAAATATTTGTCACTATTAATAGCTGATCAGTTTTCTTCTTTTAGTATCAAAAAATACAACGAGAGCTTGGCTGCATTAGGTTTTTCTAATAACGAAGTGAATGGGCTTGAAATAGATTTAACCAAAGACTTTCATTTTTCATCTGACTATAATCTGCTATACGCTATGCCCATTGCCAACAGTAGATTTATATTCAATGGATCAACATACACACTTCTGCCAAAGCAGGTCAGGTTTTATCCAAACACTACTTTAGCTTCCTTCTGTCCGGAAGAAAGTTTTGAACACAAAATTTCAAATGATGCCTTTCAAGTGCATTGTGGTGTTTGGGGAGGGGATGAGCTGAGTATCGAGTTATATCCTTCTGGAAAAATAAAGGCAGGGATTTTAGCCTATGAAAATTTTGATCATCAAAAGATAAGCCTTCTATCTTCTGACGGAGTTCAGTATTCCAAGGTAAAGTTTTACGAAAACTCTTCTATAGCCGAACTTGATGCGGCTAGAGTACTAGCTGTTACAGATAAGCATTTGTATTTTTCTGATGGGAAGACTTCTGTCCAGTTTCATGAAAATGCTGTTCTTAAAAAAGTAAAATTATCTTCAGGTAGCTCATTAAAGTATGCAAATGGACGTTTGTTGTTTCGTGGATGGGCTGAGTTTTATGATAATTTTCATCCTAAAAAAGTTTTTGTAAGTATGGATTTTAAATATCGTGTGCAAAACAAGAATCTGTTATTTTCAGGTGGAAACCAAGTTGAATTTTACGCGGATTCTGGTTTGCGATCAGCTGTGTTAGGGGAGGGAGTTAGTTTGCTAGATGTTCATTCTAAACTTCAGTACATTGCCCCTGGTGAACGGGTTTACTTTAATGAAGAAGGATATTTGCATTGAAGTATTATTTTGTCATTGCATTTCTATTCGTGTTTTTAGAGCAAACTCTGGCCCATTCGGGAAGAGTTCTAGGAGTTCAGTGTGGAAATGAAATTGCCAGCTTGAGTTTACTGGATGGTGATTTTTTAAGTGGAAAAAAGCTTAAAGACAAATATCCGGCTATTACCGATGCCTTTCCATCTGCATTTTTGATGCTCAATCAAATCTTTGAAGATGGCGAGAAGGCTAGTAAAGAGCTCTATCAGACTCATATTGAATTTTTGCAAGAGTTTCCAAAGGCAAAAGTTTATCCAGGTTTTTCTGAAATTGAAGATGAAGATTTGTTGATTGAAAGATCTGCCGTGTGTGAAGAATTTGTGCTTGCAGAATTAATAGACTCTAAGCTTCGTGTTTCACCGCGTTTTGATAAGCTGGATTTACTTTCTCGTGCCATGGCCTGGGCCGAATTATTACTTTTAAATCAAGCAGATGAATACGCACCGATTTCTTTACGATCGCTTGTGTACTCAATTTTTTCTAATGAATTTTTTAATTTCTCTCTTCAAGATAGACATAGAAAGATTTATGCTGCGGGTTTCAATCACATTGAATATGGAGTGTTTAGAATTGACCTAACAAAGGATAGAAGTTACCGAGAAGATGATGGAAGTTTGTCTTCAGCAAAACTAGTCCAATCTTCCTTAGTGAGTACTAGTTACGGGAACTGTTATGCTTCAAATCAATCTTCAAGTATAATTCTTAGTAAAACGCTAGCAAAAAAACTTTTTGTCGAATCATGTAATTTATTTTTTTCAAACACTTTGTTTTCTGTACGTAGTCAGTCTTTCATTGATTTTGGGAGCGATGGACGGCTTGTAAGTTTTGAGGTGAAACCGAATTATGAATTTCAATATAGAAATTTAAATTTAAAAGCATCAACTAAAGATAGAGTCTCTAAGGTTTTATGCTCTAAATCTAAAAATGATTTGGTTTATAGCTTTGAAGGTTTTTACTCTGAATTAGATCTTTTTGGCCGATCTATAAGACTTAGAAATTTTAAAAAAATATTTTTTACAAGAAACATGGATTGGCCTAGTTTGTTTTATACCGATGATAGGTTTTTGCTAAGTAGTCCCATTGGAAACTTATTGGTTTCGAATTTGATTTTATTAGATATTGGTGGTCAGTTTAGAGGGGGCTTTGTGGTTGATGAGCATGAAATATACATTCAGTCGAAAAAAGTCTATGCTCAAGCCAATAGTTTTTTAAGTTTTTCAAAAACAGATAAACTATTAAAAATGAAGCTTGCTAAAACAGGCAAGTTTCAAACCGAGTCAGGGAGAGATATCTACTTAATGGCAGGACAAGTTATTGTATTTAATGAAAATGGATATGTTGTAGATTATGACTTATAGATAGTGATTGTTGTACTTAGGGGGAGGATTATGAAGTTTTTTGTGTTAATATTTATATTTTTGGGGAACAGCGTTTTTGCCGCAAATCCACAAATTTTAGCTAGGTCTGAAGTTCGTAAGAGTTTCGGTTTGGATTCCTTGTCTTTATTTTATGATTCTTATCCGGTGATTGGTCGTGACAATAAAATTTACCTGAATATGAATTATATCGAGGCGGGAAATTATGGTCTTCACCAATTTGATTTAAATTCAGGTATGAACCATAGCTTATTTCAGATCAACGCTAACTTTAGAATTTCAGAAGCTTATTTGGCTGGACCAAATCATGCCATTGTAAGTGTTTATGATGATTTAAAAACCTATGGTGTTTTAAGTATCGACACCCAAACTTCAGCTTATAAAGAGCTTTTCAAGTTAAATGAGGATCAAAATGTTCAAATGAATAGCCTGTTTCTACGTGGTGAACATTTGTTTTTTCGTTACCAAAGTAGATCTGATGGTGGACAAGGTTTGGGTTTTATAAATAATAGTTTAAAGTTTTCTAGTCTTCCTAAGTTAAAGTATAGTTCACAGTCGTATAGTTTTGCACCTTGTTCCAATTCTTTTGGCGTATTTGCTTTTAAAGAAAGACGTTCAAAAGATGGAGACCTTTCTGAACAAAAAGCAGATCAGCTGGTTTTGGTTGGTATTGATGCTAAGAAAAAAGTGATTCTATCGGATAAAGATTTTGATCCTAAATCAAAAATTACTAAGATTTACAATCATTGTCATATTAATGATCAAGGAGATATTTACCAAGTGGTGGAGTATGATAAAATGATTCATGCTCTGTTGCGATATAGCAATGGCGAGTGGCAAGAGCTTGCAAGAGATGGCCAAGGGGATATTGGTAAAATTGAGTACTTTACTGCTAGTAGCAATGATTTAGGTGAATATGCTTTTCGAGCTTTAGACTCCAAAGGTAGGCAATCTATATTTTTATTTGATCGTTATTCCAAACTGATACTAAAAATAAAAAAAGGAGATCTCGTAGAGACAGAATCTGGTGAAGCTCTGATATCACATATTGATGATGCTTCTCCGAGTTTTGCGGGCAGACCTGCTTTAAGTAATTATGGATTGGCATTCATATCGTTTTTAGTGACACCTGATCAGAAAAACAGCCTAGGCCATGCTCTCTACTATTATCATTTACGCTCTAAAAATTTATACTAAAAACGGGTTCTGTTTTATTTAAATTTGGTGAGAGCCTTTCTAAAGAAGCTCTGATTGTGTACAATAGAGTGGAAACTCAATTTTTCTACATTGGAGTTGTATGAAAATTTTAGATCTAAATTTAGATAATTACGATGCTTTGGTTTTTGACCTTGATGGTACTTTGGTCGACTCTATGCCTTATCATAATAAAGCCTGGATCGAGACCTTTGCATCTTTTGGTGTTAGTGTATCGGAAGATTTTCTTTTCTCTACGGCCGGAATGGGAAGTGAGCGTTTGATTGCCTTAGTGGCCAAAGAGAAGGGCGTTGATTTGGATGTCTCAGAAGTTTCTAATAAAAAACGAGATATGTACAATAGTATGATGCCCAAGGTAGAACTCTTAAATCCCATGATGGATGTAGTGAAGCATTATTATCAAAAGAAGCCCTTAGCTATTGTAACCGGTGGTAGTCATACCACTGTTGATGTTTTGCTACCAAAGCTTCAAATTGAACATTATTTTTCAAGCATTGTTTGTGCTGATGATACCAAACTAGGGAAAGACTCCATAGAGCCATACCAGCTTGCGGAATCTCAACTGGGCCTGGATATTAAAAAATGCATTTTTTTTGATGATGGAGATGTTGGTTTGGAAGGTGCAAAAAAAGCAAGAATGACAGTGGTTCATGTGGATTCTCATCACCCAGACTTTTTTGTCGCCGTTAAATAGATTTATTCCCGGACACAATTTCGAAGTTTGAAAAATAAATTTTTTGAGGCCTAAATGATGGTTTTTGTATTGTTGATGTCGGTATTGAAAAAATAGTCGATAAAAAAGGGCCAAGCATCGCTTTAAAAGCTTAGCCCTTTTGGTAAAATAATCTTACATCGCCTCAAGGTAGTCGTATAAGGCCGTAACGATTTCCGCTGTAGTCCAATTTAAAGGAGAGTTTTCGCTGGCAAAATAGCTTGTGAATGATTCACCTTTGATTGTAAGAACCACGGGAATCCAGGCTTCTGGTGCGCGGAAAGGCGTAATGCTGTGACCTTCGATATTAATTTGGTTTTCACCGGTTATAGTTCCTAGTGCTCTTGCTAGATGAAACCAGGCTTCTTGCATATGGTGTTTATCGCCAGTTTCCTTATAAAGCTGAATGTAAATTTGAGTGAACATGGCATCTTGAAACGACCATTGAGCTTCCATATTTTCACCAACATACTCCTCTACTTTACGCATGTCCTTTACGAATTTTTGGTTTTGGAATTCTTGGTAAATCATAGCTCTTTCGTTAAAAGTAGTGGCGCGGTACCCATTTCCATCCTTTATGGAAAAAAAGTTGGCAGGAAAAGGGAAGTTTCCTGAGAACTCAATTGGATGGGCGTTACCATATAAAAACCAATCACTTTTGTATCTAGCAATCCCTGCAGGTCTTAGTAGTTTTTTCTTTAATTCAGATAAGATGTGAAGTTTATCTTCTAGTGTTAAGCGTTGAGGAGGGTAGAGTAAAAGGTGTAAAATAGCGGCGTCTTCATCTCTTAAGACATTACCTTTTGTTACTTCCATCATAGGGCCGTAAGTGGTTTTACCTGCTTTTCTATGGATGCCTAGGGCTGGTAAAAGCATTTCATAGGATTGGTCTATGCTTTTACTTAGGTTCGCCAAAGATTGGTTTAGTTTTTCTAAAAGCTCAGGAGCTGTGAAATCGAATTCTGTTTTATAGCTAGACATATAGTCTGTTAAGAAATCCTTGATTTTAGAACCTTTAATTTCTTTGTTTAAGCTGGCAAAAAACATTGCTTCGTTAATGCTATTGGTTTTGGCTTGTCTTAGACCATTTTCCATTCTCTCAAGAAAGCTAGTTACCAGTCCTATGGAAGAGCTTCTGACGCCCATAAGTTCTTCCCAGGCGCCAGTGTCTTCCATCTCGTAAAACTTTACTCTTTCAAAGAAAGCACTTAAAAATAGAAGTTGCGCTTTAATTTGGGTGTTCATTTGTCGTGGATGAACTGTGTTGGAGCCTAGAGCATCCAGAAGACTATGAGCATAAAGTGCCAGGGCATCGTTTTGTTTATGACCCCATTGTGATTCTTTTTCTATGATTTCGTCAGTAAGTTTTTCCCCTTCTTGACGACCATGAATACTGAGTCGTATGTGTGGAACGTTACGATATCCATTTACCGGGTCATTTAAAAACTCAGGATTGTCTATGTTTTTCAAAATTCGCGCAAATTGTTCTGGCTCGATAAACAGATCAATCATTGCTTGTCCCATGCGAAGAGCTTCTTCTCTATCTTCTTTTATTTTACTTCGATTAAAATGAAACATGCTTTTTAACTTTGGTAAGGAAACAATACCTTTAAAGGCTCGAGCTAAATCTCTAAACCACATAAACATTCCATAACCACCGGCATGGTTCCCGTTGTTAGCTGCGGCTAAGTAACCTTCTTTTGTCACTGGGAATTCAGTCGTATTTTTTTCTGTTAACAATCGAGCTATACTTAAGAGTTTATCTTTTTTAGGTAGTTTAGTTTCCGTATCGTGTGTGGACAATAGCCTTGTGGCAATTTCACGGTTTTGCACTAATAAGCTTCTTTTGCCGAGTTTAATTTGGACCGCTTGGGATTGGTCTAATTTAGAGTAGTCCGCTTTGAATTTTTTAGGAACGATAGAGTCGAGCTTGGCGCTATCTGTGCAGATTCCGACTGCAAAGCTGCTAGCTTGACCGAAACAGAAATAGATAACTACATAGACTAAGAATTTGTTTTTAAACATAGTGGTGTACCTCTTATACTTTGTAAGTAAAGCAATTGTCCGGCCAAATCTATTCTTAAGTGATTTCAACACCTTAAAAACTAAATTGGCTAAATAGACTTGGTATATTTTACCTACGCTGCCGGTAAATCATGCCAATTCCCGGCAGTCAAAACAGTGGGTTTGTACATTAATAGATCTAATCTATGCGGTAGGCTGGCTTTTTCTATAGGAAAAAGATTTGTTTTTTCCCTTTGTTGAGTTTTTTCAAGAGACCTATTGAAAATCAAATTCAACTCTAGTCTTTATCAAAGTTTAAGCGGAACAGAAAACACTTCCGGTATTGAATGATTTATAGATCTTTCCCTAGATATAGCTAGCTATTGTTTCCCCAATAGCTGCGTGTTAGTTTTTGTACATGCCTGAATTACCAGAAGTAGAAACAGTAAAACGTGGAATCATAGAATTAGTAGGAGAGAAAAGCTACTTGAAGAAGGTGGAGCTTATGCGCCAAGACCTTCGATTTCCAATTCCTCCAGATTTGGTTAGGCGTTTTAAGAATGTGGAAATATCTAATATCACGCGACGAGCAAAGTATTTGATGTTTCATACTCCTAAAGGGGTTTTGATAAGTCATTTAGGGATGACCGGAACCTGGCGCGAAAAAGAAAAAGGGGAAAAGCTTCGTACTCACGATCATGTGTTGATGCATTTAAAAGAACGCATATTGGTGTACAATGATCCAAGGCGATTTGGCAGTTTTGAGTATTGTGAGTCAGAAAATTTAGACTCTTTTGTACGATTCAAGCACCTTGGACCAGAGCCCTTGGATGAAGAAGAATTTAATTTGGAATACCTTTGGCAAAAATCTAGAAAAAAAGAAATACCTATAAAAAACTTTATCATGGATCAAAAAGTGGTAGTTGGTGTTGGAAATATCTACGCTGCGGAAGCATTGTTTTTATCGGCAATCAAGCCAACAAGAAAAACAAAGTCCATCACTAAAAAAGAAATGGAGAGCCTCATTGTAAATATCAGAATGGTTTTAGAAAGTGCCATTGAAGCTGGTGGTTCAAGTATTTCTGATTTTAAACAAGCGGGTGGCGAGTCTGGATATTTTCAAAATCACTTTAATGTTTATGGGAGAGAGGCAGAAGATTGTTTTGTTTGCTCTGCCAAGATCAAAAACATTTCTATTGGTGGAAGGTCTTCTTTTTATTGCTCTAGATGCCAATTATAATCATTTAATTGGCAAATTCTTACTTTAAATTCGGAATATTTATTTGCGCCCAAATGTCTTGTTTTGTATCGCAAAACTTCTTATTTTTATTTAGATTTAGTACAAAATAACTAGATTTCTTCGCTTATTTAAAAAGATGTTAAATCCTTCCGATCGGTAATCATGGAAAATTTAAGCGTTGTACGTATGTTGATAATTGGTTTCTTGTTTTTACAAACAGCCTGTATAGGTGCCCCTCAAGCCGTCCAAGGCATTGTCAGGGATAAAACAGAAAAAGTAATTCAAATCGAAACAGCTTCTGATGGTAGTGGGACCACGATCACACAACTAGATCTTTTTGATCGTTCAGAAGATTTAGAGCTATACCTAATCGAAGAAGCAGGAGAAGAAAAAACCAATGTGGAAGCCAATTGGGTATTAAATGGAGCTATTGGAGATTTGATCATTTCTGATGGTGGAAAAAAAGCTCGTTTCACAAATTATCAAGTGGGAAATGGCTACATAAAGGTTTCCTACGGAGAAATGGTAAAGCAGGTCGAAGTAAGTATTACCAGCAACGAAGTGCCGAGTTTAAGTTTCACTCAGCCGATGGATGATGATGACCTTATAGCCTTGAATGGTAGTTTTGATATTACATGGACAGACTCTGATGCAGAAGAAGATGCCAATATCTCACTATACTATGCCAATAGTGCTAGCGGAAATTGTAGTGACGGAACTCTTATTACAGATTCATTAAAAGAAGATAGCGATGGAAGCTCAGGAAGCTATTCATGGGATTTAACAGGTTTACCCACGGCAAACTACTATGTTTGTGCTATCATTGACGATGGACTTGGAACCACAGAGTCGTGGTCGAGTTTTCTAAAAGTGAATACTAGTCCCACCATTGCCATCACTCAACCAATGGGGAGTGATGACTCTGTTTACTCGGGAGAGCTTTTTAATGTCCAATGGACCGATTCCGATCCTGATCACGATGCGCAGATTTCATTGTACTACCATTCAAAAAACACTGGAGCCTGTAATACAGGAACTTTGATCGCCAGTGGAATTTCTGAGGATGCAAATGCAGGAAATGGTAATTATGATTTTAATACCTCTGGAATTGCCACGGGTACTTACTATGTTTGTGCCTTAATAGATGATGGAATGGATACAGCGGAAGTGTATTCTGAAGCCATAGGTGTAACTGCGGTCTGCGAATGGACAGGAGCAGTGTCTACGGATTGGTCTGATTCAGGAAATTGGACAAATTGTGAAGGTGCAATTCCTAATTCTTCTGACTACATTCGTTTGAGTGACAAAGTCAATAAGCCTGTCGTAACGGCCGATGCTTCACTTTTAGGAATTGTAGGTGGTAGTGAAAATACCACAGTTACAATCAACTCCGGCGTTACACTTTCTGTATATGGAAGTAGTGATGCCTTTCGCGGTGACGTAACTTTTAAAGGAGCAACAGCAGATTGTTCAAATTGTAGATTGTCGATTCGCCACTTAGCGGCAGAGGTAAATAACTCTGCTACCTTAAGTATTTTGACTGGAACAGAAGTTTATTTTCACACAATTTATGCGGAATTATTAATTGGTAATGCTACTAGCGCAGGTCATTTGGTGGTTAGTGGTGGAGCAACCGAAACTGAGTGGCCTGTTTTCATCGGAAACAGTGATCGATGGTCAGGTTTGATCATGGAAGGTACTAGTTCTGAAAAAAGTTCTGTATCGATCGATGGTGTGGAGTTAGCCATGTATAATGGGTTCTCTGATGGAATTGCCCTTAAATTTCAAGAAAACTACGAAGTTAAAAAGTTAGATAACATAAAGTATACGGGAGGTAAGTTTCTGGGGGGAATTTATCTTTATAACTGTGGTACAGGAACTTTTACAGACACAACTTGGTCTAACCATAACTTCAGAGACGTACCATACATTGCAGCTGTTGCAATGCAAAGAGGACTTAATGTTAAAGCAGATTCTTGTACCGGAATCTCAATCACCATGGATAATGCATCCGGTTGGGCATGGGGAAGTGTGTTTGAAAACGATCCAAACAACGTAATAGCCTGGACAGGTTCAGAAACTTCTTCTACCTGTACATGGAATGGGTCCGTGAGTACAGATTGGTTTACGCCTGCCAACTGGAGTAATTGTAATAATGGAAGAAACTCCTATCCTGACCAATTTGATAAAGTTATTCTCGATGATACTGCAAGTTTTCAACCTGTTTTGACTTCAAATGCCATCATTCAAGAGTTTCCTCTAAACAGCAATTCGGGGCAGCTGACCGTGGATAGTAGTTATCTTTTTGTGGTAAATGGTGAGTTAAAACAAGATTTAAAATTTATAGCGGCCACGGCGAATTGTACTGATTGTAATGTTCTGTCGGAAAGCTTTACGGTGAATAACTCCAAGACCTTAACTTTACAAGACAGTATTTTTCTAGGTATCCATAACGGCAATAAAATCTTCATTGGTGATGGTGCTAGTAGTGGTCATATTGTTACACAAACTTCTGACATTGCTGATTCTACAAAATGGCCAAGTTTGGGAACCTTTTACTACTATTTTGATGGTCTAATCTTTAATGGTCTAAGCTCTGCAGATAGAAGTAGTTCTACAATCAGTGGTTTGAATATTAAAAACTATCACAAAGAAGACGGTATGATGGTTTATGTGGATAATTTTAATATTGTTCAGATGGACTATGTAAAATTACAGCAGGCAGTTGGTTCTTGGAGCATAGTCGATTCTTACATCGCAATAAATACCTGCGCTAACTCGTTGATTACAGATACTACCTGGGACGGTTTTGATTTTGTGAACAATATTAGTACCGGTTATAACCTAAGTGTAAGTAATTGTGCCGGATATGGCCCGGTTTTAATCAACCCAATTAGTGGCGGTACAAATAATGGTTTTGGGGCTGCTAGTGAGAAAGATATAGATTCTGTGATCAATTGGGGTAGTTAAGAGCTTTGATAGGGGCTTTTTGAGGCCCCTAAAAGGCTAATAGCTTCATTACAAGGCCTCAAGCGTCGATAATCTAGACAAGCTTGTACGGATTTCAAAAATTATCAAAACTCATCCATTTTCTCCAATTTATGGTACAAATTAGGCAGGAAAATGGGTGTTTTATGATTAAAAATTTATTTGTATTTGTTGTTTTACTAACAGGATCTATTTCTTTGTTGGCTCAAGAAGCCTCTGCCTCAAGAAAGTCAAAGTACGATCTTGGTCTTAGCACTAAGTCTGATAATAATTATCGCTTTTATTTTTCCCCAGAATTGGTAACCAATCTCGATTTTGATTTTAGCAAAATTGGTTACGATCTGCCAAAAGAAAATGCCTCATCCATTGGTTTGGCTTTTAACCTAGGGCGAAAAGCAGCGACACCTAAAAGTTTGTCTTTCGATTATGGTTATAAATATTCTTTTTGGCGGCCTTACCAAGAATTATTCGTGGCTACTCATGCTTTTTTCTTGAATACTTATTTTCCAATCAATCCTAAAATAGTTCCTTTTATGGGTATGAATCTTAGTCGTTCGGAAATGAAACTATTTAATACAAACTTTAAATTTGATACTGGTTTGGGGGCGCAAATTGGAATACGTCTTTGGTATGTTGATTTGACTTATGAAACTTTTAATTCCAGAAGCCAAATCAGTGAATCCAATCGAGGAATCTCAGTTTCAAACTTGACTGTGAAAACAAATTTATATTTCTAAGACTTTTTCTGGCGGTCTTCCTATAGTGGCCTTTTTGTTTTTCACAAAGATGGGGCGCTCTAGCAAAATAGGATTTTCCGCCATAGCGGCAATGAGCTCTTTTTCTGTCACATTTTTTAAATCATTTTCTTTAAAGACGCTTTCTTTTACCCTTGTGAAGTCTATAACATTTAGACCTAAAGCATTTTTTAAATCTTTAATTTCTTTTTGGCTTAAGCCTTCTTTTAAATACTCTTTAACTTCAAACTTGATGGATTTTTCCTCAAGCAGCTGTTTGGCAGTACGACTTTTTGAACATCTCGGGTTGTGGTAAAGGGTATTAGACATTTTTAATCTCCAATCTTTTAAAAATAAAATCAAATTCTAGGGCTAATTCTTTTAGGTATTCATATCGACCAGAACTTCCTGAGTGTCCCGCATCTGTATTCATAAATAAATATTGCTCCTCTGGATTACTCACCTTGGCGCGAAGACGCTGGATCCACTTTAAGGCTTCCCAATAACGTACCCTCTGATCATAGAGACTGGCAATTGCTAGGCAGGCAGGATAGCGTTTAGAGTCTTGTATGTTATTGTAGGGGGAGTAGGAGCGAATCTCTTGAAAATACTCTTTTTCATTGGGATTTCCCCATTCTTCATACTCAAGTGCAGTTAAGGCTTGTGTGGTGTCTAGCATGGTGTTGAGTACATCAACAAAAGGAACATTTAAAATTGCGATTGAGAATAAGTCTGGTTCTAGATTAATACTAGCACCTACGCTCAGTCCGCCCGCACTACCTCCGGATAAAATCATTTTATTCTCCAAATTAGGGTAGCGTATTTTGATGTTCTTGGCGCAATCAATGATGTCGTAGAAGGTGTTTTTTTTGTTTAAAAATTTCCCGTCTTCATACCAGGCTCTTCCCATCTCATTTCCACCTCGAACGTGTAAGATGCAATAGCTGATTCCACGGTCTACCAAACTGAGAATATTGCGGCTAAAACCACAATCCATTCCTGAGCCGTAAGCGCCATAAACATAAAAATAAATTCCAGTGGCTTTTTCTAAAGGATAATCTTTGTGGTGAAGAATTGATATTGGTATTTCTTTATTGTCTCTTGATTTGATTTTTTCACGCCGACATAGGTAGTTTGATTTATTATAAGAACCTGTAACAGCGTACTCTTTTAAGAGTTGCCATTTTTTATCCTTCAGGTGATATCTGTAGTAACAAGGGGAGCTAGTCATAGAACTATAGACAAAATGAAAGTAAGCAACATCGAAATTGGAATTGTCTCCGGCACTGATATGATAGCAATCCTCCGGCATTTCAAGTCTTTCTGTTTGCCAGGAATTATTATTGAAACTTAAAAACTCAATGATTTCCTTGGCATCTTCTTTTAGATAAAGAACAATAAAGTTCTTGAAAACTTCAAAATCATTTAAATAAATACTCTCAGAGCCAGAATAGATTTTTTCTTTGGTTTCTTTGTTTTTATCTACCAAGTAGAGTGCGAAGTTTTGTTCTTCTTCGTTACTTAGTTGTAGAAAACTTCCTTCTCGGTGGTCGATATAATACTCTATTCCACGTTGTTTCTTTTGGAAGAGATTTAGCTGGGCATTGGCTATGTTTGCATCTAGATAATAAATTTCTGAGGTAATACTACCGTGGCTTTCTAGGAATATATAGTTCTCATCCTTCGAAGAGCTTAAACTTAAAAAGTACTCTGGGTCATTTTCTTCGAAGATTGTTTCGCTACTCATATCTGTAAGATTTAAACGAATTAATCGGAAAGGGCGGAGGCTATCGTCTTGTTCGATATAATAGATGTAATTTTGCTTATTAACCCACTCAATGTCTCCAGAGCTATTTTCAATATTTAGTGATTGGGTTTCTCTGCTAATAAGGTCGATTTTAAACAATTTATAAACTTCATCGCCTGAATCATCTATGCCATAGATGGCAGTCTGGTGATTAGAGTCAATTTCTAAACAACCAAGATCAAAATATTCTTTTTTAGCGAATTCATTTTCATCAAAATAGACTTCCTCTGGATTGTCTAAAGAGTCTTTTTTTCGACAGTGGATTTCATACTCTTTATTCTCTTCGGTTCTTGAATAGTAAAAGTAGCTATCAATTTTTTCAGGAACATCCATGTCAGACTTGGGTTGTTTTGCCTTTAGCTCTTCGAAAATTTTTTCTTGTAGATCTTCTTTTGGAAAGTTTTGAAAGAAATATTGATTTTCATCTTGGATTAATTTTTCCACCTCTGGATTTTCTGGATACATCCGCAGCCAATGGTATTCATCATTGAAGCTTTCCCCCAGGTGCTGAAAGGAGTGATCTTGTTTTTTTGCTATTGGATATTGTGCTTTGTTTTTATCGGACATTTCTTCGCCTCATTTACTTCTTAAAGTATATTTTAAACGGCATTTAGGCAAAAGCTTTATAAGTTGGCTGTGGGTTCCATAGGCAAGTAGCATTGCTTTTTTACTGTAGCCTCTTTGGCTAAGCTTAGGCTTTATTTTTTTGAATGAATCTTTATTTTTACCTTTGTTCCCTAGTTTTTTGGGGCAGCTGATAATTATTATTAATTATCAGTATAAAAATGCGCTGGAAAAAGTGCTTACTTTGAGCTGCATTTTGAAAAGAAGTATTCTAGTAAATATGTTTTTCTTACTTGGATTAAGTGCTTAATGAGTTTATAAAATAAGTAGGTTTAAAAGTATAAAATGCTTAGGAGGCAATATGGCTGGTGAAATTAGTGAAGACTACGCAAAACAAATTTGCCACGATTTAAAAGCGCCTCTCTCTGCTCTGAAAGTGATTAAAGAGCTTTTAGAAGATCCCGATCAAGCAGAACTCCTCAATAGCTCTATTGAGCGATTTGAACAAATCATTGAGAGAATCTACGAGGATTCTAAATCCAAATAGTATCAAATTGAGACGAAATAGCATTGTCTCTTTAGGTTCTAAGTCATAGAACCTTATCAATTTTTACTGTTATAAAACTTTACCATGCCTGACAAATTTGGGCATTTTCCTTTGTGAACACTCCTTTTAGCGCTCAGATCGAAGCTAGATAGGCCTCGTCCTATGCCAATTGGCTCAATGCTTGAATATATAGAGGCTAAGGAGTTTAACTATGAAAAACTATATAAAAGTAATCTTATTAATGTTGGCAAGTGTGTCTTTGATTTCTTGCCAGGGTAAAGGCGGCGGTGGCGGCGTTTATGTTGGAAACGGTGGAAACACCAATCAATATGTGAACAGTAACGGAACTGTGGCCAATGATTTTATTAACCAAATGGTTTATGGAGATTATGTCTATACATTTAACTTTCCGGTAAATCAAATTAGCACAGCCATGGATAGCAAAGTAACTGAGTTAAAATTTCCTTCGGGAGTTACTCAAACTTATCAAATTTCCCAGGTACAAAACATTGACCTTTATGTGGATTTCAATTTTGATGCTCACCCTGATGTAAACTTTGATCAAAATTATATTAACAGCTACCGCGGTGAATTTCGTGTGTTAATGGAAATTGCCGATGCTTACACCGATACTTACAATCAAACCAAGTACATTCATCTTGCATTCGCTGAAGGCCAAGTAACAGCGGCCTCGTACAACGGATCTCAACTTGAAATGATTATGAATGACGGGTTAAGAACGATTCGTTTTAGATACAATACAAGTAGTGGTTCAACAGAAATATACTACACAGTTTCTGGAAAAGCCGAGCAAGCCTTAATTACTGGTTATAAATACTAAAACCAGACTAAATATGAACTCCTTTAAAGCCTCTCTGAAATGGAGAGGCTTTTTTTTGTTTAAAAAAACGTCATACCTGGTCTTTTTTGGCTGCAATGCTTAGATTTCTCAAGACTTTCTCGATAAAGTATAGGGATGGAAAGATCACTTAGATTCAATAAATATATTTTTAAGTCCATTTTAAAAGGCCGTTCCATCATTGATGTGCCAAGGTTGAACATTAGCAGTCTTGAAGACGCTAAAAGATTTTTTGAAACCTATGGTTATGATATGGAAGATGGAAGGGACAATGCAAATGCCTGGCAAATTTACCGCTTTGCCCTAGAGATTCACAAAGAATTTGTTTTGGAGGAAGGGGAGGAGACTCCTGAGGTTTTTCAAAATGAAGAAAAACTGGGAAAGCTTGGACACTTGTTAATTATGGCCTCTGCGGCGGATAAAAATTTATTGCAAAAGTGGGCTTGTTCTATTTTGAGGATCATGCATGTGGCAGCCCATTTGGAGAATGATCCTTTTCATAATTTTAGTGAAGAAGTGCAAGAGCAAATCTTAAAACCTTTTCGCAAGCAACTTCATATGGACCCAATTCATGGCATAAAATTAGGCTTTGAATCTTCCACGGATCAGATTCATTTGCGCCGCTTCGATGTGAAGGCTTACAAAGGAATGGAGTCTGCCAGTTTAAAGTTGTTGGCTAAAAAATCAGAAATGGCATTAAATCTAATGGACCGAATTGGCGTTCGATTTGTTACAGCTAATGTCTTTGATTCTTTTCGGGTATTAAGGTTTTTGATGAAAGAATATGTTGTCAGTGTACCTAACTTAGTGCCTGACCAAACCAAGAATACTCTTTATCCTTTTAATTTGTTTTTGGAAGTAATGGATATGGCTCAAAAGGCAAAAAGCATTTTGCCAGATGATGAAATTGAAGCTCTTCTTCATAAAAGACTAGAGGAAAACGCGCAACGTGCAGAGTACAAAAATCGTGAAAATCAGTTTTCTGGTGCGGAGTATAGGGTGATTAAATTTATTGCCCGACGTCGAATCAAATTGGCAATGGGAGATAGTGTTTTTCAGTTTTTCTATCCTTTTGAAGTTCAAATTATGGATAATGACACTTATGTGTCATTGCAGTCGGGTCCTTCAGAACATAAATTGTACAAGGATCGCCAAGCAAAAGCTGCCAGGGAGCGTATTTTAGGGGTAGAGGTAGAGCCCGAGTTTTAATTTACTCGAAAATTCATCCAACGTTCTTTTTGCCCTTGTTTAAGGTGAATGGAAATATCTTTTCCATTATCGTCTTTGGTTTTAATTTCGAGAATTTTTATGGATTCTAATTTGGCCTGTTTATTTTTTAAGGCCATTTCTCTCAAAGATAAATAAGGGGTAAAGCTCTTTCCAAGATCGTCGCTATAGTGGGCGCCTATAAAAAGGCGACCTGATTTTGAGAAATGAATGGGGAGGTTTTGGTCGCCAAAAAAGTCGAGTTTTATCCATTCATTATTGGTTTCTTTTCGAAAAATTCCTCCTGCTGATGCAAAAAGAACGTCTTTAGCAACCGGTGATGAAGCCATATCAAAGATTTCACGTTTAAATAAATCAGAGCTCAGTATTCGATTGGCATGTTTAGCAAAAAAAGGATTGTCTTGCCAAAATACATTTCCGTGGCCTTTTATTTTGGAGATATGCCAAAAATTTTCTTTTTCGTCTATGGCCTTACTCAAGAAGGAGTGTTCTGTTTGAGAAACCTTTTTGAGTTGGTTTTCATTGCGTAAGTAAAGGTTTTGATTTTTTTGCACAAAAAACTTTTTAGAATCAAATTTTAAAATAGGTTTTTTGGGGAGAGGATGACTCTTGTTCGCAAAAACTATTTTATTTTGTTTCAATTGAAAGCTCTGCCATCTTTGGTTACTAAGAGCTAAATGGCTGGCTAGATGAAGTGGAGTGATGACTTTATCTAATTCGATCCAATAAGTTTTGTTCGCAAATTTTAGTATTAACTTATCCTTTAAGTAATGGGAGATTTCAATTCGTTGAGATTTATTGATCCAAAGTTTTGCACTAGAATTTAGCTGGTTGATGTAGCTTGCTTCAGGGAAATAGGCGAAACCCATTTCTTCATTGGGCCAATAGGTATCGTTTTCATCTACCCAATATATTCTTTTTCCTTCATTTCTTACTCGAAAGCGAGCATTTTGGAAGCCCATAACTTTAAGTTTTTCATTTGGCTTACAAAAGGACTTGGGTAGTTCTTCGGTGTTTCTTGATTTGTAAAGGGCAGATTTGGCCTTGCAATGCAGGCTGATAGCTAAGTTCTGATAGCCAATGCTTTCGTCTTCTTTAACCCAGTAGTGAGTTGTACGGTGTGAAATTTCAAAAGACTTTTCTATAAAATTATCGACTCTTTTTTGAGTAAGGTTTTTTTTACTACTGCTTCCAGAGGGGTATTCGGAATCAAGTTGTTTGTAAAAGGGCAATATGCTCCAGACGGGGATTGCTTGTAGAAAGAAAAACAAAACAAGGATCAGTGATTTTCGAATGGAAATACAGAAACAATCTTTCATTGGTTTTATTTTAGCATGATGGATTTTGGGAATAGAAGAACAACTAAAGAAATGGCAAATTTCTAGATCTTTTTTTGCTTAAAAAACTAGATAAGTGCAAGTCCAGCGGGCAAAATAGCTATGCTGAAGGAATAGCCTGTAACGCATAGGGATATTTTGGTGCTTTTCCCATGACCCCCTAACAAATTTATTAGAAATTATGCGGGTTTATTATGAAAAGTTTTAGTTATTTTATTATCACGTTATTGTTTGCAGCTCCGCTTTTTTCGGCAGAGCAATTAGGGGATTTTTCATTAGGGGAATACTATATCGAAGCAGATATGGTGATGGGGCAAGACTCTTACCAAGCCTCTGGTTTCCATATGGGAAGGTCATACTTTTCTGTTGATTGGCAAAAAGATGGCAAGCTAGGTGGGGAGTTACGAGTTGGTACCGAGGATCTAAATGAAAATCCAAAATGGTACAATACAAGCTACGAACATAAGTCCCCATTTACTTTAAGCTATGCCTTTTATCAAACTGACTATGGAAAGATAAAATTAGGTCTTCAAGAGCTTCCTTTTGGGGTAGAGAATCACAAAGGCATTGCTTTGCGTGACTTTGAAGAGAGTCTATTTCACGAGAATCGATTTGTTAGTTACTCTGATCTAGGGCTTGGCCTAGAAAAAGAAGGTGGTGGCTATAAGACCCAATTTTTAATTCATAATGGATATGGTTTAAAACGTGATGATAGCCTTCAAAATGATGACAAATATTTTTTTAGCGTTTCTATTTCTAAAGAAAATTTAGAGACAGGTTCTTTAATCGGAATGTCAGCCCAGGCTGGCCAATACTCCTTAGACTCTGAGACAGCGAATCACAAATTAAAAATGTATGATTTGTTTTTTGTTCAGCCGATCTGGGGAAGTTATTTGAGTCTGGAGTTTGTTAGTGGCGAAGATAAGGTCGAGAGCAGCGAATATAAATTTTCTTATGCTAGTTTAGGTTTGAGAGTACCCATCACAGGTAGTTTGTCGGTTGCGATTCAGGCAGAAAATTTAGAGCCTAGCAATCAAGTAAAAGATGATGAGCATAAAGCGAGTAGTTTTGCCTTTTTGTGGAACGATAAAAATGCCAACTCGCGTTTAAAGTTTATTTACAGAGAAACTCAACAAGGGGAAGGCCAAAAAGATAAAATTGTAATGCTGGCCTGGAGATTAAGTTCAATTTATAACCGAAGATATTAGGAGGAAGATATGATTAAATGCGTAGGTGTTGTAGGTAGTGGCCAAATGGGAAGTGGTATTGCGCAAGTTTTAGCGGCAAAGGGATACCAGGTTTTATTAAATGATATTTCTGCTGAGGCTTTAGATAAAGCTGTAGCGGGCATTGCTAAATCATGTGATCGATTCATTAAAAAAGAGAAAATGACAGAAGAGCAAAAATCTGAGCTTTTGGGAAAAATAAAAACAACAACAAAAATTGAAGACTTTTCTGAAGTGGATTTCGCCATTGAAGCTGCCACGGAAAGAATGGATTTAAAGTTAAAGATTTTTGAAAAATTGGATGAGGTTGTACCTGCGGGAAAAATTCTTTGTTCGAACACTTCCTCCATCAGTATTACGAAAATTGCAGCCGTAACAAAACGACCTGAGCTTGTTGCGGGGATGCATTTTATGAATCCAGTACCTCTAATGAAACTGGTTGAAGGTATTCGCGGAATTCAGACTAGTGATGAAACCTTTAAAGCGGTTCGTGCTCTCTCTGAGGATTTGGGCAAAGTATTTGTCGAGAGCGTAAAGGATATGCCAGGTTTTATTGTTAACCGAATTTTAATGCCGATGATTAATGAAGCGGTTTATACCCTTCATGAAGGGATTGCATCTGTTGAAGCCATCGATGAGGCAATGAAATTGGGTACAAACCAACCTATGGGACCTTTAACTTTGGCCGATTTTATTGGCCTAGATACTTGTTTGGCCATTATGAATGTATTGCATGAAGGACTAGGTGATTCGAAGTATAGAGCCTGTCCGTTGTTGGTTAAGTACGTAGAAGCAGGATGGTTAGGTCGTAAAACTGGCCGTGGATTTTATAATTACGAGGCATAAAATGAATTTTGAAACTTTAAGTTATGAAAAGAAAGATTTTGTAGGAACTTTAACAATCAATCGTCCTAAAGCACTTAACGCGTTAAACCGTCAGCTACTCACAGAATTGGGACAGTTTTTAAACGAAGTGGATGAAGATAAAGATCTTCGTTGTTTGATCATTACTGGTTCAGGAGACAAGGCTTTTGTAGCAGGTGCAGACATTAAAGAGATGGAAGATCTAGATGCTGCAGGGGCGAAAGAGTTTAGTAAATTGGGCCAAGATGTTTTTCGCAGGCTTGAGGTCTTAAAGGTTCCAGTGATTGCCGCCGTGAATGGTTTTGCCTTAGGTGGTGGTCTAGAGCTGGCAATGGCTTGTGATTTCATCCTAGCAAGTGATGATGCAAAATTAGGTTTACCAGAAACTTCTTTGGGCTTAATTCCGGGTTTCGGGGGAACTGTGAGGCTTCGTAGGTATGTTGGTATGGGTAAGGCAAAAGAAATGACTTACACCGGTGATCATTATTCCAGTGAAGAGGCTTATAATTTCGGATTGGTAACAAAAATTTTGCCAAAAGCTGACTTGCTTGCGGCGGCTGAAAAAATGGCCTCTAAAATTTCTAAACGCGGCCCTGTTGCTGTAGGAATTGCTAAGATGGCAATCAATGAGAGTGGTGATCTTGCATTGGATGCAGCTATGGAAATGGAGCGCAGTCAGTTTGGCGCAATTTTCAAAACAGAAGATAAAAACATTGGAATAAATGCTTTTATCAATAAAGAAAAACCGAATTTTAAAGGAGAGTAGCCTTGTCAAATGCACCGAAAAATCCAGTTCGTATTGTTACCGCAGCCAGTTTATTCGATGGTCATGATGCAACAATCAATATCATTCGTAGAATGTTGCAGGACTTCGGTGCGGAGGTCATTCACCTAGGTCACAATCGTTCCGTTGGCGATGTTGTGAAAGCCGCTCTTCAAGAAGGGGCTCAGGGAATTTGCCTGAGCTCGTATCAAGGTGGTCATATGGAGTATTTTAAATACACCAGAGATCTCCTTGATGCAAATGGCGGTGAGTATGTACAGATTTTCGGTGGTGGTGGTGGAGTAATCATCCATGAAGAAAAAAAAGAATTAGAAAACTACGGCATCGCTCAAATTTTTCACCCAGAAGACGGGCGTCGACTTGGTCTTGAGGGAATGATTCAAATGATCATTGATGGATGTGATTTTGATTTATTAAAGGCTCTTGAGAATTCCAAAGTTAAAGAGGGGCAGTACACAGACCAAGAGTTATTAAAATCTCATGCCATCGGTGTTGCTCTTACGGCAGTTGAACTAGGTAGGGAAATTCCAGAAAGTTTCAAAGGAAAATTTTTAAAACAAGACAATAAAAAGATTCCCGTTTGTGGAATTACCGGGACTGGAGGAGCGGGTAAATCAAGTTTGATTGATGAATTGAGCCAGAGGTATTTAAACGCTTATGAAGATAAAAAAATTGCGATCGTTTGTGTGGACCCAAGTAAAAGAAAGACCGGTGGAGCTCTTTTAGGGGATAGAATTCGTATGAACTCATTGAGCCGCAATAATGCTTTTATGAGATCACTTGCTTCACGTGGATCAGGAAATGAGGTAGCGGAAAGCTTGCCAAAAGTTTTAGATTACTTAAAGTCTTTGGACTTTGATTTTATCATTGCGGAGACCTCTGGGATTGGACAGGCAGCAAGTAATATTACAGAACTATCTGATTTTAGTACTTATGTTATGACTTCGGAGTTTGGAGCTCAGTCGCAACTAGAAAAAATTGATATGATTGATTACGCGGAACTGATCGTGATCAATAAGGCAGATCGTAGGGGAGCAATGGACGCTCTTCACGATGTTCGAAAGCAATACAAGCGCTCGCATAAAGCCTTTATGGCAGAAGATGACTCTTTGCCCGTGTTTTTGTGTCAGGCTTCTTTATTTAATGATTCCGGGGTGAATGATTTATTTTTTGCGATGATGGACGAAGTAGAAAAGCATGGAGGAAAAAACTTTGAAATTGCTGACTCCTACAAGCAGGCTCTAAAAGATTCTGTGAAACAAATTATTATTCCTAGCGAGAGACAGAACTACCTTGCTGAAATCGTGAAAAGTATTCGTGATTACCAGGCGAAAACGAATAGCAATAAACAGAAAATTGCTGAGTGGCAGGCCTTAAGTGAAACGCAGAAAATTTTAGGCGAAGACAGCAAGATAAGTACCGCAATTAGCGAGCGAAAATCGGGTCTGGAAGCGAGTGAGATTGAGGCCATCGAAAAATGGGATGAACTTAAAAAAAGTTACAGTGGGGATGAATATTCTTACTTTGTGCGTGGAAAGGAAATCAAACAAAAACTTCGCATAGAGTCTTTAAGCCATTTGAAGATTCCTAGAGTGAGTTTTCCTAGATATAGTTCTTGGGGAGATCGCTATGAATTTTTAAGAAAAGAAAATTTACCAGGATTTTTTCCATACACTGCGGGTGTGTTTCCATTAAAAAGAGAAGGTGAGGACCCTAAAAGGCAATTTGCTGGAGAAGGTACTCCGGCGAGGACCAATCGTCGTTTTCATTATTTGAGTAAAGATGATGACGCCAAAAGATTGTCTACCGCTTTTGATTCAGTGACTTTGTATGGTGAAGATCCTAATCCTCGCCCTGATATTTATGGAAAAGTAGGCGAGTCGGGGGTCAGCATTTGCACCCTAGAAGACATGAAGACCTTGTATTCTGGTTTTGATTTAAGTGCTCCAAACACCAGTGTTAGTATGACTATCAATGGTCCAGCGCCAATGATTTTGGCTTTTTATTTTAATACTGCCATTGATCAAAATATTGAAAAAAAATCTCAAGAGCTCGGTAGAGATCTAAGGGAAGAAGAGTTGGCAGAGGTGAAAATTCAAACTTTGCAACAGCTTCGTGGAACTGTACAAGCAGATATTTTAAAAGAAGATCAGGCGCAAAACACCTGTATATTCTCTCTAGATTTTTCATTAAAGATGATGGGTGACATTCAAGAATACTTTGTGAAGCACGCTGTGCGAAACTTTTATTCTGTGAGTATTAGTGGTTATCATATTGCGGAAGCGGGAGCTAATCCGATTAGCCAACTTGCTTTTACTTTGGCTAATGGCTTTACATTGGTTGAGTATTATTTATCTAGAGGAATGAAAATTGATGATTTCGCTGGAAACCTGAGTTTCTTTTTTAGTAATGGTTTAGATCCAGAGTATACGGTGATTGGCCGTGTGGCTCGCAGAATTTGGGCCATTGCAATGCGGGATTTATATGGCGCTAGTGAAAGATCACAAAAATTAAAGTACCACATTCAAACCTCTGGTCGCTCCCTTCATGCGCAAGAAATTGATTTTAATGACATTCGAACTACTTTGCAGGCACTTTTAGCAATCAATGATAATTGTAACTCTCTTCACACCAACGCTTATGATGAAGCCATTACCACTCCAACAGAAGAGTCTGTAAGACGAGCCATGGCAATTCAAATGATCATCAATAAAGAGTTCGGTTTGACCAAGTGTGAAAATCCAAACCAAGGATCTTTCATCGTAGATGAACTGACAGATCTTGTAGAAGAAGCTGTGCTAAATGAGTTTCGACGTTTGAATGAAAGGGGAGGAGTTTTAGGGGCAATGGAAACCCAATACCAAAGATCAAAAATTCAGGAAGAGTCTTTGTACTATGAGCACTTAAAACACTCTGGGGACTTGCCGATCATTGGTGTAAACACCTACCAAGATCCCAAAACTTTAGAAGAGGGTTTTGTGCCTCCAAGCATTGAGTTAGCCAGAGCTTCTCAAGAAGAAAAAAGCCATCAGCTCAAGGCTTTAAAAGATTTTCAGACGGCTCATGATTCACAAGCAGCAAAGTCACTCAAAGACTTACAGTTAAAAGCCGTTCGCGGAGAAAATGTTTTTGAAGCCCTTATGGAAGCAGCCAAATACTGCAGCCTAGGCCAAATGTCCACAGCTCTATATGAAGTGGGCGGCCAATACCGCAGAAATCTATAAAAAACAAAAAGAGCCAGCAAAAAACCAAACGCTGGCTCAAAAAAAAAACAAAAGCAGCTTTGGGCGCAAAGCGCTCAAACAGCCACCGGCGGCAAAGCCGCCCCATCCCCCCGCGCCAGCAAAAATTAAAATAAACGACGAGATTTAGATAAGAAGAAGTGAGAAAGAGGCCGTATGAGAAATGTATTTTTTCAGAGTTTTGAATCCCATGGATGGGATTCAACAAGCCCCAAGGATGGCAGGGAGCAGCGAAGGCTGCGACCGGAATAGCGCCTCTGAAAAAATACATTTCTCAGAAGGCCGGCTCATCCGAAGATCAAAACCGAGGAGTAAACCAAAAAATCAAAAAAAAACAACCCAAAGCCAAAGGCAAAAAAAAAGACTCTTCCCCAAAAAGAAAGAGCCCCATTAAATCAATTTAAAAATCCTACTTAGCTAACTCCATTTTAGCAATGGTCTGTCTCTGCATATTAGAAGTACCTTCATAGATCTGCCCGATCTTAGCATCTCTCCAAAACTTCTCCACAGGATATTCTTTGGTGAATCCGTTTCCACCAAAAAGATCTACAGCCATTGAAGTAATTTTCTCAGCCGCGAGGGAAGAATAAAGTTTTGCCATAGCCGCTTCTTCGATAAAGTCTTTGCCTTCGTCTTTTAGTCGAGCCGCATTGTAAACCATTAATCTAGCTGCTTCTAGTTCCATTCTCATCTCAGCCAATTGAAATTGTACACCTTGGTTGCTTGAAAGAGCTTTACCAAATTGTTCACGAGTCTTGATGTACTCCAATGTTGCTTCATAAGCACCAGCGGCTACACCAATCATTTGTGCTCCAATACCAATACGACCTTCATTCAATGTTTCGATGGCAATTTTATAACCTTTTCCAACTTCACCAATTACATTTTCTTTCGGTACGATACAGTTTTCAAAAGTAAGCTCACAAGTTGAACTTGCGCGAATTCCTAATTTGTCTTCTTTTTTACCTACGTTGAATCCTTCAAAACCTTTTTCCACTAAGAAAGCAGTAATGCCTTTGTAACCAGCATCAGGGTTTACGTTTGCAAAGCACAAGAAAAGCTCCGCTTCACCGGCGTTTGTAATCCAAAGCTTGTGGCCGTTTAGTACATAATGATCGTCTTTTTCTTCCGCACGTAATTTCAATGCAAAAGCATCACTACCACTTGAGCTTTCTGATAAGGCGTAAGCTCCTACTTTCTTTGTTGCAAGTTGTGGAAGGTATTTTTCTTTTTGAGCAGGGGTGCAATGTTTTAAGAAGGCATTGGCAACCAATGTGTTTTGCACATCAACCATAACTCCAACAGCACCATCCACTCTTGAAATTTCATCAACAGCAATACAAGCCATGGTAAAGCTAGCGCCCGCACCACCAAATTCTTCTGGAACTTCAATTCCCATTAGTCCCATTTCAAAAAGCTGTTGTACAAGTCCTTCTTGGTAATGGGCTTGTTCATCCATTTTTCCAACGATAGGTTTAATTTCCCCTTCAGCAAAACTGCGAATGGCTTCTCTAAAAGCTTGTTCGTCTTCTGTGAAACTAGTTAATGCAGGTATGTTTTCGCTCATATTTCCTCTCCTTAATAATAAATCCAGATCATTAAACCGATATTGTAAGCCTTTGTCAAAAAATCACTGCTGCTTGAGATAGAGAATCTTTGCTTGTAGTCTGATTATTGAGCATTTTTTTGCTATGGCACTTGGTTTTTTGGAAGCTTGTTTGAATAAATTGGCCTTAGGGTATTTGTTTAATGAGCTAGACAAAAGAGTTGTGGATATAAACCTATGAAGTTCTAAAATGACAAGTGACTTTGACAATATTTAGATAAAGTAAATGTGGCCAAAGAAAGCACTTGGCAATTATCAAAATGGTGCAATCTAAGTATTTGATTTGATTTGGTTTTTGCCACAAGCAATACTTTTGTATCAGCTTGATAAATTCTTTGAAATGTTTTGAGTTAAGTACCTTTTGTTACGAAAAGAAATTGTATTCGAACAAAACGGAGCGACTTAGTTTGATGGATGATTTGAAGAAATTGGCAAAAGCAAAACTTTTAATAGCGGAAGACACTCCCATTCAAGGGAAGAAGTTGAAGTTCTATTTAGAGAAGTTTGGCTATGAAGTGGATTGGGCAAAAGACGGTAAAGAGGCTTGGGAGTTTTTCCAGAAAACGGAAGACTATGATTTAGTGATTACAGATGTTCAAATGCCACATATGGATGGCTTAGAATTTTTAAAACACATCAAAGAGCATTCTGACCGAAAACACATACCTGTTATCGTTTTAACAACTCTTAAAGATGATGAAACTCTTTTAACGGCTTTGCAAATTGGTGCCAGTGAGTTTTTAAATAAACCATTTCGTCCGCAGGAATTACGTTTACGTGTTGCTAACTTGGTAAGCTTATCAAAATTCCAAGAATTAATGTTAGACGAGAACCAAGAACTTTCTAGTCAGTTGTTAGAGAAGAATCGTATTTTAGAAAATAATTTTAAAGATTTAAATCGAGCCCATGATGAACTAAAAGAAATGAAGGCGCAATTGATTCATTCCTCAAAACATTCTGCATTGGGTGTAATGGGTTCTGGATTGGCTCATGAGATTAACAATCCTTTGGCGATCATAGATGGTTATAATGATCGTTTAGAGGGCTTTATCCAAGCTAATAATTTACAGCAAGATCAAGTTTTAAAAGTAAATACAAAGATTAAGAAATCCACCGAACGAATTCGCAAAATTGTTCTTCATTTGAAGGAATTTGCGCAAGGCTTTAATGGTGAAGAAACAGGAGAACAAATTTTTGATCTCCGTGATATGCTGGAAAATATAAAAGTGTTTTTTGGTGGAAAAATTGACGACCTTGGGGTGAAAATCTTTTTTGATTTGCCCAATGAGAGTGTCATGATTGAGGGTGTTCCAGCGAGTGTTGAGCATGCCTTATTTAATATTGTTCATAACGCCATCGACGCTGTTGAAAAAATGGATAAACGAGAAGTAAGAATAAAACTAGAATTGATCGGTGGACAGGCGGAAGTGTCTGTGGAAGATACTGGTAAAGGTATCCCAGAAGACTTAGTCAATCGAATCTACGACCCGTTTTTTACCACAAAAGAAATTGGTCGTGGAGTAGGGCTTGGGCTTAGTGTGGCAAGGTCTTATTTAGAAGAACATGGTGCTAAAATTAATTGTGAATCCCACTCAGGGACAGGAACTATATTTAAAATCGATTTTCCAATCTATAAGGAGGCCGCATAATGATGGAAGCAGATGAGTTAGATTTTTTAGCCAACTTAAAAGAGGAATTTATCGAAGAAGGTTTAGAGCACATCGATGCCTTAGAGGGCATTGCTTTGGACTTTGAAAAAGAAGGGGACAAAGAAGAGATGACTCGCTTTAAAAGGCAGATCCACTCTTTTAAAGGCTCAGCGCAAGCCATTGAGGAAGAAGCCTTTGCTGAGTCTCTGCATTTGATCGAATCAAAATTAGAGGTTTGTATTCAAGCAGATCGCTTAACGGATTTTATGGGCTTTGTTTACCCTTGTATTGATAAAATGAGAGACTATGTGAATTCCATTGAAGATGGTGGAGATGAAGCTGTTTTGTCTGCTTTTGTGGCGATGGTGGCTGAGTTTAACTGAGGTTTTTTTTATTTGTTTTAATGGGCTCTTTTCTTTGTTGGGGAAGAGTCTTTTTTTTTGCCTTTGGCTTTGGGTTGTTTTTATGTTTTTTGGGGGATTGGTTTTTACTCCTCGGTTTTGATCTTTG
>DJMA01000005.1:63172-64823 GCA_002436415.1 Bdellovibrionaceae bacterium UBA6502 | reverse complement strand
TTCAGAGGCGCTATTCCGGTCGCAGTCTTCGCTGCTCCCTGCCTTCCTTGGGGCTTGTTGAATCCCATCCATGGGATTCAAAACTCTGAAAAAATACATTTCTCAGAAGGCCTCTTTCTCACTTCTTATTGTCTAAATCTCGTCGTCTATTTTTTGATTTTGCTGGCGCGTGGGGGATGGGGCGGCTTTGCCGCCGGTGGCTGTTTGAGCGCTTGCGCTCAAAGGTGCTTTTGTTTTTTTTAGAAGTAGTAGGCGGAGCTGATTAGCATGCTGAAGATGTTTCTTTTGGCTTCTACTTTTTGGTAACTGTTTTCTATTAGGTGTTTGGCGTAGCCTGTGCCGCCGGTGTAGTATCCGCCGAATGTGAAAGAGGCTTTGTCGGAGGTGAATACGGCTGCGTTGGCGCTGAAACCCCACATGTCGATGTGTTCTGGTTGCCAGTAGCTAGTGTCTTCGTCAACTTCTTGGTGGGAACTTAAATTGCTGTAAAGACCGGTTCTGATTTTTACCTGTGGATTTACAAAATATTCGTATCCTAAGTGTACATTGACTATATTTACGTATTTGTAGTTTCTGCTGTAGTCTTTGTCTTGAAAGTCTTGGAAGTTGCCAGCTCCGTAAGAAACCAAATCAAAAGAGAAAACGCTTTTACTGGCACTTTCGTAGGATACTCCCAGAGCTAAGCGTGTGGGGATGGCTTGATCCGTGTCCACTGATTTTTCAAAAAGTTGTGTTGCTCCGTCGTTACTGCCTGTGGTGTCAATGCTAGAGGAGTAGTAACTTCCTTTGCCGCTAATTTCTATGGGATTAAAGCGGTAGCTTGCTGCGATTTTCCAGGAATCATTTAGTTTGTGAGTGATTCCAGCGATGTATAGAAGACTATTGTTTGTTATAGATCTTTCATCGACGATTTGTTTGGTATCGGTGCCTGAGTTTAAGCTGCTTTGGTCTCTTGTGTTGATTTGTGCGTCAAGAGCTGTGTAGTAAACTGAAAAACCCCAGCTGGTATCTTCTGTCCAATTTTTACCAAAACCTACTCCTACCCAAAGGCTTTGATCTAATTTTTGAAAGGTAGAGATGTTGTCGTTTTGATTGTTTACTTCCCCTTGGTAAAAGTTGTAGTCGGGGACCAAAATAGAAAGTCCAAATGCAAAATGTCCAAAGCTCAATATGCTTCCTGAGCTTGCGGGGATGGATTTAAAACTACCTTGGTTAATTCTCTTTGTTGAATCCTCGAAGGAGTCTTGATCACCAAAAGAACTGTCGTATTTATGATAAACGCTCACGGCAGCACTTAAACTATTGCCTTTCATTAAAGATAAATTTGCAGGGTTGTAATAAATTATGCCAGCGGGATCTCCTGTCATTGCAGTAAAGGCTCCACCCATTCCAGCAGCTCTATCTCCCACCATTACTGAATTGTAGTTTGAGTAAGCCGCATGAGCATTATGAGGAAAAACATAAAACAAATAGATGGCGAAGAAGAATATACTCAAAAGGAGTTTTAGCATAAGAATATCATAAAAAAATAGCCAAGTATTGACCATCAGCTATCTACAAAGCTCAACCTTTATCCAGTGTTTTTTAATTAAAATTTTTATGAAAGCAAGTGCATTCAGAGATAGGCTATTCTGTATTCTGTATTCTGTAT
>DJMA01000005.1:0-62804 GCA_002436415.1 Bdellovibrionaceae bacterium UBA6502 | reverse complement strand
TTCTGTATTCTGTATTCTGTATTTATCAATTCAGCGATTACTACTTCTTCAATGTTATTTTAAAAGCCATTAATAAAATAAACCTGCAGCCTCAATATCTCTAAAAAAAGTCTCCAAACAAATGCACTAAAGATTGAGCTTAAAGCATTTCTAACCAAGGCTTAGTCGAATCAATCAAATGAAATTAAATCCTAAGCTAAAAAACAAAAATAAATTGAACCAAAAAATAATCAAAAACTACCACCTACAGACTCACACCCACATTTACACTCCAGCACATTCAACGCACACATACAAAAACCAAAAATCTCCTTCCACACCCCAAAAAAACAAAGCACCTTTGAGCGCAAACGCTCAAACAGCAAACGGCGGCAAAGCCGCCCCATTCCTCCGCGCCACCAAACAAAGAAATAACGACGAGATTTAGACAAGAAGAAGTGAGAAAGAGGCCGTATGAGAAATGTATTTTTTCAGAGTTTTGAATCCCATGGATGGGATTCAACAAGCCCCAAGGATGGCAAGGAGCAGCGAAGGCTGCGACCGGAATAGCGCCTCTGAAAAAATACATTTCTCAGAAGGCCGGCTCATCCGAAGACCAAAACCGAGGAGTAAGCCAAAAACCAAATAAATTCCCCAAGCTAAAAAAGACCAAACCCATAAACAAGCCTGAAAAAAACAAAAAACCTCGCCTAAGCCTTAAGCAAACGAAATCCCCTTCTAGACACTAGTCCAGCCTATGGGTAGACTCCCATCTATGGAATTATATGAACTTGCCCTAAAAATAACCATCTTCTTTGTGCCTTTTTTGTTTGCACTTTGCTTTCATGAATTTGCGCATGGTTGGATGGCTCAAAAGCGTGGTGATGATACTGCGAAAATGATGGGGCGATTGAACTTAAATCCGCATTCTCACGCCGATGTGATTGGAACTTATGTTTTGCCGCTAGCGGCGATCATTTTAAATTGGGGAATGTTTTTTGGTTGGGGTAAGCCTGTTCCTGTAAATGAGCGTAATCTCAAAAACCCAAAAGTAGATATGTTTTGGATTGCTTTAGCTGGCCCTTTATCAAATATTTTATTGGCCTTGATAGGTGCCTTTGTATTGGTTGCTTTCAACTATTACGGAAATCAAGTGAAGCTTGCTCCTTACATCATTGAGTTTTTTAAATTCTTTATTCAGATCAATGCTGTTTTGGCGGTATTTAATCTAATTCCAGTACACCCTTTGGATGGCGGTAAAGTGATCGCAAGATTTCTCTCTCCCAATGCAAATCGTTGGATGGAAGAAAACCAAATGGTTTTAAGCATGATTTTAATGGTGGCCATTCTTACCGGAATGATGCCTTTCATTGGTTATTTCGCAAAATTTATGTATGGCTTTTTTATCTCGATTGCGCAAATGGTGATTATATGAGTAAAGCTCGAGTGATGAGTGGAATGCGCACAACTGAGCGCATTCACTTGGGCAATTATTTTGGTGCTTTGAAAAACTGGGTGCGTCTCCAAGACGAAACCGATTATGAATGTTTTTTTGGTGCAATGGATTGGCATGCATTGACGGATGCTTTTGGCCGCGCCAACGAAATCAACGAAGTGGCTAGAGAGGTGATTGCAGATTGGATTGCTTACGGAATTAATCCTGAAAAGTCGGTGATTTTTATTCAATCACAAGTACCTCAGCATTTAGAAATTAATATGATTCTCTCCAATATCACTCCTTTTGGTTGGTTAGATCGTGTTACAACTTGGAAAGATGCTAAAGAAGAGCTGCAAGCTAAAGATGCTCATAATCTAGGGCGTTTTGGTTATCCTGTTTTACAGACCGCAGATATTCTTGCCTACCAAGGGACCCATGTGCCTGTCGGCAGAGATCAAGTTCCTCATCTAGAATTGAGCCGTGAAATCGTTCGAAGATTTAACCGAATTTACAAAGCAAAACTTCCAGAAATGGAAGCACTTTTAACAGAGGCTCCGGTTTTGCCAGGTTTAGATGGTCGCAAGATGAGTAAGTCTTATGGCAATCATATTCCTTTAACTGAGTCTGCTAAAAAAGTAAAAAAATTATGCAATAAAATGCTGACTGATCCAAAACGTGAAACTAGGGAAGATCCCGGCGAGCCAGAGGATTGTCAGGCGGTTTATAAATTTCATAAATTAGTTTCAAGTGCTGAAGATCTTAGCTGGGTCGAAGAAGGTTGTCGAAGCGCAGGAATCGGTTGTGGTGACTGTAAAGCTCGTCTTGCTGAAAACTTAAACAAGATTATGGAAGAACCACGCGAAATTAAAAAAGAACTGTTGAATAACCCGAAGAATCTAGACGATATTATTCAGGACGGTTGTGCCCGCGCTCGTAAAGAAGCAAATGAAACTTTGCGAATGATGAGAGATGCAATGGGTTTCAAATCGTTTGATTATCCGGGGGGGAGATCTTAAATGTTAGTGCAGCTGGACCAGTTCGAGGGGCCTCTGGGCCTACTTCTTTACTTAATTCGTAAAGAAGAGATGGATATCTATGATATCGAAATTCATCGTATTACAAGTCAGTACCTTTCTTATATTAAACAGCTTCCGAGTCTTGATTTAGAGCAAGCCGGTGAATTTTGTGCCATGGCAGCTAGTTTGATTCAAATTAAATCCAAAATGCTTTTACCGAATTACGATGAAAACGGGGAAGAGATCGAAGAAGAAGATCCTCGTAAACCATTGGTTCAAAAGCTACTAGAATACCAAAAATACCAAGAGGCCAGTAAAGACTTATATGAGCGCCCTCTTTTAGGAAGAGATACTTGGAAGCGTGGTAAGAAAGAGCAAATTGATGGAGAAGATGGTGGCATTGAATTAGAAGAGTCCGCTCTTTTTTCTTTGATTGCTTGTTATAGAAGTGTTGTGAAAAAAGCAGCAAAAGCAAATCATAAAGTGGCCGCTAGGTTTCAAACCATTGCTAGTAGAATTCTTGAATTAACCGAGAGAATTCGCCCCGGCAAGAAGGTTACTTTAAAACAGCTTATGCGTCCTGATGAATGGACTTCTACTAAGTATTTAATTACTTTTTTATCTACTCTAGAATTAGGAAAACTTGGTTACGTTAAGCTTTTTCAAGCTGACGACTGCGGTGATATTCACATCGAAGGTAAAAAAGAAATTGCCGGTGATGTGGTAGCTAGGGTTGCTGAGTATGATGATGACTCTGCACCAGAAGCCTTCCAACAAGCTATCATTGATCAAGTAGAAAAATCTGACGGTCCACAGTTGTCTCTTGTTCAAGACATTGAAACTTCTGAAGATGATGAAATGGCAAGTGATGAGGATATTTTTGCGGCCGAATTAGAAGATCGTGGTGCTGATAATGATTTCGTAAATCAAGCCCGTGAAGATTACTCTGATGCGGCGGAAGATATTGATATTGATGCGATCAACGCAATTGTTGGTAAAACACTTGATAATGGTGGTTATAAACCAGAAGACGAAATCAATACTGAGCAAAGTCTTGTTGAAACAGATAATGCCCAGCTAGAGGCTGGCGATCAGGAAAATCAGGAGTCTAAGGATATGAGAGAGGCTTCTACAGAAGATGAATCTTCTGCGCTTTTTTCAGAGGATGAAGCTGAGTTTGAAGCTTCAGAGGCATTGACCGATGATAGTGCTGAGTTGTTTTCCGAGGCTTCAGAAAACACAAGTTTAGATGAGTCTCAAAACACAATTTTAGAAACTCCAGATGTATTGGAGCTTTTGCAAAACTCTCAGACTGAAGACTTTAGTTCGAAAGAGTCTGGCAATGATGTAGCTCATCAAGTGGAAAGATTAGGGGCCGCACTTGCGATCTTTGATACAGATTTAGATGAAGCAAAAGACATTGATACTACAAATAATGTAGATGAAAGTGCAGAGCTGTTTTCGAGCCCACAGGCCGATTCAGTGGATGAGACTGCTACTACAACCGATGAAGAAATGCTTGAATTAGATAATAAAGACGAAGTGAAGAACTTCGAGTTATAGGGGAGCTTTGGGTCATGGCAAATTCGAAGAACAACGAAGATACAGAACAACTAGAGAGCATAGAAGAAATGTTCGAAGATGAACTAGAAGGTCAGGATGAGGACTCTGTTGACGCCTCTGATGAGTTTAAAGCATTGTTTGATGATGCTGAAGACTTTGAAGATGAAGAAGATGATTCTGATGAAGACTATCTAGAGGGTGAAGAACTTTCTTTGGATGATGCCGAAGATCTTGAGCTTGAAGAGGATGACGAAGATCCTTATAGCATTGAATTAAGTGATGCAGATCTTGCTGAACTTCAAGACGATGAAGAAAATGGAGAAGATCTATTTGCTGACTCAGAAGAGCAAGAAGAGCTTGAAGACGAAGCGGAGCAAAAACCTGCTATGTCCTTGAGTGAAGCTTTTGAGGCTTTAACAGAAGACGCCGAAGAAGACCGTATCCGTTTGGCTAAGCTTGCGGAAGAGGAAGCAGAAGAGAATCAGACTACTGAAGATGACGATGATGATTCTGGTATGTCTGCGGATAGTTCTTTGAGCGAGGGTACCGAGCTTGAGTCTTTTGAGTCCCCAGAAATTGAAGAAAAAGAGTTTGTGGATGCTGACACTATAGTTTCTATTGTGGAAAGCATTTTGTTCTCAACCGATAAAGCGGTGGGAATCGGTTATATCAAAAAGGCTTTCGATGGAACTACGGTTAAAACTGACCAAATCAGAAAAGCCATTGAACAATTACAAATTGATTATGCGGGAAGTACTCGCGGTGTAACTTTAGAGGAAGTAAGTGGTGGCTACCAGCTTCGCACTAAAGTGGATAATATGAATTTCCTTCGTAGAATCAACAAGGGAAGACCGTTTAAACTAAGTGGTCCTGCTTTAGAGACTTTAGCGATCGTTGCCTACAAGCAACCTTTAATTAAAGCTGAGGTGGACGAAATTCGTGGCGTTGAAAGTGGGCATTTAATGCGTGCATTGATGGACCGCTCTTTACTTCGTTTTGCTGGAAAGTCTGAGCTTCCAGGAAAACCAATGTTGTATGAGACAACTAAAAAGTTTTTAGAGATTTTTAGTCTTCGTTCCTTAAAAGAACTGCCAAGTTTAAGTGAAATTGATGAACTAATCCCAGAGGGAATTGGTGAAGAAGAAGATAAGCCGGTACTTGGTGATGTAACAGATTCTATGAGTTTAGAAGCTGCGAGCGTTTACTCTGAAGGTGAAGAAGAGCTTACTAAAATTGAAGATACACTTGGAAAAATCGATACGACCACAGAGTTTTTTGAACAAGAAAAAGCTCGTGAGAAAGCTCGTAGAGATAAAGAAAGAGCTGACGGAATTAGAGAAGCTTTGGATTTTGACGAAGAAGTTTCTGATAAAGATAAAAAATGGTTAGCTCGTTATGACAAAAAAATAGAAGAAGAAAAATTAGCAGCAGAAGAGGCTGCAAAGAAAGCCGAAGAAGAAGCAGCACTTGCCGCCGAATCTGGAGAAGCTTCTGATGAAATTTCTACAGAAGAAACTACTGGTGCAGATGACGAATCTTCAGAACTTTTTGCTGATGAAGCAGAAACTGAAGACTTATCCACAGAGAATGTGGATAGCGACACAGATGAGCTTTTTGCCGATGCTAATGAAGAAGAGCTTGAAAAAGCTGATCAAGAAGAGGCCGAAGCTACTGATGAGGATACTAGTTTAGAAGCTCAAGCCGAAGAAGAGGCTGATACTCAGGAAGAGGCTCTGAACAATGCTTTTGGAAATATACAAAATGCCTTAGATGCTTTCGAATCAGAAGATGGAATTAGTATTGATGCAAATCCTGTTGCTGAAGAAGAGCAAGTGGATGAAAAAGCGGATAAAGAAGCTGAGATCTAAGATTTTTTAGACAAATAAATCAAGAAAACACAGAGAGAAATCTCTGTGTTTTTTTTTAGAAATCGGCGTAAAAACCATAAAAATTTAAGTAATATTGAGAGATTCGATCCTCTTTTAGAAACACACTAGAATAGGCAATGCTTGGTGCCCAATAGTTTCCTATTTTAAATGCCAGAAGCATTTGACGGCGATCTTTTTTCAAGAGGTTTTTGTAAAAGCCTGTGTCTCTAGGCTGTACATAGGAGTATTTATAATACATTCGAAAGCTTTCTTCGCTACCATAAGAAAAACCAGCATCTATGTGGCTCTGTCCAAAAAAGTAATCGTCACTTAGTCCGAGGCTTAAAAAATATTGAAGGCTTCCGTTTAGCATTGGACTTGTGTAGAAACTTAAGATTAATTCGTTGGCGATGTAGTGCCTTTCCTCCGAAGGCTCCACTCTATCTAGATAATACTCAGAATTGATTACGTCATGGATGTTTTTTTGAACCATATCTAGTCCATTTTCTCCTAGAATATTATTGCTCAAATTCCATTGTAGTTTAAAGCTAGCCCCTGATTGAAGAGGAAAGCTATAGGCCATTAATAATTGGTGGCGTCGCCAATCAGCAACTTTAGACAGGGGAGTTTCTAAAAGCTCTTGGTTGAGATCATATTGAAAGACTGGGGTAATCAAAGTCCAAGAGGCTCTAAACTTCATAGCGAAGTTTTCCCAGATATGTCCGTAGGATAAATTAAAACTTCCAGTGACTAATTTATCCGTTGGGCCAATGAAATCATTGTTTCCACTTAAAGAAAAACTTTTCTCACTAATCGGGCTGTCGGATTCACCAGGTATGGGGGAATAACTTGGTGAGAGCAGAGCTTTATTGGCTGCTTCGTTAGATAGAGAAAAAAGAAAAATGAAGATTAAGTATTTTTTCATGAAAGAAAATTATAGTTTAGGCCAATGTTAGTGGCAAAGGGCTATGTGTCAGTATGGATGGGATTTATTTAAACTCTCTTTAAATAATGTTTGGGCTATTTGGTTTTATGGCCTGTTTGCGAGGGAGTTTTCTAGGATAAGTGCTTTTTAAAATTTAAAAATCGAGCTTGGTTATTAAAGAGATTTGTTACGAAATTGAAGGGCTCATGCTTTCTCTGAAAACTATCAATTGTAAGCTGGGTCACTCAATGGAGGATGGGGCTTTATCAATATTAATTAAGACAAAGTTATTTATATTCGTCAGAGTCTCATTTTATTAGCTCGTGATACAGAGAGAGCTTGCGCTGACGGATATTAAAATCAGCTACAGTTAGATAGGTCAGCTACTAAATTGTAGCATTTTTTAGGTTTGAGTCTGATTTTGGGTTGATCTTTTTCGTTTACTGAAGAAATATTTACTTAGCTTCAAAGCTTTTTAAGCGGTAATTTTAGCTTTAAGCTGTTTGGTTTTGATCACTTAAGTACCTTAAAACACTCTATTTTGGTGTCTTTTGTCTTTTTTCAAAACTCAAGATTTCATTGAGTAGTCTGGCCTGTTGTGTTAGCTTCTCGAGTCATGACGCTAGAAAAGACTGACTTTTACCCAGATCTATTTTCGGCGGGAGATAAAATTTATTTTGATCATAATGCCACAGCTCCTCTGTGTCGTAAGATTGTATCTTCTGCCCCCGAACTTTTGGAAGCCTTTGGTAACCCAAGTTCCATTCATCAATTTGGTCGTAGACCTAAAAAAATCATTCGAGATGCTAGAAATCAGTTTGCAAAATTCATTGATTGTCATCCATTGGAGTTAATTTTTACCTCTGGTGGTTCTGAGAGCAATTCGTTGGTGCTTAAATCTGAGTTTTTACGAGCAAAAAAAGCCGGGATAAAAAATCCACATTTTGTGGTTTCTAAGATTGAGCATCCAGCTTCTATCAAAAGTATCGAACAATTGAAAGAACTTGGCTTGAAGGTTTCCTGGATCGAAGTTGATCGGAATGGGCAAGTTGATTTTTCGCAATATCAAAGTTTGTTCCAAGAGCCAGTTCATTTAGTAAGTTGTATGTTAGCCAACAATGAAACGGGTTGTATTTTACCAATTAAAGAAATGTGCCAATTTGCAAAAAGCCAAGGAGCAAAGTTTCATACAGACGCTGTACAGGCACTTGGAAAAATGGAATTTAGTTTAAAAGAGCTAGATGTGGATTACGCAAGTTTTGCTGGACATAAATTTTATGCCATGAAAGGGGTGGGAGCGCTCTTTTCAAAGCAGGGGAATGTAATTGAAAACTTAATCTCCGGTGGTGGACAAGAACGTTCCAGACGTGGCGGTACTGAAAATACTTTAGGAATCGCCTCCATGGGGATAGTTGCGGAATTTTTTCCACAACAAAAAAGCTATATAGAATATGTTAGAACTCTTCGTGATTCCTTAGAGGAAAAACTAGTGTCTAGAATTTCAAATTTAGAAATATTAGGTCGAGAAACGAATCGAGTCTGTAATACAAGCTCTGTTTTTATTCAGGGTGTAGATGGAGAGAGTTTACTAATGAATCTAGATTTAGCGGGAATCGCCGTGAGTACAGGGGCTGCTTGTAGCTCTGGTAATCCTGAACCAAGCCCTGTTTTAATCGCTATGGGCTTAAGCCATGCGGAAGCACAAAGTTCAATGCGTGTGAGTTTAGGCTGGGGATCCACAATGGCAGAAGTAGATCGTTTTATCGAAGAATTAGAAAAAGTTGTTATACGTTTAAGAGCCATAAAAGAAAATGGTGGTGAGTTATGAGTAAAGGTAGAGTTTTATTAGCAATGAGTGGTGGAGTGGATAGCTCCGCAGCGGCGGCAGTTTTAAAAGAGCAAGGCTATGATGTTGTCGGTGTTACCATGCAAGTCTGGGATTACAATAAAAGCTGTGATCTTACAATGGAAGGCAATGGTAGTTGTTGCAGTAGCATTGATGTGGAAGATGCAAGATCAGTTGCTGATACTTTGGATATTCCATTTTATGTTATGAACTGTGAAGCAAAGTTTAAAGCTAGTGTTATTGATCCCTTTATACAAAATTACCTGGATGGAAAAACTCCACTGCCTTGTGTGGATTGTAATACCTTTTTAAAGTTTGACCATTTACTGAAGAAAATGAACGAGCTTGGCTGTGACTATTTAGCCACGGGTCATTACGCAAGAATCGATAAAGACCGTTATGGAAATTCGGTAGTGGTTACTAGTGCAGATACCTTTAAAGACCAAACTTACTTTTTATTCACCCTTCCTCCTGAAATTTTACCTAAGTTATTGTTTCCTGTAGGGGGAATGGAAAAACCAAAGGTAAGAGAATATGCAGAGAGAGCTGGTTTAAGTGTGGCTAGGAAAAAAGATTCTGTGGGAATTTGTTTTGTTGGGAAAGGAAAGTATGCCGAATTTATGGAAGAGCATGGAAACTTTGACCCAAAGACCAAACAAGGTGTTTTTAAGCAATACCCCGATGGTAAAATTTTAGGAAAACATAGAGGAATCCATCATTATACTTATGGGCAAAGACGTGGCTTGGGCTTGTCCCATCACGAGCCTTTGTTTGTGATCAAAACGGATGTTTCAGACAATACGGTATGGGTAGGACCAGAAAAGTATTTATTTAGCCAACGCTTAGAGATGAACAATACCCACTGGCATACGCAATTGGAAGAGGGCGAAATAGTAGATGTAAAAATCAGATACGCTCATTCCGGCGCAAAAGCTAGGGTTTATAAAAATGAAAATGGCACGGCAAAAATCGAATTTTTGGAATCACAACGAGCCATAACTCCGGGCCAAGCCGCGGTGGTTTATCGTGACAACTCTCTTGTGGGTGGTGGATGGATTCTGTAGTGGAAAATCAAGAGAACAAAAGCCCTAAAATTAGCATGAAAACTTATGGTTGTAAGGTAAACACCTATGATAGTGGTCTTTTACAGGATAAGTTGAAAAAAGCAGGAATCGAAAACTCTTTAAATAAAGATGTTCACATCGTAAATACCTGTGCCGTAACCCGAGAGGCTACCATGGAAGCTCTTCGTCATATTCGAAAGATGAAGAAGAACAATCCCGACAGCCTTGTGGTGGTAACGGGTTGCGCTGCTCAAGTGGATTCGGATGATTTTGTAAATGAAAAGGCAGCTGATTTTATTATAGCAAATTCCCACAAATTTTCTATGAACGAGTTATTGACGGAAAAGTTGGAAGGAAAGTCTGAGGAGCGTCTCAAGCATTCAAACATTTTTGAAAAAGATGATTTGGATGCCGAGGGTGGATTAGAAGAAGGTCGTAGTAGAGCTTTTGTTAAAATTCAAGATGGCTGTAATTCCTTTTGTACTTACTGTGTGATTCCTTTTGCACGAGGCAAAAGTAGAAGTATTCCTATTCCTGGTGTGATTGATAAGGTGAATGAGCTTTCGTCTAAAGGTTTTGCGGAAGGAATTTTAACAGGGATTCACATTGGTGATTATGCATCTGTAAAATCTGCCGAAGATAAATTAAAAGTAGTTTCAGCTCGAGGTCGAACCAATCCAGATCGTTATTATTTTTTAGAAGATTTGATCGAACAGGTTTTAGAGCATACAGAGATGCCTAGATTTCGATTGGGTAGTATAGAGCCGGGTGAGCTTAGTGAGCGATTATTAAAAACTTACGCCAACCCACGAATGTGTCCGCATTTTCATATGAGTATTCAGTCTGCTTGTAGTAAAACTTTAAAAGGAATGAAAAGAAAATACGACGCTAAACTAGTTGAAAAGTCTTTGAAAGACATTCAGAGACTAGTGCCTAATGCTTATGTAGGGATGGATGTGATTGTTGGTTTTCCTGGAGAAACAGAGGAAGATTTTAATGAGACCTTCCAGCGTTTAGCTTCTCTGCCATGGACACGTATTCATGTTTTTCCATACAGCGATCGTCCAGGAACCAAGTCAGAAGAGTATTGTGAAAAAGTAGATACTGTAGAGAAAAAAAGACGCGCCAGTCTTTTACGTGAACTTTCTTCGCAAAGGCTTAGGGAGCAAGCCCTTGCACAAATTGGTTCGTTAAAAGATTGTATCCTTCTGTCAAAATACAAAGATAAAAGCAAGGTTCAGGTTTTGTCGCGAGATTACTGGCAAATGCAGTTAATAAATCTTCCAGAGGATTTTGATTTGGAAAGGATCGCTGAAGGGGAGTTTAAGGTAAAAGTAGTTTCTTTTGACGAATCTAATGCTTCTCGTATGGATGGTAAATTGCTTGCAGAATTGGTTGAGAGCTAGAGATGTCCTTAGTGCAGGGGCGGGACTACTATATTGAAAACGGGTTTTGGGTTTTTACCGAAAAGTTTCACATTGAAAAGGGAATGTGTTGTGAAAACCAATGCCGCCATTGTCCTTATCAGTCAAAGACGGAGCTCAAACCTGAGATAAAAGAAAACTTGCAAAGCTATTTGCAAAAAGAATATCCTAGTAGCGATGAGAGTAATTAGTTTAATTCCTTCTATAACTGAAACTTTGATAGAGTGTGGCGTAAATGTGGTGGCTAGAACGAGGTACTGCATTCATCCAAGTAATAAAGTGAAAGACATTCCCATTATCGGTGGAACGAAAGCGGTTCAATGGGACAAAGCTCCTCAAGCTGATTTAGTTATTTTAGACAAAGAGGAAAATACAAAAGAGATGGCGGCATCTTGTCCGTATCCTCGATTCGTCATACACATTACAAATCTTGAAAATTTAAGAAATACTTTGGTAGACTTATCGGTTGAGTTAAAGAATCAAAAGCTTTTGGATCTAGCAAATAAGCTTGAGACAGTCCTTAAGAAAGAGGTGGTCGAGCAAAAAACCTTGCGAGAATTCCCAGGAATTATTCAGGCCAATGAAGAGTTTTTTCAAGCTAAGTCTTTGAGTTATTTAATTTGGAAAAAGCCTTTCATGAAAATTGGTTCAAATACCTTTATTTCTGATATGATAAAGGCATTAGGTTATTCTTCTTTTTTTGTCTTTCAAGAAAGTAAATACCCAGAGCTTAAAACTTTAGATGCTTCAAAGAATCAAGGCTACATTTTAAGCTCTGAACCTTATCCTTTTGCTAAGGAGTATGCTGAGTGGTCAAAGTCCTATCCCTGTGCTCTCGTGGACGGTGAGTCTTTTTCTTGGTATGGTATCCGGAGTATAGAGTTTTTGTGTAAAAACAGAGTTTAGGGAGTGTCCTATATTCTATTTATTGAGTTTTTTATAGAGATTGTATCATGTTTAGTTTAAAAATTATTGCCATAAGATTCTATAAATATGTTTATCAATAGAAAGTTTTATCAATCAAGCAAGGATGAATTAGATGGATAATAGGAAGGTCTACCAACTAGCATTCGCTAATTTTTTGTGTGCGCTTGGGGGTGGGGCGGTTCTAGGGCACGCGACAAAGTTAGTTACAGTGGGAGAAAAACCGATTGGCTCGATTTTCGCTTTTTTTATTGGTACGACCATTGGTTTAATATTAATGGAAATAGGAGCCAAATATTTTAGTGAAAAAGCGCCTCGTTGGTACTCCTTACTAACTTGTCTTTGTAGTCTATTGATTCTATGTCTATTTTTCTTTTCTTCTAATGGAAAATTAGCAGGGGGTCTCGGTATTTGCGCTTTATTGGTGCTTTCGTTTCGCTTTTGTTTTTGGTTTCTTTCAAGGATTTTTCGAACTAATGTGGCAAGCTCCGCGCCACAACTCTTGCCACTTTTTGAGGGCAGTTATGTTGTTGGTAGTATTTTAGGTTTATTCATTTTTGGATTAGTTTTTAAAGGACAATTAGGGATTCATGAGATTCTAATTTTTGATATAATATGTTCTTTCGTAGCTTTTGTTATTGATTACCCAGTGCTTGAGCAAGAAAAGCTAACTGAGTCTTCTGATGTTGGCTTATTAAAAAGTCTCTGCACGTTTAATGTTTTTCGCCCTTTGGCAATGTTTTGCTTGATCAGTGTTGGTGTTCAAGTTTGTTTGTTTCATTTATCTAAGTTTTGGAACAATGGTTTAATATTGATCGTTGGTTTTTATTCAGGCATGGCTCTAGCCTCGGTGGTTGTTGGAAAATTTAAAATTGAAAGCCGAGGCTTTTTCTCCGTTTTACAGTGGGGAGGGGCTTCTTATCAAATTAGTTTCTGGGTATTTAGTTTGATTTTAGTTCTATTTGCTTTAAGTTTCTATTTTTCTAATGAATATTTGGTGACGAACTCTATTGGAATGTTTTTCGTGAGTCTATTGTTTGCTTTTATTTATGAGGTTTTTGCTCTTGGTTTGGTTCAAAATATATCAATGCAATCAAGGGAGATAGGTTTTGTAAATCCAGTGGCTCGTTCCTATGCAATAATGGCATTTAGCTCTGCCATCGCAATTGCTGGTTATATTGCATTAGACCTAAAAGTTTCTCAGGTGTTTTTAGTAAGTCTAGTTATGCTTAGTCTTAGCTTTTTAATAAATATGTTTCAAAAGAAGAAAGAAGTTCTTTGAATGGTGCAATGGTTTAATCTTCTTTTTTATCTCGAATGTATTCAATGTGAACATCATCGCCGCTGCGAACTCGAAAGACGAAACTTAAGTACTTAATTTGTCTGCTTTCATCTCTGATTGCAGAGATTCCCATATCCACATCTTCAAAGGATCTATTTTTTTTAAGTAAGGCCGTTGGTTCGGTAGGGGCTTTACCTAAGTCTTTTGCTGTGTGTACGGCTTGGTTATAACGTTTAATTGCAAATTCAGGAAATAGGAAGATGATTGGCTTTGTTAAGATGTCTTCTGTTTTGTAACCCAGCACAGCTTCAATTCGCTGGTTTGAGTTTAAAATTTTGCCGTCTCTGTCTGTCATGATCATCATATAAGGACTGTTTTCAAAGGCTTGAAAAAAGATGTCTTTGGTGTCAGTCCCTTTCCAGTTTTTTTCCGCAAAATCTACGGTTTCTTTTAACTTTTCCTCGGCAGCAATGTTTTTAGGATTTAGGCCAACAATTGCTCGTAATATATTTAGTGGAGATAAAACACCTAAAGGACGTCTTGATCCTGATACTACGATCAAACGGTTACTGTTGGTGCTTAACATCATTGGCAATATACCATTGAGAGGAGCGGAAGCTTCGATGAGGGTTGGTTCTATATAGAGGTTTGAAAAATGTTTTACGCTGACAGTAAGTGGGTCTGTTTTTTTATCGCCAAGAGCCTTTACCAAGCGGAGTTCATCCATTAAGCCAATTACTTCTTCTGCCTCATTTACGATAGGGATAAATTTATGGTTGGTCGCTAAAAACACCTGCAGCAAATCATCTAGGCTCGCACTTTCTTTGCAGGTAATTGGTTTTGGGGACATCAAATCTCGAACATGTTTCATAGAATACCTTTTATAAATTGATCCAGAAGCGCTTTTTTCTTGTAGGGGAAATAGCACAGGCTTCTCGTAAATTTTCGAATATGCCCCCATTGTTTACAATCACTTTTTCAGAAGCTAGATTGTCTTCATCGCAAGTTAGTAAAACTTTTTTTAATCCCAGATTTTTCTTAGAATAATCCAAAGCCGCTTTTAAAAGTTTAGTGGCTACGCCTTGATTTCGATAATTGGGATCAACTACATAGCCAATATGCCCACCAATCTCTTGAAGAAAATCATTAAGTTCATGCCGAATGCTTACCCGGCCAATCATTTTTGTTGATGGATTGAAAGCAAACAAATTGGTGGATGGGACATGTTCTTTTGGAATGTTAATCCCAGACTTGGCATGCTTTAAAATTTCTAGGTAGTTTTCGTAATTTGATTTAGCGAGGTCTTTAAAGTAAAAGGCTGTAATAAAATCCGGTTCCCAAACTTGCTGTATGGCTTCTAAAAAGCTATTTTTATCCTCGATACCTAATTCTTTGATGACCAAATCCATAGCTAAATATTAAGGGGATTTTGTTTAAATCTCACGAACTTATTCTCCGTATAGTTCGTAGTGGCTTTGTGCGTTAGTTGCTTCTCGTTTTATAGGCAGGTATTAAGTTTTTCCTTCAGAAAATCCTTAAATACGTACTATTAATTGCGAAGCTTTGCTAATCTTCTAGCAATTATTTTTCTACAGGAGTTAGAGGCTTGGCGTATAAAATTTTTCGCTTCTTGGGTTCTTTGAAAATGGCAGTCATAGTTATATTAGCAATGGCTGTATTATCTGCAATTGGTACTTTCTTAGAGTCTCGCTACAACACAGAGTTTGCACAGGTTTTGATTTATAAATCTCCGTGGATGTATATCACCATGGCCTTCTTTTTGATTAGTGTGGTGTTTTCAGCGGTAGAAAGGCTTCCGTGGAAACGTCGCCATATTCCATTCTTGGTGGCCCATGTCGGATTGATCATGTTGGTTTTTGGCTCTTACATTACTCAGCAAGTTGGTTTGGATGGGACTTTAACCATTCCTCTGGATGGAAAAGCAAGTTTAGTGAGTATCACTCCTAAAGACCTAAGTCTTTACGCGAGTATGGATGGTGACAACTTTCGTTCTCTTTATGAAAAAGAGGTGGAGTTCATTTCTAATCCACCGAGCGAGCAAGGCATTTCAATCCCTACGGATCAAGGAAGAATTGAAGTGGTGGATTACTTTCCATTCGCTGTGCCTGAAAGAAAAATCATTGAGACGGATAAGGACTGGGATCGACCAGGGATTCGTTTTTTACTTAAAAACCCGAATGTTAATTTTAGTGATTGGCTAGTTCTTGACCGTCCCATCGTTCGTCAAGATTTGGGTCCTGTGCTTTTGATTTTTTCTCAAGAACAAGATGAGAAGTATTTTCCGAAGAAAAACACCATCTATTTTTATATGGAAGATCAGCAGGTAAAAGTAAAAGTTTTTAAGGCTCTAAATGATAGAGCGGTGACAAAGGCTGATTTGAATCTAGGGAAAGCGGTTGAAATGCCTTGGATGGGCATGAAGCTTAGTCTTTTAAACTTTTACCCCCATGCCCGTAGAATTGTTGAGTATCAAAAAAGGGACTATCCTAGTGGGATTACCACTTCGGCTTTAAAGGTGAAGTATCGTGACGAATTTCATTATCTTGGACTAAATTCCATTTTAAAGTTTTTTAACGATAGTACGGCTTATATTTTAAGTTGGGGGAACCGTCAGATTGAACTTGGCTTTCCTGTACAATTAAAAAAGTTTGAGATGGATAAATATATGGGAACCAATCGGGCTGCGAGTTATGCCAGTACTGTGGTGGTCCCTGAGCTTGGTGAAGTGAAAATATCAATGAATGAACCTTTGAAATACAAGGGCTACACCTTTTACCAAGCCAGTTTTCAACAAGATGAAAATGGTGCACCCAATGCGAGTATATTGTCTGTAAACAAAGATCCCGGAAGAATATGGAAATACCTAGGTTCTTTGTTAATCTGTGTTGGGTCAGTAATGTTGTTTTATATGCGTAAGTATTATGCGCAAAAGAAACCTAAAAAAGAGGAGCTTTCTCATGAATAAGCTGTTTTTTGTTTTGCTTAGTATTTTCTTATTAAACTTTAGCAGTAAGGCCAATGCAGATGAATTTTCAGCTCTAGGAAAGTTAGCGGTTCAGGATGGTGGTAGAATAAAGCCATTCGACACCTTTGCCAAAGAAAGCATGCAGTTGATTCACGGTAAATCCAACTTGAACGGTAGAGATGCGGTGGAAGTTGTTTTTACTTGGATGCTTCTACCAGACGTTTGGTCGAAGATGGAGTTTTTAAAGATTGATTATCGCAAACTAAAAGAAGACTTAGATCTTGAGCCTACTAAAAAATATTTTAGCATGGCAGAAATAATGTCTCATCCAAAATTGCCTGCGATCATTCAGACTATGAACAATAAAGCCGAGGCTAAAGAAAGACTGAACTCTTATGATCAAGCGATTCAAATCTTAAACAATCAGCTTTCTCTTTATCAAGCCATTTCCAATAACCTACATCCTGGTTGGATTCCAAGCGAAGACGCCGAAAACGACAAGTGGAAACATTTGGCACAGTTTTCAGAAGAACAAGCAAAAGACTTTGGAAAAGTGACAAGGGCTTTTGTTGCAATCATTCAAGCCAAGCAAAACAATTTGAAGGAAATTCCGAGTAAAGCTCTTGATCTTGCCGTAGATTCCTTTTTTAACAAATACCAAAACGTGAAAGAGTCATCCCAGCTCGGTATAGAGATCCATTATAACAAACTTCATCCTTTTCAATGGGCTTGGATTTTGTACTTGTTAGCTACGATTTTCTTCTTTCTATCTAGTTTACTATCTAAAGAAGCCCTTTATAAGACTGGCTTGGTTTTAATATTGGCTGCTTTTGCAATGCATATTTATGGCTTTAGCCTGAGAGTATTACTAACTGGTAGACCACCTGTTTCTAATATGTATGAAACTGTGGTGTGGGTGCCCTTCGGAACGGTTTTGTTTGCCTTGTTCTTTGAGTGGAAAAAACGCTCTCAATTTATGTTGTTAGGAGCTAGCTTAACAGGTGCATTTTGTATGCTTTTGGCAGATTTTGCTCCCAATGTTTTAGATCCAAGCTTACAGCCTCTTGAGCCTGTGCTTCGTTCGAACCTTTGGTTAACGGTTCATGTGTTAACGATCACCATTTCCTACGGAGCCTTCTTCTTAGCATTTACTTTAGGAGATCTGGCCTTGTTTTACATCATTAAAGGCGAGAAGAAATACAAAGATAAAATCAAAGACTTAAGTGGAGCCATTTACCGAGCGGAAAAAATCGGTGTGGTGCTTTTGGCGGCCGGAACCATTTTAGGTGGTGTTTGGGCTGACTATTCTTGGGGAAGATTCTGGGGATGGGATCCAAAAGAGACTTGGGCTTTAATTGCCCTTCTTGGGTACCTAGCTCTTCTACATGCTAAGCAGGGTGGACACATCAAACAAGTTGGAATGATAGCTGGTTCTGTAGTTTCTTTTTCACTAGTAATTATGGCCTGGTATGGAGTGAATTACGTTTTAGGTGCTGGGCTTCACTCTTATGGATTTGGTGCCGGTGGATTAGAGTATGTGGCGAGTTTCGTTGGTATTCATATTATTTTTGTGATCTTTGTTCTATTTGGCAGAAAGAAAGAGGGCTAGTAATCTATGAAATCTTTTGAAGTAAATTTTGATGGAATTGTTGGTCCAACGCATAACTACGCTGGTTTATCTTACGGAAATGTAGCCTCTCTAAATAACGCGAGTTCTGTAGCTAATCCTAGGGAAGCCATTTTGCAAGGCTTGGAAAAAATGAAAGCTCTTTCAGAAATGGGTGTAAAACAAGGATTTCTACCTCCTCATGAGAGACCTTACATTCCCGCTTTAAAAGCGGCTGGTTTTAGTGGAACGGATTCTGAGATTCTAGCCAAGGCTTATGAAAAAGCACCGGGGATTTTAAATGCTTTTAGCAGTGCCTCTCCGATGTGGACAGCAAATGCAGCAACGGTTTCGCCAAGTGCGGATTCTAAAGATAAAAAAGTTCATTTTACTCCGGCCAACCTAATTAATAAACTTCATCGATCCATTGAATCTGATTGTACTGGAAAGTCGCTGAAAGCTATATTTTCAAACGACCAGTACTTTCGACATCATTCTGCTCTTCCTTATCATGAGGATTTTGGAGATGAAGGAGCGGCTAATCACACCAGACTTTGTAATGAGTATAACGAACAAGGTCTGCAAATATTTGTTTATGGTAGGCAAGGTGCTGGCCGAGGAATAGAACCTAAAAAGTTTCCTGCAAGACAAACTCTAATGGCTTGTGAGGCGGTGGCAAGGTCTCATGAATTGCGTGATGAGCATGTTGTTTATTTGCAGCAAAACCCTAATGTCATTGATGAAGGGGTTTTTCATAATGATGTGATTTCGGTTGGTAATCGCAATGTGTTCTTTTATCACGAAATGGCTTTTTTAAATTCTGAGGATGATATTCAAAAAATTAAATCGGCTTATCATGGCGATTTAAAGTTAATTAAAGTTCCTTTGAGTGATGTAAGTGTTGAGGATGCAGTAAAGTCTTATCTCTTTAACTCTCAATTGGTTTGGAGTGAGGGAAAAACCATTTTGATTGCTCCTACAGACTGTGAAGAAAATGCCAACGTAAAAACTTATATTGAAAAAATGCTTTCTGAAAAACAAGGCATTGATGAAGTGAAGTTTTTTAAGCTTAAGCAATCCATGCAAAATGGTGGCGGACCAGCCTGTTTAAGGTTGAGAGTAGCTTTAAATGAAAATGAATTTTCAGCAATCAATCAAAAGGCAGTTTTTAGCGCAGAGTCTTATGAAAGATTAAAAACATGGGCGAACAAACATTACCGTGATCGTTTGTTAGCAGAGGATTTAAAAGACCCAAGTTTATTAAATGAGTGTCGAAGTGCTTTGGATGAATTGACTCAGATTATGGGTCTTGGGTCTATATATTATTTTCAGAGATAGTGGAATAAATGATTCTAGTGGGTTAATCTTGCTGTGCAGGAGAAAGCATTAGAATCTTAAAACACATTGTTCTTTTATTAGCCCTTTTTATTGGTTCGCAACAAGTTAAAGCGGACATAATCTCCTGTTTTAGGTCCACAGTTAAGGCTTTCACAAAAAATAGTTTCTCACCAGAGTTTCCTGAGTATGTGTACCTTTTAAAACAAGAGTTTTTGGAGAAAAATCCTGATTTTGTAACTCTGGATTGTTTTAGAAACCGATACGCTCATATCACATTGCATGCTCTTTCTGGTGAATCTTTTCCTTACATTCAAAATTCGAAAAACTTAATATGGCGAGATTTAAAAGAAAGATTTTTTTTGGATGAGATCAAGAGTTTTGAGTCTAGTGTTTTTCAAAACATTGCAATAGGTGGTGGTAATGGGGAAAAACAAAAAATAAATAAAAGGCCCAGTTGTTGCCAGCTAATGGAAGAGCATTTTAATAAAGCAGTATTTAATGGAACAAAGCCTAAGCTTCCGCACTTAAAGCCTGGCTTTGTTTTGATTTACATAGACTCCAATCCCTTGCCGGTGGCTGTAAAAAAAGGTTGGCAACCGAATGCTGCAGGCGAGAATAGCATTTTGGCCTTACAAAATGTATATGATCCTGGTTCTGGGAAAATGGCTTTGATCAAAGGGGCCGTATATTTCTCTCCAAAATTTCACCGAAGCAACGCAAAGAGGTTTGAAGCCCTCGAAGAATCTCATGTTTTAAAGATGAAATTGGGGCATAATGAAAAATTAGCGATGATTCCGGCTCGATTTATGGAACCTAGATTTTTGGGTTTTACTTGGAATAGAGAGCTTGAATTGTTAAGCTACCGTAGGCTTTATTCGCTAGATAGTTTTCAAAAATCTTGGTTAAATTTACTTCAGTCTATCGATGCTTTTGCCTTAAAATATTCTCTTGAAAAATAGAATTTAAAATCCCTTAGGTATTAAAAATATCAGAAAAATACTTACAATTTGTCTGAGGCTTCAAAGCCTTTGGTCAAGGAATGTCTGCAAAGGTTTGCTGGGCCTTGAAAGATTGGATACTTTCTCGCAAGCTCCTCCATGTTTAATACCACAGCTTCTGTGAACAAAGAGCCTCCTAGTAGTATTCTAGAAAAGCTTCGGGTTCCTAAAAGGGGTGTACTCATAGATTTGAAGTTACTAAAAGCCGTGTATTGAAAGTTATAAAATATGGACATAAAGAAATCGAAGCCAAAACGAAGTCTTAGCATAGAGTCGCGAACGTATTTTGAAGTGTAGGGATGTGCGTGGTACTTTTCGGGAAGGTCTCGGATCAACCATCCCTTAGATTTTTCAAAGGCATTTTCTAGCATCATCTTCAGGCCCATGATTGGATTCATAAAAGCCACGATATAACCGGTTATGTATAAATCAACGTCAAATCGACCCATCCAGTAGTATTGGTTTAAATTGTATAAGAAAAAAGAGGCGCCAATGTTTGCCCATACGATTTTTACGTTGTAGGCCATATTCTGTCCCCAGGTATTATCACTGGCTCCAAGATGGTGATATACATTTCCCCAGAAGCCTTTTTCTGCCAAACTTCCCGTTGGGATGCTTTCAAAGCCTCCCAATCTTTCGACACGAGCGTATTGTTGGATTTTGTACCATGCTTGGTTCAAGAAACTCATAACCATTCCATACATCAAGCCATTTAAAAACTGATATCGAGATAAGTAGTTCCAAGATTGATCAGAAAACTGAGTGTCGTGAATTGGCGCTAGCATAGGGTCAGTAATCGCTGCTGTAGCGGCAAAGATAAATAATATTTCAATTGGTTTACTGATTACAAAGTTCATTAAAGCGGATCGAGTGGCCCTTGCCATCGCCAAGGTATTTTTCATGCCTTGTTTTACTTCAACGTACCTTCTCGATTGTATAGAACTCCGTTCATCTAGACTCTTTGCTGATTTATATTTGTTGTCCATCGCAAGGTTTACTAAAGACAAATAACCACTATCGGCGCGATTTTTTGCCAACTGGTAAATCCTTTCGTCAATGCCATTTAAGTCTTTTTTATTGATGGCTTGTTCATAGGATTTTTGGAAAAAATGCTTCGTGGATGTATAGAGTTCTTCATTTTTCATCACGGAGTGATACAGTCGAAGGCTCAATTCTCTTTCCATAGCATAGTGTCTGTACCAGTAAAATATCAGTCTTGATTTTAGGTTGAGACTGAATATTGCTGGATCTAAGGCATCGGTAATATTGTTAGAGCTAAATATTTTAAATTCTTCTGTCTTTTTACTATAACGTAAACTTGCCTTGATACTTTCTGCCACGACAGATTGCTCTAGATTAATTTCTAGTGAGATGATTTCCTCTTCCAATTGCCTTCGGGCTTGTTTTTTTGAGCTTTCTTTTGGTGGAGCTAGAAATTTTAAATAGGATATTTCACTGGCCCAATGAAGCGCTTGGTGTACCGGTCTTAAACCGATGATACCAGCTCTTAGGCCGCCATTTAATTGGGTAGGTAGGTGAGCGCCAGTATTGTATTGTCCTTGTAGATTCTTTCTTTGAGAGCGTTCTAAAATCGTTGATAGGTACCTAGGGTACATCACTAAATAGGCCCAGGTTCTAGGGCGAAAAAATAAGTTAGCATTTAGGAAAATATTATTTTTAAGCCAGATAAAGAAGTTTTGCGTTTTGGTAAAGGATGAAAAACTGAATAAGAAATGCATTAAAGCTGAATGTAGGGTTCTGATTTGAGCCACACCTAGGTCTTTTTTGTAGCCAAATTTTTCTTTTAATTTTTCTACTAGGTTAAAAAAACTGACATTGCTAGCGAAATCTTTTTTACGAGCTTTTTCTATAAGTTCTAAAATCTCTTTATCTTCTTCTAGGCTAAAATTTGTATGGCCACGATTGTATGCCTTTTCTTCCGCTTCCGCTTGTAGTTTTATGTCTCTACGGCGATCTAAGTTTTCATTAATGATAAATCTTTTTAAGAGGTTTCCGATTTGCTCGGTTTTTTCTTCGTATTTCCAGTAGAGCTTGGTCTTTTGCAATAGATAGTATTCAGATGGGCTTAGTTTAGAGTTTTTCTCAGAGTTTATATTTACTAAAAAGCTGCTAATTTTGTTTTGCGTTGCTGTTAAAAGGTTTTTGCTATTCAGAAATAGCTTTGTGCCTAAAAGACGAATGTAGTCTGAACCCGTTAAATTGGAATGTTTCCTATAGAAATAAAGTTCTTTAAAGAATTTGAATCTAGTTTCATCCTCGATTTTTTGAGTTTTATTTGAGAACTTATTTTTAAGCTTATCTAAGTCTTTTAAAAGTATGACGGAATTAACGCTTAGGTGCGCTACACCAATGATGTAAAACCCCAGCTCAATCAAAGATGTGAAACCAGCGGCGGTTTTTGAAAGACGTCCATCGGCCACATAAGTATCATACAGGACACTCGGATTAAAGCCTCTAAGAGTCTTACTTGTGGCTTCGCCGACTAAGTAAAATAAATCGGTGGTTTTATCGTAAATTGCATTTATGCTGTCTCCGGCAATTCGAAGACTTTCAAAGGCAAAACTAGCTGTTGTTTCAGGAGAAACTAAAGCACTAGCAGCAACAATACCAAAGGCGCTGGCATAACGAAACCTTTTAAAACTCGCCAATCTATAAAAAGCCTCAAGAAAGTCTTGGCGATTTCCATCTTTAATAGCGAAGGCACTGGAAATTAGCGCCTCCTTAAAAAGCTGACTTCCTTTTGGTCTTGGGACGCTTAACAAAAGTTTAAATCGTTTGTATCGGTAGCTTAAACGACGCATTTCTTTAGCGTTTTCTTGTTGAGCAGATTGCTTGGCCGTAAAATCCTCAGCATATTGCTTAATGCTCTGAAGGCTAGTGGCAATTTTCATTTCGATCGATTGATCTTTTATTTGATCCACTAGATTTTTATTTTTGATTTGAGATTTTAAGTCCTTAGTTATTTCGGTGACCAAGTCGCTTCGTTGGGTGTTAGAAAGGCTTTTGTTTTGTTCTTTGGTTACGCGGTCTATATTGGTTCGGAAGCTTTCAAAAAATTCTTCAACAATGTAAGAGTGTTGTTGGATCCGTTCTTTGTCTAAAAAATTAATTGAGGTAGAAAAAGCCATTTGATTTAAGGTAGAGATCTCTTTGAGTTGCTCAATGTGAAAAGCCTTATTACCAAGCCTTATTCCGTAATCTTCAAGACTTAATTCTTTAAAGAGCTCTCCTCCAGGAAAACGAAAAAGACCGAGGTCCACTTTTGCTGGTCTTTGAAATTTTAAGTCTATAAAATAAAGATCGCCATTTTTCTCTCGGATAAAGAGATAGCTCTTGAAAAGTAAGACTTCAGATAGGCCGATGAAAAAATCATGCACAACTAAGTCATTAATTTTAAATTGAAAAGCCTTCGCCTGGTTTTGGTCAAATTTATAATGAAAGCTTCTTCCGTCTAATCTTTCTGATACTCCAGTTCCTTCAACTTCTAAAATTAAGTCTTTAAACGAAACTTCGTTTTGAATGACGTAAGTTTTTTGTCTTAAAAGTGAGTATGGATCTAGAGGGTGTTTGCCTCGAGTTAGTATTGCTGTGCGAAGGCTTTGGATTTCAGAAGTCGCACTTATAGATTTGCCATTGTCTTCGGCTGCAACTGCTTTCGAATTCGAATGTATGAACCCACCAAATACCAATTGAAAAACTAGTATATAATTGATCAGTCCAAGACTAAGCTTTCCCAATACGTCCTCTATTTTCTTAGAGCCTTAGAATAACTTATGTGAGGGGCTAAAGTCCCAAAATTATTGTAGAATTAGAAAAATTTCTTGGTTTAATTTTATTGTATTAGAATTAGTCACTTTCGAGTTTTCCTCTTTTTCTGCCGATTTGCCAAAGTGGTCTTTGGATTCTAATTGAATAGAGTTTATCTAAACATCTTCACTTGATTACGATTCCTAATGCATAAAGTTTACCGAACACTAGCTGGCCCCCTTAATTGCGGATAGAAAAGCATAAGCCCAAGAAATAATAAATTTATTTAAATACGTCCGAATTAAGATAGAATGTGCAAGTAATACAAGTAGAGCTTTTACGAACTTAGCTTAAATCCATCCGCAATTAAGTGGGCCAGTTTAAAGTTTTCTAGTTTTTCAGCTATCTTTGTTTCCTGATTATGGACTGTTTCTGTTGAGTAAAAATTTTTGTCTTTAGGCGAAACCAAGTTTTTTTCTTTTAAAGTAAGTTCAAGTACTAACAAGGCCACCGATGGCTGAGTTTGTTCTGAGTTTCATTGAGGGTAAAACTTATAAAAGGAAAAGCTATTTTTTAGATTTAGTATTTTGGTAAAGGTGAACCTAAGGAAAGTATATTTAAATTCAGTTAAGTATCTGTTATTAATTGCCTTTCTGGCTTAAAACATTGCAAAACACCAAATCTTATAAAGATTGAAATTGCTCAAAGTCACTAGAAAACTCAGATTTTGAGCATTCTTAACTGAGTAAAAAGTTCCAAGTCCATAAGTAGAATTTATGAAGGATAAAATGGGAGCTAAGTTTAAACATTTTAGGCTATTTTGCCATTAGAAAAACTCATATAAAAAATACCAAAGCGAAAATTGTAACTGGTACAAACTAATTCTTTCGATTATTACTAACTCCTTAATAACTTTGATTGGGTGAGTGTTGTATGGGGATTTTAAAACATCTTTTATCGCAAATTTTAATTTTTCAATTTTTACTTCTGCCGATTCCTAGAAGTGCTTTCGCTGCTGAGGATTCTGATGAAAATAGGTTTGCGGCTCCGTCCGCATCAGCATTAGGCTCTGGCTTTAATCTTGCTGATCCTGCATCCATGAAAGAGGCTTTGGCTGATGATAAGTTGCAGGAACTATCTCCTGAAATTTTTCAACACATTCAAAATCAAAAGAGCATGATTGAGAAGTTCGAAAGTGGTGAACTTGCTCAAGAAGAAATTCGTAAGTTTGATTACACAAATGTTACACAACAAAGTCTTGAATATTATGATTTTAACTCAGATCAGTGGCTTAAAATTGACTTTCACAAAGATAAAACTCGTCTTAGAAAGATTGCTTACACGCGCTTAGACTATGAAATCACTGATGGTGTTTTGAGTGTGGTTGCTTACCAAGGAAATCAAAAAGTTGCTCGTCAAAATTTCTACGGTCTTGATGTAGTTAGCGTGGTTCGAGATGCAGAATTTTTAATGTTAATTGGCCGTGATGCTAGTTTACATGCCGTGTTTATGCCCCTGGCTGCTTCTCATATGTTTCGTTCACCTGTTTTCGTGACGAAGAATATTATTAATCTACCTCAAGAGCTAGATGCTACAGCCTTAAAAGCTAATTTTTTACACCGTGGATTTCGTCCAATTGATTTCACGAATCGATTGATTTCTGAGTCTTCTGAAAGTGCTATCTTCAAGACCGATTACGCAGGTCGCCCTTTGGTTGATTTTGGAGACTTGGCCATAGAAAATTCTGAAACAGGTGAATTGGTAGGGGTCTTTTCTAGAAAAGTTATGTACTCCCGTGTTTTAAACATGGTTGAATCACTAATGCGACAATTGATTGTTAGTGCTCCTGAAGTTTTGCCAGCGGATGTTTTAAAAGCTGCTGCGGATTCGTTTTTAAAGGCCAATGACATAGATCTCTCTAGTGATAAAACAGAAAGAGAACAGGCAGAGGTTGCTCAAAGAATTATGAGTCAAAATCTCGACAAGGGTTTGATTTCTGCAGTGATGAAAGTGGCTGGTGAGATCGAGAGTTTAGAGGCAAGAGAAGTTGACCGTGCCAGCTACGAAGAGTGGGTTGGAAAATGGGTCACTTATGATGAAAGAGCCAAGGAACTAGCTAGAGAATATGAGGGTCGTAAAAAAGAGAATGTATATACGAAGTTAAAAAACTCCGCAGGTTCCGTTGTAAACAAATTGGCTGGCGAAGTTAGCGGTCCAAAAGTTTTCGTAGATTCTGAGCTAGATTATCAAAATCTATTAAAACAGATTTCTGAAAAAGATTATGGTGCCCGTTCTGGTGGTGCGAGCATTCTTTGGCAGGACATTGAAAAAGAAAACAGCTTGTCTGAAGAATTAACTGTTAGAAGTAATTTATTAAAAAGAACGGCGAGTATCTTAAAGAGTCCAATGGTAGCAATTACTTTGGTTGGTATTTTTAGTGGTTACCATGTTTTATCTCACTACTCAGAGTTGCAGTTAAAAGCAACGGCCTGGTTAACTAACGAGGCGATGCCAAAAGTACTAACGGATTTTGATTATGTGGGTCCTAATGGTGAAAAAGCCAACTATTCGGAGATTTTAGGTCTTTCTGTTATCTCTTTAACTTTGTTAATTCCAATCGCAATGTTGGTATCTTGGGTATCCGTACCTAGTATGAGACTTGTGGCGAAAGCCTTGAAAAAAGTTGATCCAGAACGCTCTTCAAAATTAGAACACGCGGCAGAAGATTGGAAAAATCTAGATGTTTGGCAAAGAATTGTAACCATGGGTTTCCGAATCTTTGCTGTAATTTGCTTACCATTCTTTCACTATTTGGCTCTTTTTACGAATCAACGTAATTTAATTCCTACGATGAAAATGGGAATGAATCCTTTTAAAGTGGTAAAGAATGAAAAAGGGGAAAGACATTTTCTTGGCGTAAATAACCCGATTCAAATGCAGAAAAGCATACTGGATATGCCAGAATCAATTTCTAAGTTTTTCACGCAGTTAAATTCAAATTCCCTATCGAAAGAGGATTTTGCTTCTCTAGCTAAAGACACTGTAGCTACGCTTACTCCTAGTTTGGGTAAGTACTCCAGTTTATCTGAGGCAAGGCAAGACTACCATGAGCGTCTTGGTTATAAAGGGGAGAAAGCCTGGTATTCTCCAGAGGCTTTAAAGCATCGATTAGGAGCACCTTTTTCTGCGGAAGGAAAGTCTTTTGCCTATGATACGCTGTTATCTCGTGAGAGCAAAACAGTGCAAATCACAGAGATGCAAAGGCAGGCATTAGGAAAAGAAGTAGGAGCTAGAGAAAGAGCTTCAAGCATTGCTTGGATTCTTGCGACAAAAATTGTAGCGAGTGAGTCAAATATCGATCTTGCGACCTTAATGACGGTTACTTCCGAGGGAATTGATCCATCAGAAACAGCGAAGATTTTTTCTGATCCTGATTTAAAGAGAACATGGCAAAAACACGTTTATGAAATTCAAGAATTACTAGTTAATTTTGATGTAATTTACGATGAAAACAAAGCTAAAGACATTAACTTAAAAGAAGTGATTGATATTTATGAGTCTGTTTTAAAGGTTTCAGAAGAAATCAACAGTCGCTCAACTTATCAGAATGTTGTTAAAAATATGAAAATGAACTCTATCATCGGAACGAGAAAAGCGATATCAGGCCTTGCTACTTTTGCAGTGGCAGATAATGAATTTCTAAAGAGAAATTTCGCCAATAAAGTTGTTTCTGGTTTGGTATCTAAAGAGTTTACTACGGACCATATGGGTGTTGTTGGAATCCCTGCTGTAATCGGTGAAAGAGCCGATATTAATAAGCAAGGGGAGTTAAGTGCGATTAATAATCCTTGGTACCTATGGACGCACCCAGAGCACATTCAAGATGTGTTGAATAATATGTCTCTACATTTTTTCCAAGCTGGTTCTCAAACTGCCTTGGCCATACAAGGGGAGCCAAAGGTAAATGAGACCAAGTATGGCCCAATGGAGCTTATTCGATACGCTAGTATGGATCGCGCCGAGCCATTCTTTGAATCGAGCTATTTATGGTTTAAGTCCATCGCTGAAAGCCGCGATGCAGGTGAGATTTTCTTCAAGAAAATGTTGTCGAAGAGAATTGTTACCGCTCAAGGCTCAATGCTTTTAAGTGTAATCTTCCGAGTATTGGTTGCAAAACAAAGTCTTGGTATGGCCCTTTCTGGTTGGTACTACTTCTGGATTGCAGGTCCTCTTTTGTATGCTTGGCCATGGACTTTGATTCTTCTGGGAATGCAGGGAGAAGAGGATCGGATTAGTGAGAACATTTCTCGTTTTAACAAAGAGAAAATGAAAATTGTAAATGCCAGAAGACTAAGTTCTGATGAAGAACTTCGCGAAAGAATCAGAGGTTTCATTGGATTCTATAAAAAAGAAACTGAATTTTTGTATCGTGGTTTTGTTCATACTTTGTTAACTCATCGAGGCATATACAATCACAGCTTGCAGAGAATTAAGACTGAAAAAGAATTTAAAAAATATTTATCCATGAGTGACTTCATAAAAGGTGATATTTCTTCTTACGAACTTGATCTTGAAGAAATCATTCAAAAGGCTGATCGTAAACAGTTGAATGCTCTAGTGGAACGCTCCTTGGAGTACTCAGTGAAGCATCCAGCGGTTTATACAAAAGTTCATGCTGCCATTGGTTGGTTAACGGTTGTGGGACTTGGCGCTGTCTTAACTACGGTTTTAGCGATTAGTGTGGGTGTTGACTCATTTAATCCTGAAACTCTACACTGGAGTAATTTACTCTGGTGGACAGGGGTTCACACGAGCTTTACCTTCGCTGTTAGGGCGGCTTTGAAAAATCGTTCTTTGATTGATATTAGCAAAAGCTTTTATCGCTCTGTTAAGTATTCCTTAAAATACTTAAACGCCTTTCCTGGTAAGCAAGATCGTTCAACTCGACATTATTTTAATAAGGTCAAGGAAAATGCAAAAGGAAAGCTAGAGAGTGTGAAAATGGCCTGTAGAAGAGCGGCTAGTTAGTAATCTTCGGCACTTTAAATTAGTAAGTAAAAAAGCATCTTTTTAGATGCTTTTTTTGTTTCAGGTCTAAATAAGTTGTTTGAGCGAAAGTGCAGAGTGCGGCTTTGATTTTAGAGTGCTTATTTTGTCATTCAAAATTAGTTGCTAAGTCTAGAATATTAGATTTAAAGCCGGTAAATAAATCGCTGAGCTGTCTTTTTTTCGGATATTGATATTGATGGCAACCACATCCCACCAAGTGTGTATAAAGGCTGACTCCCTTATACTCCAACCATTGCGCTGGGTAAGCCAGCCAAGGTAATATCCCATTGCAGCCTGTGCAATAGGGAAGGGATTGTCTGATGAATAGTGAAGGGCTCCAAAGATAATACTGGTACTTATGTTTGCGTATAAGTTGGACTTGGTTTTGTAGCGTAAATAGGGCTGTAAAAAACCTCTAAAAAGAGCCTCTTCACCTACGCCAGCTTGGTAGGATAATAGGCTTCCTGAAAACAGGCTACTAGCATCTCCTATGGGGCGATTGTTATCATTAGACTGATCCTGAGTGTCTTCAGAGCTAGCAAGAAACTGAGAGCCTAGGCCTAAAATTACTAGCATTGGAATCCATGTGGTTTTCTTTTTTATATGCGAAAAATCGAAGGGAGCTAACATAATATCACCCACTTCATCATTGCCCGAGTCTTCAATGAATGCAAAATCACCGGTGTTGTCATAGGCTTTAATTCTCGAGCGAAAGCTTTGGTAAGCACTAAGGCTACCGGCAAAATCATAGGTTTTACTACCGATGACTCTTCTTTGCATATTTTCGTCAAAGTATCGGAAGGGATCGGATATGCTATGGTCCACATTGTCTTCTTCTGCATTATACATGCTGAGCCCCGCTGCGGCACTTAGGCTATAAGTTAAACCGGCTTGCCAGTTTCCTTGTATGTATTGTCCTAAGCCAGGAAGCAGCCAAGAGCCTAGGCTAGGTAAAAAGATTAAGCCCGGTCGATCTGTTCTTGCTTTGTAGCTGGAGTGAAAATACGAGATGCTTTCTTTTGCTGGCTCTTTTTTGCTTTCATTTTTAGGAGTAGTATTTGCTGAGTTAGCTAGGCATTGCAGACCTAATGATAATGTAAGAGAAGTGGTGATTAATGATTTTATCAATTAAAACCTCATTGTTTTCTTGCTAAGTTTTCTAAGGAAATCTTGATTTTTGTTTAAGAGAGTAGTGATGTATATTCTTTCTTCTGAATTGAGTCTGTCTAAGACTTCATTGCTAAGACTCTTGTTTTTAGTTAATTTTTTTATTTTATCCATTTTTTCTATCGTTTTCTTTTTTAATTCATTTGAAATGATTTTTAGTTGGTTAAATTCTATTTCGTTTAAAGATAGGATTTTTTTGTTGCTTAGGATTTGGAGAAAAAGAATGTGAGTGCTTAACTCTGCAGAACCAGATTTTAGAAGATTCTTGTTCGATGCTTCTATGGCTTGTTCATAGGCGATTTCTTTGCGATTTAAAGGCGCCATTTCAATAGCTTTTAATGCACTGAAGGCAAATTTTGTGTAGCAGGTGACTTTCGCTGCCTCTAAACTAACTAGAAGGTTTATCCTAATGTAAGGGTCTTTTGTTTTATTTGCTCGAGTTTCGACCTTGTCTATAATAGGGGGAAAGCTCCATATTTTTTTCAGTGAAGTTTTTAGCTTTTCGACATTTAAACGATCAAAGTCGGGAGGGTCGAATTTTTCACAAGCTTTAAATAAAGTATCTAAGTCAGCGAGCATCAATCTTTTGTCTTCCGTGCTATCCGATGAAATTGCAAAATTGAATGTGTAGATTGTCACTAGCAGTGACAATAATAGTTTCCCCTTTGAGCTGTTGTTGTTGCTCATTTTGATCCCCTGATGATTTTTATTCGTAATCTATTGTAGATAAAAGATAATGACAACTATCAGTGGGTAAGTTGTGGTTTTTTGCGTCTCTTGGGAAGTTGAAAAACATTTGTAGAGAGAATTGCTTTAGCAGAGTGATATTGCGTTGCGCTATTTTTAAAGTCTAAGAAAGAACCAGGTATTTAATAAAAATTGCACAATCTATGAATTGAATATTTGGACATATTAATATTTTGCTAAAGCATTAGGCTAAAAACTGGACATCGCCGATTTTCTCAATTGATTGTCAAAAAGATGATTGAAACCTCTGTAATTTCAGGTATTTTTTTGTGATATTAGAACAAGTTTATAAACCTATTAAAAAACGTTTGAGCAACAGAGAAGTATTATGCCTAATAAAAACTTGAAGGTACTCGTCGGTGTTGTCGCGCTAGTATTGATTGCTGGCCTGGCTGTTTTTATGAAACCGCCTATAGGTTACAATCAAGGCTATCAGCCTACGCAACCAATCCCTTATGATCATTCGCTACATGCAGGAAAATTGGAAATTCCGTGTCAGTATTGTCACTCCAATGCGTCCTATGCTCGTCACTCTTCAGTGCCAGCATTGAACATCTGCATGAACTGTCACAACCAGGTGAAAACGCAAAGTGAGCACATTAAAAAGCTTGCTGATCACTACAACGAAGGTAAATCCATTCAGTGGCAAAAAGTACATTTGCTTCCTGATTTTGTTCACTTCAACCACCAAAGACACGTAAGAAGAGGCGTTGCCTGTCAAACTTGTCATGGTCCAATCGAAACGATGAAAGAAGTATTTCAATACTCGGATCTATCGATGGGCTGGTGTGTAAACTGTCACCGTAAACCAGAAAACAATGCGCCAGTGTCTTGTTCAACTTGTCACTATTAGGATCAGGTGGAAACGATGAAAGATATGCAAAATAATAATGAAAAGAAATATTGGAAGAGCATTGACCAGCTAGAAAACGAAGCTAGGTTCAATGAGATGGCAGAGGCTGAGTTTCAAACTTCTCCTCTTAAATCAGAAGATGGAAATGACGGTCTTGCAAGACGTGATTTCTTAAAACTTATGGGTGCCTCGGTTGCAATGAGCGCTACAGCTTGTGTGCGTCGCCCAGCTCAAAAAATCGTACCTTATGCGAAACGTCCTGAAGACTTAGTGGTTGGTAAGCCTAACTTCTACGCTTCTGTTTTGGCGGATGAGCTTTCTGGTGCTGGTTTGATTGTTCGTACTCGTGAAGGACGTCCGATTAAGTTAGAGCCAAATCCGGCAAACCCAGCTTCTCCTAAAGGGATCTCAACTAGAATGCAAGCTCATTGCATTAGTTTGTATGACCCTGAAAGATTAAAGCAACCAAAGCGTTGGATTACAGAAGAGAACTTTCATGATCGTAAATGGAACCTATTAACTTGGGAAAAAATTGACGATGAAGTGATTGGTCTTTTAGAAAAAGAAAATGTAACTCTAATTACAAACAACTATTCATCACCAAGTCGTAAAGCTTTGATTGATGATTTTATGGCGGCCTTCAAAGGCTCTAAGTCTTTTGTTTGGAACCCTTTAGTGGATAGTGCTGAAGCTTCTGCGCAAGAGCGTTCATATGGTAAAGAAGTAAGTGTTCGTCCGTTGTTTGAAAAAGCGAAGTATATCGTTACTGTTGGTGCTGACTTCCTTGGAGAAGACCCACGAGCTCATGAATATGCTACTGCTTATGCAAAAACTAGAAACCCAGATGGCGAAATGAGTCGTTTGGTGACTTTTGAAGCCATGTTGAGTTTGACGGGTATGAACGCGGATGATCGAATTCGTGTTAAGCCTAGTCAGTTCATTGATGTTCTAATGGGACTTGCTCACGAAATCGTAGTTACTCAAGGCAACGGAACTGTTAATTCATCAACGAAGTCAAAATTGGCTGAGTTTGCTGGTGTTGCCAAAAAACTTAATATCGATGAAGCGCTTTTCTCTGAGGTTGCTAAAGATCTTTGGAAAAATCGTGGTCAAAGTTTGGTACTTACCGGTGGAACTTATGCTGGTGTTGAGAATGCAGAAGACTTATATGTTGCTGCTAACTTCTTAAATACGATCCTAGGTAACGATGGTAAAACCATTGATTATGCAAAAAATAACTACACAACAGTAAATGCGAAGCAATCTGATCTAGAGGCTTTCCTTGCTGAATTAAAAACTGCCAAAAACAAAGTCTTGATCGTAGAAAACTTAAACTTGGTTTACTACGGCGGCGAAACTGTGAAAAAAGCAATTCGCGATTTCCAAGATGCTGGCGGAACTTTTATCTATATGGGGCTTTACCAAGATGAAACTGGTGATATGGCGGATATTTTATTGCCTATCGATCACAGTCTAGAGGCTTGGGGAGACGCTGAATTCCATAAAGGTGTTTACGGAATTCAACAACCAACAATTCGTCCGCTTCATAACTCACGTAGTTTAGAGCAAAGCATGCTAAACTGGGCTTACGCTTTGCAGGCGGGTAGCAAAAGACTTCAGGGTTCAGAAACTTACTATGATTATGTAAGATCTTACTGGAAGTCTGATATTCTAAATAACTCTAAAAACGGTCAAGCCTTTGAAGACTTCTGGTTTGAGCTGTTGCAAAAAGGTGTTTACGGAGAATTGGCTGAAAATGTTAATCTTCCAGTTCGCTCTTTTAAGCAAGCCGCTTTAGCTAGTATTTCTACTGCCAAGTCAGAAGGTATGGAGCTAAGTCTTTACACAAAAGCTGGTATCGGTGACGGTAAATATGCAAACATCGCATGGTTGCAAGAGTTCCCAGATCCAATTTCAAAAGTGACTTGGGATAACTACGCTACATTCTCTAAAGCTACTGCTGATAAAATGGGAATCAAAGAGGGTAGTGTTGTAACTTTGGATGTTGAAGGCCAAAAAGTTGAAGTTCCTGCCTATGTTCAAGTTGGACAGCATGACTCAGTAATTGGTTTGGCTTTAGGTTACGGTCGCACAAAAGGTGGTCGAGTGGCGAATGGTGTTGGTGTTGATGCTTATCCTTTGGTTAAGCGTGTTAACTCCAAAGCTGTTTTTGCTGGTCGCAAAGTAGTTGCCGCTAAAACTGAGAAGTTCTCTCCTTTAGCGAATACTCAGGGTCACAACACAATGATGGGTCGACAAATCATTGTTGAAGCTACATTGGACTCTTACAAAAAAGATAAATCTGCTGGAATCCATAAGCACAAATTCTTAGAAAGTGCTTGGGGTAAGCATGAATATAAAGGTTACCGTTGGGGTATGGCTGTTGACTTAAACTCTTGTTTTGGTTGTGGTTCATGTGTTGTTGCCTGTCAGGCAGAAAACAACATTCCAGTGGTTGGTAAGAAATATGTTCTAGAGGGACGTGAAATGCACTGGATGCGTATCGATCGTTACTACTCTGGTGATATGAATAATCCAGACTCTCATGTAATGCCAGTAATGTGTCAGCACTGTGAAAACGCTCCTTGTGAGACGGTTTGTCCAGTACTTGCAACTGTGCATGATGATGAAGGTACGAACTCCATGGTTTATAACCGTTGTGTGGGAACTCGTTACTGCTCGAACAACTGTCCTTACAAAGTTCGTCGTTTTAACTGGTTTGCTCTTACAAAAGGAGATCGTCCAGAAGATACACCTCGTGAAGCTTATAACCCTAGAGTAACGGTTCGTTCTCGTGGTGTTATGGAAAAATGTACTTTCTGTATCCAAAGAATTCACGATGTTAAAGACACAGCGAAAAACGAAAACCGTACAGTTCGCGATGGTGAAATCAAAGTTGCTTGTGAAGAAGGTTGTCCATCAGGTGCAATCACTTTCGGTAATATGAATGATCCAGAAAGTCGTGTAAGTAAGCTTTTCGAATCACAAAGAACTTATAAACTTTTAGAAGAGTATCTCGCGGTGCCGTCTGTTCGTTACCAAACGAAAATTCGTAATGCGAAACGAGAAAATACTGACCATCACGGGGAAGGAAGCCACTAATGCTTGGACGTAGTAAACTCGTACTTGGAGACAAATCATTTAAAGATGTCACTGAAGATATCTGCGAACCATTAGAGAAATTGCCAGGAAAACCTTGGTTAATGATGTTTGGTGCGGCTAAGACCACTTTGTTATTCTATTTTGGTGTATTGTTTTACATTGCATACACTGGGATGGGAACAATGGGGGTTAGTCACCCGATCATGTGGGGTACTGATATCGTAACCTTCGTATTTTGGGTTGGTATTGGTCACGCAGGAACACTAATTTCAGCGATTCTATTTTTATTCCGACAAAAATGGCGTACAGGAATTGCCCGTGCCGCTGAGGCGATGACGGTATTTGCAGTAATGACTGCAGGTATTTTCCCGCTAATGCATACAGGTCGTCCATGGCTTGCTTTTTGGCTTTTCCCTTACCCGAACCAACGTGGACCGTTGTGGGTGAACTTTAGATCACCTCTTTTATGGGACGTTTTCGCGGTTTCAACTTATGCGACTGTTTCCATTGTTTTCTGGTATGTAGGTTTGATTCCAGATTTTGCAACGGTTCGTGATAGAGCGAAAAACACATTACGTAAAAACATTTACGGTGCACTTTCCATGGGTTGGAGAGGAACCAACCGTAACTGGCGTCATTATGAAATGGTGTACTTGTTACTAGCTGGTTTGAGTACTCCATTAGTACTTTCGGTACATACCATCGTATCCTTTGACTTTGCTGTAGCGAATTTACCAGGATGGCATACAACGATTTTCCCACCATACTTTATTGCTGGTGCGATTTTCTCTGGTTTTGCCATGGTTGTTACTTTGATGACTTTAGTGCGAATTGGTTTTCCACAAATCAAAGACTATATTACTTTGGATCACCTAGAAGTAATGAACAAAATCATTATGACCACAGGTATGATGGTTGGTTACGCTTACGGTTCTGAGTTTTTCATTGCTTGGTATTCAGGGGTTGAATTCGAGAAGTTTGCTTTCGTTAACCGTGCCTTCGGTCCAATGGGTTGGTCTTACTGGATTATGGTTAGTTGTAACGTAATTTCTCCACAGGTTTTCTGGTTTAAAAAGTTCCGTAGAAGCATTCCAGTAATGTTTGTTGTTTCTATCATCGTAAATATTGGTATGTGGTTTGAGCGTTTCGTAATTACCATGTCTCTTCACAGAGATTTCTTACCGGCGAACTGGGCTGTTTTTCACTTCAAGTTTGCTGACGTAGGCGTGTTAGTAGGTAGTTTCGGTATGTTCTTTACTTTATTCTTATTGTTCTTAAGAGCTTTCCCAATGGTATCTATGTCAGAGGTTAAACCTTGTCTAGAAGTTGGAAGAGACGGAGGTGGACACCATGAGTAAGTATGTATCTGGTGTAGTTGGATTCATTGAAGACGATCATAAATTATTAGCAGCTGCTAAAAAGACTTACGCTGCAGGATACAGAGAGTTTGATACCATTTCTCCATTCCCAATCCATGGAATGGACGCAGCAATGGGTTTAGGTCGCTCTGCAATTCCATGGGTGACTTTCTTTGCCGGCCTTACTGGTTGTAGCTTTGGGCTTTGGTTCACTTGGTGGACTTCAGCTGTAAACTATCCTGTAAATGTTGGTGGTAAGCCTTTTATGTCTTTACCAGCATTTATCCCAATTTTATTTGAATTAACTATTTTGTTTGGTGCTTTGAGCTCAGTAGGGGCGATGTTCATTTTAAATGGTCTTCCAAAAGTGAAGCCACCGGTGATCGACCCAGATTTAACTTGTAGCAAGTTTGCTCTTTTTATTCCAGAGACAGAAACTGGTTACAGTCCTGAGAAAGCAGAAAGCCACCTTAAATCTATCGGTGCTACCGATATCAGAAGAGTAGCGGAGTTTTAAATGAAAAGTGTATTGCTATTAACAAGTTTGTTGTTAGGCTTGGCTGCCTGTAAGAAAGATCAGCCAAATGTGGAGTTAGTGCAAAACATGATGGACTCTCCTGCCTTTGAAGAACAAGATTTCGATCCAGAAGCAAATGATGGTCGTTCGATGCGTGTTCCACCTGAGCATACTGTGGCGAGAAACAATCCTCGTTATAAATATGCTAAGCAACCTGAATTGGCTAAGGCGATGCCAAACCCTTTCAAAGACAAAATCGATCTAGAGAAAGGCAAAGATAAGTTCGAAACTTATTGTATGGTTTGTCACGGTCAAACAGGTAAAGGTGACGGAACGGTTGCTGAGTATATGGCTCTTAAGCCACCATCCTTAGTAAGTGATAAGATCAAAGGCTGGACGGATGGAGAAATCTATCACATCATCGCCGCTGGTCGTGGTTTGATGGGTTCTTATGCTAGTCAAATTCGTCACGAAGATCGTTGGCACATTGTAAATTACGTACGTGAACTTCAAAAGAAAGATTCAGGGAATTAAGATGGCTCAAGATATTAACGTTCCAAAATACAAAATGAGCCCTGCTACTAAAACAGTGGTTTGGGTATGCGCCTTGGTTGGATTACTTACATTTCTTTTTGGGATTTACAATAATCCTGAAAGGGTTTGGTATTCCTATCTGACTAGTTTTTTCTATTTCACAAGTCTTAGTCTTTGTGGACTATTCTTTGTTGCAATTAACCATATCACCAATGCTGGTTGGTCGGTAAATTTACGAAGAGTGCCAGAGGCTTTTACCGCTTTCTTACCATATGTATTGGTTGGAGCGATTGTTTTAATCATAGGTGCCGATTTCATCTATCCTTGGTTAAATCCAGAAATCGTTGCGGTAGATACTTTGATTCAAAAGAAAGTTTCCTACTTAAATGAAGGTTTTTTCATTTTTCGTGTGATTGCCTTTATTTTGCTTTGGCTTTTGTTTGCAAAAAAAATCGTTGGCAACAGCTTAAAACAAGATGAGACGGGTGATGTAAACCTAACTCATAAAAACCTTGCTTTAAGTGTTGGTTTTATTGTTGTCTTTGCTCTTTCTTATTCATTGTTTAGTGTAGATACTTTGATGTCTGTAGATCCTCATTGGTTCTCTACTATTTTTGGTGTTTATGCTTTTGCTGGCTTATTTCAGAGTGGTCTAGCAATGATGATTCTTTTTATTCTTGCTCTTAAGGCGGGATATTTAAAGTCATTCATTAACGATGATCATATTCACGATATGGGTAAGTTTCTTTTTGGTTTTACAATTTTTTACGCTTATATTGCCTTTTCACAATACCTATTGATTTGGTACGCAAACCTTCCAGAAGAAACTATTTTCTACATTCACAGAAGTCATGGTGGATGGGAATGGGTTAGTTTATCTCTACTTTTTGGTAAGTTCATTATTCCTTTCTTGGCACTTGCACCAGCATGGGCAAAGAAAAAAGCTGGGCACCTTAAAGTTGTATGTGTATGGGTTCTAATCATGCAGTATGTAGACTTTTACTGGCTTGTGTATCCAAACTTACATACAAACACTAATGGTATGTTCCCTGAAACTCCAATTTTTAACTTTTACGAAATTGGTATTTTCTTAGGTTTCTTAGGTCTGTTCTTGTTTGCTGTGAATAAGTTTTTGGAAAAGAATTCTTTGATTCCAATCAAAGACCCAAGACTTCATGAGAGTATGCATCACCATCTTTAATACTCGACTTACAAGAATTTCAAAAGGCAGCTTCAAGCTGCCTTTTTTTATATTTTTTTCAGCCTTTTTAATTGAAGCTTTCAATATAATTTAAATTAGAGAAAATGATGATGAGAAGGGGATCTCATTGTTCAGGTTTATTCTATTCATTGCCTTGTTTCCATTGGTTACAGAGGCTGTAATTTGTAAATACGCTTCAAGCATTCGCCTTGAAGAGCGCCTACAAAAGATAGAGCGAGTTTCTGATTATTCTGTTCCTGATCGAAAATTTTTTAGTGAGAAAAATAATTTTCGTCCATTACTAAAAGACTTTATTCGACACTTTGACCTGCACTCGGAGTACTCCTTTTTGTTTCCTAATGGAAAAGGTTTAAAGCTTAGCGTTGCGGTTCATAGCTTAAGAACTATGCGCAGGTTACGGCATCAAATTGAAATGGGCTCTATTTTTATAAAGAAACCCATTTTTAAAGACTACGAAAGGGCTTTGTTTTTGGCACTAATGGTACATGACGTAGCTAAGTCATATGCTTATAAATCGGGAAATAATTTAAACCAGTTACCAATGAATTTTAAACTAGCAAGTGCCATAGTAGATCGTTTTTCTGGGCTAAATTTAGAAGAGAAAAATTTTATTAAAGCCATTTTAAAGTCAGCGAAAATAGGTGTGTATCTCCAAGCTAAAATAAGTGCTCAAGAGGTTTTACAGGCAAACTTTGAGGGAGCGCAATCTACGAATATGAAAGCCGCGCAATATCTACGGTTTATGGAGGCATTCTTTTTAGCGGATGCTGGTTCTTATGAACACTTAGCAAGTAGACCAAATATTATGGAAATTGATAGACATGGGGGGCTTAAAATTTCTAGCCCGGCTTGGCGTTCCTTTTTGTCCCGACACCCTGAAGATTTATTTTATTAAGGAATCTAGTTTTTTTTCGTCCATTCAAATAATGTTAATAAAACATTAATACAGACCTAGACTAAACTAAGTAAATTAAAAACAATCAAACTCGTAAATAGCGCTTTATCTGGACCCTTACGGACCAAATCAAAGAAATTCACTTCTATTCTCGTTCCAAAATCTAATATTGAGATGTTTAGTAAAGCTTTTCGGAAGTCTAGTTTATTTTTCTCTCTAAGTAGCCGAAATGTTAATGAGAAATTGATTGGAGTGAATGATGTCAGATAGTATCGATCAGGAAATTTTAGGACTTCTATTGGATGAAGCCTCCGAAGCTATGCAGGAGTGGGAGCAAAGTTGTTTGCTCTTGGAGAAGGATCCTAGTCAAAGTAATTTAGATGCTTTGTTTCGTGTTGCTCATAATGTGAAGGGTGCTTCCCGTAGTGTTGGTTTAATGGACCTGGGAAGTTTTGTTCATAAAGCAGAAGATCTGATTAATTTGTTAAAGAATGATCCTAGTTTGGTGAATTCAGAACGAATTGGTGTTTTGCTAGATAGCCAAAGTTTACTGAATGATTGGATTGAAACTCTAAGAGAAGATGCTAGCTATATTCCTGATACTTCAAAATTAGAAGCTAGTATTATGAAAGCTATCGAAGCAATTCAAGCGGGGGGTGCAAGTGCGCCTGCTTTAGAAGATGAAGCTAATGCTGTCAAAGAAAATGTTAGCCCCGCACCAGCAGATGATCAATCAGATCGTTTTCCTTCAGTAGAAGAAATTCAAGCACAACTTGCAATGGAATCTTCAAATGAGAAAAAGGCTAGTGAAGAAGTCTTACAAGTAGTTAAGGAAGAGCCGAAACCAGCTGCTCCAGCGCCGAAAGCGAAAAAAGCAGTAGAAAAGAAAAGAGATTCGGCAAGTCGTCCAGATAAAACCATTCGTGTATCCGCTGCAAAGCTGGATGAATTAATGCAGTTGATTGGTGAGCTTAGTATTCATCAAAGCATTGTTACTCACTCCAAGCAAAGGGGTGAATTAGAAACAGAGGTTTGTGGTAACGCAATTTATTTGAGTAACAAAATCACTAAAGATCTACAAAACCTTACTCTTTCTCTAAGAATGCAACCCGTAGCTGGTTTGTTCCAAAGATTAGAACGAGTGGGTAGAGATGTGGCAAAGGCCCAAGAAAAGGACATTAATTTTAACCTAGAGGGAACAGAGGTTTCCTTGGACAAAACCGTTATTGAGAGAGTCACTGATCCGCTGATTCACGTGATTCGAAATGCTGTGGATCATGGAGTAGAAGACAATGACCAAAGAGCGGATAAAGGTAAGGCCTCAATTACCATTGCAGCCCATCAAGATGCTGGTGGTGTGGTGATTAGCGTTAAAGATGATGGAAAGGGAATAGACCCAGAAGTTATTTTTAGTAAAGCCGTTCAAAAGGGCCTAATTTCTGCGGATGCAGATTTAACAAAGAGAGAAATTAACGGGCTTATTTTACTTCCAGGATTTTCAACTCGTGAAGTAGTAACGGATATTTCTGGCCGTGGTGTTGGAATGGATGTTGTTAAGCAAGCTGTTGACGAGTTGGGTGGAACTATTGAAATTGATAGTGAACTTGGCAAGGGAACCGGTTTTCGTATCACACTTCCAACAAACCTAAGCATCATCGATGCATTGGTAGTTAAGATTGGTAGGTCCAATTATGCCGTACCGATGAAGGAATTGGTTGAGATCATTGATTTGACAGAACACAAATTAGAAAACTCAGGTTCTGAAGGTAAGATGATCAATTTGCGTGAGGTAATTGTTCCTGTTGAAAATTTAGTGGAATACCTTCCAGAAATTTTAGAAGAAGACGATTTTAATAAAGTAAATCTAGAAAATGATTCCAATGCTGGTACGCCAGCTCTGGTGGTGCAAGATGGAGCTCATCAATTGGCATTTGAAGTGGATCATATTTTAGGGCAACAACAAATTGTTGTAAGACCGCTTTCCGAACAGTTGGCAAGTTTACCAGGTTATTCTGGTGGAACTATCTTAGGAAATGGAGAGCCAGGAATGATTGTAAATTTAAGTCAAATGACTAAATCATATTTAAAAAGAACGAAGAGAAAAGGGGCATAAGTAATGAGCGAAACAGATGTAGTTTCAGGAGCAGAAGCAAGGTATCTACTTTTTAAAGTAGGTGAGGAAGTTTATGGAACTCCTTTACTAGGTGTTCGTGAGGTTGTAGAGCCTCAACCATGCAAAAAAATGCCGAATACAGTAAAGCATTTTAAGGGCTTGATTAATATTCGTGGTGAAATTGTTGGTGTGATTGATTTACGCACAAGATTTAACCAGGAAGATAAAGTAGAAGGTAAGGCTCTAATTGTTTTTGATACAGATGCTGGGGCTGTAGGTGCTTTAGTAGATCAGGTAGATAGTGTAATTGCTATTGGCGACGATGTTATAGATCGTAACCCAAATGTTGGTTCAATGGTTCCGATAGAATATGTAGTGGGAATTGCTAAGCTAGAGAAGCTATTAGTCTCTTTGATTGATTTGAATAAGACTTTAGGGACAGAGGAATTATCACAATTACGAAGTACTAAGTTGTCTGCTGCCTAAGTTAAAAAGGATATTGTAATGTTGAATTTCAAGAAATGGTCATTAAAATTAAAAATTCTGGTACTCACAGAAGTAGTCTTGCTGTCCCTGGCTGCGGTTAGTGTTTTACAGGTTTATAATCTAGAAGAAACTCAAAAGTTCATGAGTTCTAAGAATCTTCAGAGTGTTGCGATCAATGTCGGAACACCAATCGGTAAGCTTTTTCGATTGAAGTACAATCAGATTCAAGTTTTGGCTTCTAATCAGGTTTTTGAAAATGGAGACCAAGAAAATATTCAAAATGTTCTAAATAAATTTGCTGAGTTGAATGATGGCTACACGGTTTTAATCTATACAGACAAAGAGGGGAATTTTGTAGCATCTAACACAGTTGCGAGCTCAGGTGACGATATTGATTCTTCCAAATTTTCTGGTAAGTCTTTTTCCGACCAAGTTTGGTTTCAAAAATCTATCAACGAAGAATTTTCTGATGACGAAGATAAACTGCTTTTAGGAACTTATGTTGAAGCATTCATTGATGATCCAATTCGTAAAGAAATTGGCTTAGAAAAAAGCATGGGGAGTGGTTTTTCCACGGTAGTGAAAAATTCAAATGGCGAAAGCATTGGTGTAGTTTCGGCCCGCCTTCGACCTAGTTGGATGGAGGATGGTTTTGTCGAAATGTACAGTTCTCTTTCCAGAGAAGGACTTGCTAGTGCCCGCATGCTAATTGTAGATAAAAACGGAAAAATCGTTTTAGACTTTGAGCCATCTCAAGGCCAAGGAAATTTTGAGATTGATTACTCAAAATCGGGAAAAGACCTAGATGCGGAATATATGCAAGCCTTTGAGGGAATCAAAGAGGGTAATGCTTCATTTTTTGAAGTGACTAGCAATGATGGCGTGGACCGTGTTGTTGGCTACAGCTCGTTAATTTATGACGTGTTAGAAGATATGGGCTGGGGTGTGGTGGTTACGGCTGACTCCGGAGAGCTACTTGGCCAACTTCAAAATAGCATTTTCTTATTCTATATAGCTGTTTTGGGCATCTTGATTGCTAGTATGGTGCTTGTATGGTTTGTGGTAGATAGAATTTCTAACTCACTAATTTCTGTCATGCAAAGTTTAAAAGCTAGAGTAGATATCTCTATGGATACTAGTAAAAATCTATCCAATGTTAGTGATGAGCTTGCAGCAGGTAGTACTGAACAGGCAGCAGCGGTTCAAGAGACGGTAGCATCCATGACGGAAATGACTTCTATGATTAATCAGACCTCAATGCATGTGCAAGAGTCAGAAGCTTTAGCAATGGAGGTTAATCAAAGAACTCAAAAGGGGTCTGAGATTATGCAAAATATGGTTAGCTCTATGGAGACCATCCAACAGGCCAATGAAGAATTACATGAAATGAAGCAAATCATTGAAGAGATTGCAGATAAAACCAAAGTAATTAATGACATCGTTTTTAAAACTCAGCTTTTATCTTTTAACGCATCCATCGAGGCAGCACGTGCTGGTCAACATGGAAGAGGCTTTGCGGTTGTCGCCGAAGAGGTGGGGAATTTAGCGCAGATGTCTGGTAATGCAGCCAATGAAATTGCCACTCTATTGTCTAAATCTCAATCTCAGGTAGAACAAATTGTTGAGAACACAAAGCTTCGTGTGAGCGAAGGGCAAAGTGTTTCTGGACAAGCGATGGAAACCTTTAATGAAATTGCTGAAGAAATTGAGTTGATCACTTCTAAAGTAAAGAGCATTCAAGATGCGACTCGAGAACAAGAAGAAGGGGTTAAGCAGGTTTCTATTACTATGAAACAAATTGATGAAACTACCCAAGCAAATTCCAATTTGGCCACTTCAGCTTCGAATCACGCAGTGGGTGTGAAGCAAGAAGCCGAACAGTTAGAAAAAATCATGAAAGATATGACTGGAGTTGTGATGGGCGGTGGAAGAGCCGCTCCGGTTTTAAAGCTTAAAAAGAAAAATAAGCGAAAAGAAGAGCCGATGGATGACTTAGAAACCAGCGATGAAAGTAAAGAAGTGGTGGGGCGTTTTGTCGAGCATATAAAGCACCATGATGATGAAGAAATAGCGATTTCAGAAATTGATTTACATGATGATATTGAAGATTTAGAGAGTGAGCTGGAAGTGGATATTGATGAAATTTCCGCAGATGATGACAGTTTTGGTAGCGCTGTATAAGGGGATTCAATGAATATCAATTTAACTCATGAAGAAAGAGAAATGGTCTTTCTTCTTGCTTCTCAGTTAACAGGAACTTGTCAGGAAGGTAATTTTCGTCACGAAATTTTAGTTACCAATGTCATTCGAAGAATGCATAAACTGAATACTCCTGATTTAGAGTCTTATCTGGAATACGTTGAAGAACATCCCAAAGAAATGCCCCATTTGTTGAGCGCTTTAACCATTCATACTACCAATTGGTTTCGAGAAAAGCCTCATTACAATAATTTTGTAAAGCTTCTTGAAAACTACCACAAACAACATCCTAATAAAAAGTTTGTAATGCTATCCGCAGCTTGTTCTACAGGGGAAGAGGTATGGTCATTTGCATTGGTCTGTGAATGGTTCCGTCAAAAAAATCCAGGCTTTGATTTTGAAGTTCATGGTCGTGATATTGATCCTGTTAGTGTCGCAAAGGCAAAAAAATGCATTTACAATGCTTCTGCCATGAAGCATATACCTCCAGAATATTTAAAGAACGTTTTAAAAGGCTCTGGTAAAACCAACGGTCTTTTTACGATGAGTAAAGAAGTTAGAAATCGTTGTTTTTTCGAAGCCAGAAGTTTAACGGATAATATTTCTTCTAGTGAGAAAAAATTCAACTATGTCGTTGTTCGAAATGTGTTGATTTATTTTTCCCCCGAGGAGGTGGATCAAATCATTAAAAGACTTCTGGGGAGTTTGGTTAGTGACGGAGTTTTAACTGTTGGTCATAGTGAGGCCATTGATTACAGGCAATATAACATTAGCTTAATGGGTAATTCTACTTATAGTAAAGTGCTAACACAAAAAGATAAAGACCGTACAAGCAATTTGTCGGCGAGGGCGACCGGGCTAAAAGATAGTTCGGTTTCTGTTAATGTGATAAGTACAAATATGAGCCCTAAAAAATCAAAATATAAAGTTCTGATTGTGGATGATTCCCCGACGGTTAGAAGTATGATGTTTAAAATGATTGATGGAATTAGATTTAATGCTACGGCGGTGGAAAGCGCCAAAATGGCTGATGAAGCATTGTCCAAAGAAGATTATGATATCATTACCTTAGATTTGCATATGCCAGAAAAAGATGGTCATGAATGGTTGCAGGAAAAAAGAAGTAAGGGATTAAAGATTCCTGTGATTATTGTTAGTGACGCGAATCCTGCGGAAGCGCAAAAGGTTTTAAAAGCCTTAGGGGATGGTGCTCAAGATTATATTGAAAAGAAAAATCTTGGAACACAAAAACAAGCCATTCAAGATCGTTTGCTAGCGCTTCTTGAAAATGATGAGATGGTAAAACGACAAAGTTCACAGGTGAAGCAAATTGAGAGTAGTCCTGAAAAAGTATCCATTTTTAAACCGGAGCTTATCGTACTAGGAGCTTCTACCGGTGGTACTGAGGCTTTAGTTCGAGTCTTACGTAATATGCCTAGAAATTCTCCGCCAGTGATGGTGGTTCAACATATTTCGGAGGATTTTGCCGAGGCTTTTGCAAAACGTCTTGCAGAAGTAAGTGGTTTAAAGTTGGCCAGTCACGAATCCCAAGAGCTCCAGGAAGGGCATTTGTATATGTCCACTAGGGAAGAGCATATTGGTCTTAAGAAATCTGGAAGTAAGTATGTTAGCTTTTTTGAAGATAGCCCAAGGGTTTCTTCTCATAAACCAAGTGTAGACTTTCTTTTTAATAGTGTCGCAGAGAGGCCAGAGATACCAACATTGGCAATTCTTTTGACGGGTATGGGAAAAGATGGAGCCCAGGGTTTGCTAAAGTTAAAGCGAAACTCGGTAGTAACTATGTGCCAAGATGCTGAAAGCTCAGTGGTGTGGGGTATGCCAGGTGAGGCCACTAAAATTGGTGCCCCAGTTTTTATTGGTGATACTAGCAAAATTAGGCAATTGATTGATCGAGCTTTAATGTCTTCAGCAAAAAAGAGCGCGTAATTTAAATTTAGTGTTTATGGAATGGCTTTTGGTGAAAATCTATAGCTTGATTATTCTAATGATCAAACAGCCTTTTTATTTTTCATAGATTAAAATGATTGGCTCTGCTTTTTTTCCAAAAAAATCTTTCGGAATGTTTTTCGCCAAACCTTCAAAGACCTTTTCGCCTTCTTGCGATAAGTTTAATCCAATTAAAATTTTTCTTTTAGAAAAATGCTTTTTCAAGTCATTTAAGGTTTTTTCTAAGCGATATGGAGTCTCTAGGAAACAAATGGGAAATTTAAAGCCAGCAAGTTCACGCCATTTTTTTTCACGCATGTCCGTTTTAGCTGGAGGAAAACCTAAAAAATAAAACTCATCGATTCGTTGTGAGCTGAGGCTTAGAAGATACATCAAGCTACTTGCTCCTGGGGCCACATTTATTTTTAAATTCTTTTCTCTCGCTGCTTTTATTACCAAGTGACCAGGATCACAAAAGCCTGGTGTGCCGCAATCAGAGATTAGAGCTACGTCTTGTTTTTTAATCAGTTCAATGAGTTCTGCTGTGTCCTCAGCTTTACTATGTTCGTTGATAAAATAGAGTTCTTTGCGGCCAAGCTGTAAGCTACTAAGTAGGCGTTTACAGGCTTTTGGCTCTTCACCAATTACGATCTCTACTCTTTTCAAGATTTCTAAAGCCTGGAGGCTGATGTCTTGTGGGTTTCCAATGGGAGTTGCAACGATATATAGTGCCATGAACAATTTATAGTCTGATTTTGTTTTAGGGTCATGTAAAGTCTTAAAAAATGTAAGGCTTATAGGGATTTAGGAGCTGGACGAATGAGGAAAAATCCCGTAAATTGGTTTGGCTAAGAAAGGACGTTTTAAGTAATGGTTAAAATTCAGTTACCTGATGGAAATTTTAAAGAATTTGAGAAAAACCCCAACACTTTAGAAGTGGCAGCAAGTATTTCGGAGCGATTAGCTCAAGATACTATCGCTGGAAAGTTGAACGGGGAGATTATTGATTTTCGCACGCCTCTTAATGATGGCGACCAAATTACCATTATTACCAAAACCAGTCCTGAAGCCAATGAAGTAATCCGTCATTCAGCAGCCCATGTTATGGCGCAAGCGGTGCAAGAGTTGTGGCCAGATGTGAAGGTAACAATTGGCCCTGTCATTGAAAATGGATTTTACTATGATTTTGATTCTCCATTTAATTTCACAGAAGAGCATCTGGTGCAGATAGAAAAACAGATGAAGGAAGTGATTTCTCGAAAGTTACCAATTCAAAGAGAAGTTTGGGATAAGGCAGAGGCCATTTCTAAATTTGATAAAATGGGTGAAAAGTATAAGGTTGAATTGATTGAAAATTTACCAGAGGACGAAGAGGTTGGGGTTTATACCCAAGGAGATTGGTTAGATCTTTGCCGTGGACCACACATTCAACATACTGGGCAAATTAAAGCTTTTAAAGTTTTGTACCAAGCGGGAAGTTATTGGCGTGGAGATGAAAACCGTGAACAACTTCAAAGGGTATACGCAACGGCTTTTAGCGATAAAAAAGAATTAAAGCAATACCTATTAAACTTAGAAGAAGCAAAGAAGCGAGACCACAGAAAGCTTGGTAAAGAGTTGAAGCTTTTTACTTTTAATCAGCTAAGTCCGGGAGCACCATTCTTTTCTCCTCGTGGAGCAAAGGTTTATAATCTTTTACAAGAATTGATGCGTGATAAGTATGAAGATTACGGTTATGAAGAGGTGATTACGCCTCAAATTTTTGATGTAGATCTTTATCATCAGTCTGGTCATTATGATAATTACCAAGAAAATATGTATTTCACTAAAATCGATGACCGTGATTTTTCTGTGAAGCCAATGAACTGCCCGGGGCATTGTGTAATGTTTGCTGGAGAAAAGCATTCGTATCGTGATTTGCCATTGAGAATTGCCGATTTTGGCCGTTTGCATCGCTATGAGCGAAGTGGTGTTATGCATGGTTTGACTCGAGTTAGAACCTTTTGCCAAGACGATGCTCACATCTTTTGTACACAAGATCAGTTGCAGACAGAAATTGAACGTTTTGTGACTATGTTAAATGAGATCTATGAAACTCTTGGCATGACTAATTATAAAATCTTTTTAGCAACTCGTCCTGAAAAGCGTGTGGGTAGTGAAGAGATTTGGGACCGTGCAGAGGCTTCTCTTGAGCAAGCGCTTAAGAATCTAGAGCTTGATTATGGAGTAAACGAAGGTGATGGCGCGTTCTACGGCCCTAAACTAGACATTGTTTTTACTGATGCAATTGGTAGACCTTGGCAGCTAGGGACTCTACAATGTGACTTTAATATGCCTGAAAGGTTTCAGTTAAAGTACACGGGCGCAGATGGAGACGAACACAGACCAGTGATGCTTCACAGAGCAATCCTTGGGTCTTTAGAGCGATTCATTGGAGTTTATTTAGAGCATACGGCTGGAAAATTGCCTACTTGGCTGTGTCCTGAGCAGGTGGCTATTTTGAATGTGACAGATAATCAGGCAGAGTTTTGTGAAAAACTAGTTAAAGATCTAAAAAATCTAGGCGTTAGAGCAATTTTTGATTCACGAAACGAGAAGTTAGGCTTTAAAATTAGAGAGGCTCAGCTGCGTAAAGTACCTTATATGTTGACAATCGGCGACAAAGAGGTAGACAGTGGGAACCTATCTGTAAGAAATCGACTCGGAGAAGTGATTGAAAGCATTTCTACGGAAGATTTTAAAAAGCTCATTGTGAAGGAAAACAAAGAGCGCTCATTAGAGTTAAGTATGCGTAATGAAAACTAGGAGGAAAGCATAAAACCTAATAAAAGAAATCACCGCGGCAAGGTGGATCGCGGTCCAAGAATGAATGAAAGAATCAAGGCCCCAGAAATTCGTGTGATTGGATCTGATGGTAAGATGTTAGGGATTTTAAGCCCTAGGGAAGCCTTAGCAATTGCAGAAAATGAAGGTTTAGATTTGGTGGAAGTTGCACCAGAGGCAAAACCGCCAACTTGTAAGATTTTGGACTATGGTAAATATTTATATGAGCAAAAAAAGAAAGCTCAGGAGTCTAAAAAGAAGCAAGTTCAAGTTCAGATTAAAGAAATTCAAGTTCGTCCTAGAACGGATCAGCATGATATTGATACTAAACTAAGAAAGTCTCGCAAGTTTTTGCTTGATGGAGATAAAGTTCGATTAAATATGCGTTTTCGTGGTCGTGAAATGGCACACAAAGAAGTTGGTAGAAAGCTTCTTATGGGCATGGTGAAAGACCTTGAAGACATCGCTGTAGTTGAGATTGAGCCAAAAATGGAAGGGCAGCATTTGTTCTTGATCATGGTTGGTGACAAAAAGAAAATCGATTACTATAAAAAGGCGCAGGCTGAAAACCAAAGCTCAGATACTAGTGCAGATGCCTCCACAGGCGCTTCAGCAGAGTAAAAATGTAGACATAAGATCTATAAAAACCCAGGCTAGTTGCTTGGGTTTTTTTATATCTAAAAAAACGTTTTAAAAATAGAAACGGCTCATTTCACGCTAGCAAAATTTTAATTATGCCGGCCAAAATTTTTATACATTCATTATAATTTACTTTTGTAAATTATAAACTGGCCCCTTTAATTGCGGATGAACGGGTGTTAAAGGCTTGAAATTCTTCTCTGTATTCATTGCAGGGAAGATCGAAACTCGGACAACTTTATTTAAACAAATTTTTTTCAATGGTTATTAAAGCCTATCCGCAATTAAGGGGGGCAGTTTTAGCTATTTTTAAAAATGATCAATGTTTGTAGGGATCTACACAAAAGCTAAAATAAATGAAACAGATGTCTTCTCTCGCTTAAGCTATCCTTTTATAGTTAGAAAATTCCTGTTCAAGGATGACATGGGGGGAAATCTTGAAAATCATTTTTACGACATTATTTTTAATTTTTAGCACGCTTTCTTTAAAGGCAGAGCCTGTAAATTTGTGTTCAACGCAGTTAAATGAAAAACAAGGTGGTTTAATTGCCAAAGCAGATTTTCATTTTGAATCGGGGGATTTATATTACAGCTCCTATTGGTTTGATCCTGTAGAGAAGAAAAAGTATGCTGGAATTGAACCCAAAAGACTTCTAAGAAGCTTTTCAAGTTGTAGATACAATGAGGTAGATCCGAGTTTAGTTCATTGTCGAAACAAAGATTTATCTAGTCTTATCGTTAAGTTGCAAAAAACTCAGGTAATCAATGGAAGTTCTTCTCCGGTGGAGTCCTATACAAAAACTCTGGTATTAAAGTTAAAGAGGGAAGAGGCTTTGGTTTTTGGAGACTATGATCACCGAAACTTTAATTGCGAAGTCACTAGTTATCATAAAAATAACTTCACCGAACTTTTTTAATGTAAAAATACGTATGGCTTATTTAGCTAATTTCAAATTTAGTGTATTTGTGGATAGGCTATTTGTTTTATGTCTAATTGGGTTTTAAATTAGGGATTTGCTTTAGTTTGATAATGAATTGGGTTGAATAGAATTAATCCATAGGCTAATTTCTAGCTTTTTATTCATTGAGGAGGCCAATTTAAAAACTGGCCCCTAAAAATCCTTAGTGATTATTTAGATTTGCTTATTACTAATGTGTCATGCATTTATAAACTTGTTCTTCAGAACTAAGTTGGGCGCATTCCTCTAATTGATCTAGACTGCGGTCGTTGTTGCCAATGATGAGTTCAAAACATTGACCGATTTTCATTTTATTTTCAGAAATTACTTTATGGCAGAAGCTTGCCTCCAGGCTTGTGCAGAAGTCTGTAGCATCATCCATTTTTATCGCACAAAACAAAGTCATTGAATGAAAGCCAAAAGCATCATCTAAGTAATCGCAAAGCTCAAAACCATTTTTTGCATAGTCCGGATGAGTGATGCTCTTAGAGTAGGAAAATGCATTTTGCACAAAAAGAAGGCTAATCGCCATTAGAAAAAATTTCATAACTATCCCCCCAGATGAATGAAATTGTAATTATTTTATTACTACAAAAGCAATAAGGAGACTAGATTTATTTAGGGTCGGTAGATAGCATTATTTTTTCGACTCAGATTTTGTTTTAAGGCACTAGGCAGCTTTTATTTGTCATAAGCTTAGGAAAATACTTGTAAAAACAGCTTGTTTTCGCTAGTTTGGCCCTTCCGTATGGAAGGCCTAAGGAAGTTTAGCACATTGTGTGTTAACGCCTCTGTAGTGGAAAGGATGAATTATGCCTAAAATGAAGACTCATTCTGGTGCTGCGAAACGTCTTAAGGTTTTGAGCTCTGGAAAAGTAAAGAGAAAGAAAGCAAACCGTCGTCACATTCTGACTAAGAAGAACCGCAAAAGAAAGCTACATCTTCAGGACACTGAATATGTTCAAAGCTGTGACATGAAACGAATCTCACGTTGTTTGGTAATTTAGTTCAGGAGGTAAATTGTGGCTAGAGCAAAAGGCGGATTTAAAACAAGACGTAGAAGAAAAAAGATTTTAGAAAGAGCTAGTGGTTACTACTCTGCTGGAAGTCGTACAATCAAGATCGCTTCTGAGCGTACTGATCGTGCTGGTGTGTTTGCATACCGTGACCGTAAAGTTAAAAAGAGAGAATTCCGTAGATTATGGACTGTTCGTATCAATGCAGCAGCTCGCATGAACGGTACTACTTACTCTCGTTTGATTGGTGCTTTAAGTACTGCTGGAATCGAGTTAGATCGTAAAACATTAGCTGACATGGCTATCAACGATCCACAAGGTTTCGCTGAGATCTGTAAGTCTGTAAACTAAGTCTTTCTTAGTTTTAAATTAAAAGTGAAAAAGCCAGGCATTGTTGCTTGGCTTTTTTTATTTTTGGCTTATGGAATGAAGTGTGTTTTTAAATTGGCTACTTTTGTGAATAATGGTTTCCGACTAAATTTACTTTGCTGATAGAAAAACTATGTCCTCTTTAATTATTAGTACACACTGTTTAAGGCTTTTAGTTTATGCAGTGAATGGACGATTTACGAGTGAGTAAAACTGAAAAAAACTGAAGTTCGGAGAAAAACCTACGACTTATAGACATACATCCGCAGTGAATTGGGCCAGTTAGAAAAAATATTCTAAGTCTACGAGCTATGTATTTTAAAGCAAAATTTTATTCTCAGAAATTTACTCATCCATTTTAAATTTTTTGCTAACGCTTATTTGTCAATAATACTTAAACGGATCGTTTTGGTCTTAGAACAGAATCTCATCAATCAGTGAAACTAATTTACAAGCAATATCCGCTAAGCCTTGGTCTAGCTTATCCATTAAAGCGGCCGTAAAACCTAAACAAAAACTCTGTTTGCACTCATCCTATATACATGAAGAAATTTTCCCTACTTTTTTTAGTGTGCTCTGTTTTCACAATGAAAGCTTTTGCGGTGAAAAGAAATTCAGTTTTGGGGATGGGCTTTTTGTCGCCTTATGTAGGAGAGTTGTCTAATTCCTCTAGTTCTGCAAAAGGAACCTTTGTTGAGCTTCTGTATCCTATTTCTTATAAGTCCTTTAGCAATGCTTTTGATCAGGATTTCTTTTGGAAATTTAGTCTTCTAGGATTATTACCAGAGGCCAAAGATGAAGATGATTCTATAAATTATTACCAACTTCAGTTGAGTGCATCATTCTTAGCTTTAGAGTCTCAGTTTTATTCTTTGTTTTATGGACTTGGAATGAGTTATGAAATTTTAAAAGGAAATGGTGGCAGTATGGTGCTAAATAACGGATCTGGTTATTCGAGTTTTCAGAGACCTGATGGCACTAGTTCTGCGCAGTACTTTTATTTAGAATTTGGGGTGATCAGCGATTTTGAAAAATGGCGTTTGGACACCTCAATACAATTAGATAATCCTTTGGGGGAGAAAAGGAGTTTTAGCTTCTTGCTAGAGTTTCTTTTTCGTCTAGATCAGATGGGGTTTTGAGGCGAATGCGATTTTTTATTCTGTTTTTATTGATGATGCATTTTTCAGGGAATCTTACGGCTTTTACTTTGCTTAGTAGTGATCCTGCTTGGAATGAGGATGAGCTTGTTATTCAAGTGAACAACAGTGGGTGCCCTGTTGATCTAATGATCTATATAGGCTCTGCCTTGGATGTGTGGAACTCTGTTTCAACTGCTAAGTTAAAGCTGAGTGCAGTGGAAAGTTCCACTTACACAATTGCAAATGCACAGTCCTTTTCGTATCCAAATGTCCCCGTGATCGGTTGTGATTCTAGTTTTTCTAGTACAGATACTACTGTTGGTTCTGGTTTATATGATTACTCGTCAGGAGCTTCTTATGGATATGTAAGGATTAATTCTAGTGGTGGTACCGGTGATATTGGCAACTACGGTGATATTACCATAAAATACATTTTAGCCCACGAAATTGGTCATATGTTAAATCTAGGGCATAGTTCTGATCCAAGTGCCTTAATGTACTATTCATTTAGTACCTTAGAAGATGTCAGCCTATCTTTAGATGATATTCGTGGATACACCTATTTGTACCCGAAGAGTGAGTTAGACGGGGATTACTTTTTAGGCTGTGGGCTTGTAAAAGCGAGTCCATCTAATACAATGCCCATTTTATTCTTATTGATTTTATTGCTCCCACTTACATTAATTTACTCATTGAGAATTAAAGACAAATTTTTAAAGAAGCAAAAAATTCTAAGTAAGTTTCAAAGTCTATGATTTAAAATTTAATTTCTTCGCTAGAATCCTTTTGGTCTTTGCTAGAGTCACCTTTAATGATTAGTTTTTTCGTAATAATTCTCACTCCCATTTCTAGGAATACAGTCTCCATAGGACCACTGGCCTGCGGGAGGGATCCGTCAATCCAGGCTTTTCTAGATCATTGATGCCGTCAAAATAAAAGCTAGCCATTTTTTCAGTGAACTCTTCAATTTTTACCTGCTTTTTATCAAAGACACTTAAATCAAAACTCTGTGTTGCAGGTGCGGTGGCGCTAAAACCCAGAACGGCTATAAATGTGATGTATATTAAAAAATCTTTCATGAACATAATATTTGCAAATTTCATGCTTAAATGTTTTGTGGTAAACCAAGTGTTTAATGGTATTTAGAGCGGGCGTGCCGGCGAAAAATGTCTTAACGACAAAAATTGTTCTAGCCAAAGTCAGATGAAGAACTCTTTTTGAGGCAAGCTAAAGCTCGGCTTGCAGTTGAAGCTCTGAGTGTTAGAGAGAAAATATTGAAACTTAAAGATGTGTAAAGAGATAGGTATGCGCTTACTGGTAAAGAGGCTAAAGTAGCAAAGTACGCTAGTTTTTTAAACTGCCTCTGTCTATCTTGCAGTTGGGTTATTTGACTAATTGTCTAGGCACTATATTTGCTCTGTATTTAATTTGATTTGAAAACAAGTGCTCTTACCCTAATAGTTTTGATCTCCTGCTTTTGTTTGCCGAGTTTTGGCATCCAAGCTGAGATTGCGTCTAAAAAATGTCAAAGTTCGGCAAGAAAAACTACCAAGGGACAGGCCAAGAACTCTGCAAATTCAAATGCTGTTTCATGGACAAGGGAGAATATACTTTTAGCTATAAAAAAGATTGGTGAAATAGATGGTATGGATCTAAGTGCCTCAGCTATGGCTCTTAATAAAAATGGTGAATTGGCAGAGAGAGTTTTAGAAGAAATTTTTGGCAAGAAAGTAAAAACCTCTGGGCTCTACAATGCTGCGAAAAAAGATAAGTATTTTGGAAGTTGGCCAGAAGCATTGAGAGCTGCTGAAATGAGTTCTCATCAAAAAGAAATGGACTGGAATGAGTCTAAAATTGAAGAAGCCATCAAAATTTTAATTGCGAGTAATATTCCATTGAATACCTATGCTATGCAAAAAGAAAATCCCAGAGCGGATAAATTGTTGTCTGAATATTTTAAAGTTCCAACGACAACAAGGGCCTTGTATGACATAGGTCAATCGGGGAAGTACTTTGAATCCTGGCAGCAAGCAGTTGGTAGGTTTCGTCTAGAGAAAAATACTAGCTTCACATTTTGGGATCGTAAAAAATGCTTAGATCTAGCCCGTTTTTTTATGAACAATAAAGTTTCATTGGATCCTTTGGATTTTAAAAAATATAACTTTGAACTTTCACTAATGGCTTCCAAGTATTTTGGTCGAGTCGTTTCTTTGAGTTCAATGTATTACTATGTCCTTAACAGCGGGAAATTCGAAAGTTGGGAATATTTTTTAAACCAAGCTCTTGGCAGACATTTAAATGCAAAAAAGCGGAAGAGGCTAAAGATCAGAAGAGAGCTTGCGCTTTTAGTTAAATTACACAAAGCTAATTTTGCTATACATGCAAATTCACTTTTAAACCCAAGCCAGGCTATGATTGCATTTGCAAAGAAGTCTGAAGGTAGAGATGTTAGCTTGCCTGCTTTATACTATTCCTTACTCAAGTTTTCAAAAGAGTCTCGCTGGGAGGAAATTTTAAACATAGCTGGATTAGATCCGCAATTGATTGTAGGCAAAGGAATGTACAAAAGAGAGCAGGTCATTGCTTTGGTTAGAAGCATGTATGAGGTAGATTTACCGGTTCATGGTAGAGCTTTTCGGTTTCCTAGCAAGCTGATGGAAAGTTTCGCCAATTCCTTTTTTGATAGAAATGTCAGTCTAAACGCAATTTACTATAGTATGACGAATGGAAATAAAAAAGGCCAATGGGATCTATTGCTTAAGGAGGCGGGGCTTAGCCTGGAGAAAGTTGGCAAGCTTAAAACCTATTCCACTCAAGAATCCCTGCAACTGGTTCAGGCAATGTACCAAGCCTCATTTCCGGTTAACTATATGGCTTTTCGGAAACCAAGTGATGAAATGATAAATTTTGCCAATGACTTTTTTGGTAGAGAAGTGAATCTGCCGAGTATTCTTGGGGGCCTGATACGCAAAAAGGACTTCGGCAATTGGGACAATGTTCTTCTTAAAGTAGGTATAGATCCCTTTGAGGTTCGTCGTAAAATTTCCTGGCAAATCGATTTAAGCCCTGAAGATCTATATGTGGAGCATGGACCTGGTGGAGCTAAGTATATGTCACTCAGTCAACCAGCCTTAGAGCCTTCCAAAGCACTAGAGTTGGAAGAAATTAATCATAGTGTAGATCGTATGTTATCTAAATCATCCCATCGACAGGTAGAAGTCTTGCAGGAGGCATTATCAATCATGGAAACGGAAGTTCTTAGTTTGGAGTCATTGAAAGAAGTGATGCTTAAAAAGGGTTTTGAGGAGGCTGAAATTTTAGAGACCTTTGAAAATTTCGCGAGAGAAGCGGTGACTTACTAAAAAAAAGTCCAAAGAGGACTTTGGACTTTTTAGCATTAATTTGTGATTAGCTTTTTATCGGTTTAAATAAGCTTCGTTGCGAACGATACTTGCTTCTTTTTCAACCTCTTTTGTCCAATCAGCCATTAGTTTTTGAGAGTATTTGGCTTGGATTCTTTGGGATAAAGATTCCTGAGTGGATGGATTATCTTTTTTAGCTGTTTTAGAGATGTATACTAGGTACTTCTCACCGGCAGACTCAATAACATCGCTAATTTTACCTTGTTCCATTGAAAAAACTTGATTTAAAACTTCAGTGGAACGACCAACGCCTTTTACATACTCTGTGCTAGCATTGATTTCTCCTGTGTCTTCGATTTTAAGATCATACTTTTTTGCCAGTCTTTCGATGCTTTTGAAATCTTTTGCAGAGCTGATTTGTTTTTCGAATTCGTTTAGTTTGGATTCCGTCATTAGTTTTTCTGCAATTTCATTTTCAACAGCGCTAAGCTCTTGCATTCCAGCAGGCTTTTTGTCTTCAACCAAAATAATATGGTAACCAAAGTCAGTTTCTACGATATCTGAAATTTGTCCGACGCCATTGGCGAAAGCCACTTTTTCAAAAGCTGGGACCATCTGACCTTTACCGAAGTAACCAAGATCTCCACCATTTCGAGCGCTACCAGGGTCTTCTGATTTCTCTTTAGCTACAGAAGCAAAATTTTCAGGAGTTAATGTTTTTTTAATTTCCTGCATCTCTTTTAATAGGGCTTGTTTGTCGGCGGCAGATTTAGCTTCTGTCTTTAAAAGAATATGTCTTGCTTTTACCTGTTCATCTGTTTTGTAATCATCAGGATTTTTATCGTATTCTTCTTTGATCTTGTCTTTGTTTTTAGCTACCCAGCTTGAAATTTGTTTTTCAGTGCTCTTACCAAGATCGGAGAAACTATTTTCTGACCATTTTAAAACTTTTGCCTCGCGAACATTAGTTAGTAGTTCTTTTTCACGTTCAAGCTCTATTTTACTAGGAATGCTCGCTACTCTAAAAATGTCCTGTACTTTTTGATAGGCCAACTCTCTGCTCAATTGTTTTTCAAAATTGAACATAGAAGTGTTCTGATTTTTAATAAAGTTTTGGTAGTAGTCTTTTCGGAATCTTCCATCAGATTGAAAGGCCGGAATATTAATGATGAAATTTTGTAGCTCGGCCGGACTAACTTCGATTCCTAATTGACCTGAGTATTCAGTGATTAAAGTTTGATTAACCAATTGGTTTAAAGCCATTTGGCGAAGAAAATTTTCGCCGCCCATTGGATTGTTTCCGCCGAACATATTTCCATAAACTCTTGAAAGTTGATTGTATGCCGTCTCTAACTCTCTAGGTGAAATGATTTTATCATTTACGATTGCAGCGTGGCCACCAGCTGGGTTTCCACCATAGTCCATTCCCATGAATACAAACACCAAACAGATTGCACCAAAAATAATGTAAGCAGTAATGGTCTTGCGACGATTTGGGTATTTTAAAATATCAAACATTCATTCACTCCCGTAATCCCAGTTGTTTAGTGGTCAATTTTGCTATTGGATCTATGGCTTTGCCAAGGTTTTTTGGTGGATTGTATAGATATAGCGCAAACAGGCTGCAGCTCGTCATTTGGTCCAATGTCTTGCCTAAGGAATTTCAAAAATACTATAATTTTTGAGACCTTAGGCAATCATCTACTGCTGTTTTTATATGCTAAATTGCTAAGGAAGGGAAGTAAGGGCATCTAATGAATCGCAATCGAATTAACTTAAAAATTATTTTGGTCTTATTGGCAATTTTGAGTCTACCAGTTTTTTCACTGAATTTGCAAAAACCGGGGGAAAACCCTTGGGTGTTAAGGCCATTTAGTATGGTGGCTGGTTTTGTGCAAGAAGCTTATATGGGCTTTGTTGGTGGAATACAGAATACCACTCGCACCTACATCAATTTGGTAGATATCAATCAACAAATTAAAAAATTAAAAGAAGAAAACTCTGAGCTTAAAGCGAAGATGTTAAACTTTGATGACTTAAACTTAGAAAATCAAAGGTATCGAGAAATGTTAAAGTTTCAAGATGTTAAGCATTTGGTTTTGGTCCCAGCCCAAGTGATTGGCCAAGATATTTTTGCAGAAAGATCTGTGGTTCGAATTTCTGTGGGGAGTGCTCAAGGGGTTAAAAAGGGGCAGGCAGTGGTTCATCCCAACGGTGTGGTGGGTTATGTGCTTTCTTCAAGCTTGGGTAGCAGTGTTGTGTTGTTGGTCACGGATCGCTATGCGGTGGTAGATGCTCGGGTGCAACGATCCCGAGCTAGAGGAATCGTTAAGGGACTGAATCCTACCCACGCAGAGTTAGTCTATTTGCAAAGAACAGATGAAGTAGAAATAGGTGACTTAGTTGTTAGTTCTGGTTTAGATAATATTTTTCCAGAGGGCTTTCCAATCGCTCGTGTAGATGGAGTGCAAAAGGAATCCTCAGGGATTACCCAAGAAGTCTTATTACGTCCAGTCGTTGATACCAGTCAGTTGGAAGAAGTTTTTGTTGTTAAGCAAGTTTTGGCAGGGCCTCCTGAAGAGAAGAAAACAGAAGAGCTAAGTGCTCTTGATGTTGGAAGGTAAGCCTCATGACTGATGAAACTAAAAATGAGAGCTTAAATTTAATCATTTATTTTGTTGTTAATTTATTGTTACTGGGGTTGCAATCTTCTCTTTGGCCTAATATCGCAGGCAATGTACCGGCGCCTCATTTTCTAATGTATAGCCTTTTGTTTTTTGCTCTATTTCATGACTTAAAAACGGCCGCTGGGTTTATGGCATTTTCAGTGATCTTGTATTCTTCTTATAGCATTATACCAATCGAGATAATTTTCTTTTGCTTGGCTTGTATATTCATCTTGGTTCATCAAGTTAAAAAAAGACTGTTTTGGCCAGGTTCGTCTTATTTTACTTTAATGTCAGGTATATCCGTATTTCTCTTTCATTTTTGTTACTATCTATTTAGCTGGATGATTGAAGACGATGCCACTGGATACGCTAGTATCCAATGGGGATTTTGGATTTTACAAGTTTTAAGTACAGCTTTTTTTGCGCCTTTATTTTATTGGATTTTTGTTCGTGTAGAGGCTGCCACTCGAGGATTTGACACCAGTGATGTAGAGGAGGCAATTTGAGTTATCAGTTACAAACTCCAGAAGAGGAAGTAAAAGAATATTCCAGCAGTTATACCTTATTGTATGCCAGTGTGGTTTTAACTTTTGCGATTTTAGGGGTTCGCCTTTGGTATTTACAAATTTATGAAGGTAACGAACACCGATACATTTCCGAGAGAAACCTGGTTAAAAAATCCACCATCTATGCCCCGAGAGGTAGGATTTTGGATAGAGAGGGGCGTATCTTAGTGGACAACCAAGCTGGCTTTGAAGCAATCATCACGCCTCAATACGCAGCCAAACTAGAAGATACGGCTAAAGCCATTGCGCCAATTTTAAATTTACAAGCAGCTCGTATTGTTAAAAAAGTAAAGAAAGAGGCTCGTCAGAATGGAAAATATCGCCCAGTGCGAATTAAAGAGAATTTATCACGCGATGAGGTTACAAGGCTTTCTCGGTTGCAGTTAGACCATCCAGGTCTCGATATCAATATGTTTATTAAACGAACCTATCCTTTCCATGAAAATGGTGCTCAGTTTTTGGGTTATGTTGGTGAGATTTCTGAAAGAGAACTTCCGGTTTTAAACAAAGAACGATCCCGTAGTGATAAATTTCATCAAGGGGATATCATTGGTAAAACCGGTTTGGAGTTAAATTTTGATGATAAACTTCGTGGTGAAGACGGTTTAAAATTCATTCAGGTAGATGCTTTTGGTCGAGAGACTCGTTTAAATACATCGGGCTTATTTAGTGCTTTTAAGGAAAAAATTGAAGCCAAAGCGGGTAAACACCTAGGCTTAACCATCGATGCAGATATACAAGAAGCTGCTTACCAAGCATTTAATTTAAATGATAAAATTGGTGCGGCAGTAGCTCTTGATCCAAATAATGGCGAGGTGCTCGCTTGGGTGAATGCGCCAAGTTTTGACCCGAATAATTTTACAACAGGGATTTCTAGTAAACTTTGGAAGAGTTTGATGAATGACCCTTTTAAACCTCTTCGTAATAAAGTGATTCAAGATCACAATCCACCTGGTTCTACATTTAAGGCTGTAGTTGCTCTTGCGGCTTTGAATGAAGGTGTGATCACTGATAAAACAACTCATAACTGTAACGGTAAGTTTCGCTTAGGTAGAAAAACCTATCATTGTCACCTAAGATACGGTCATGGAAAAGTTGATATTTACACGGCGCTGGAGAGATCTTGTAATGTGTTTTTCTATAAAATTGCCAATCAGCTTGGCATGGATAAGATTGCCAAATACGCAAGAGCATTAGGTGCAGGATCAAAGACAGGAATTGATTTAAGCCGTGAAATTCCAGGCCTAATTCCTGATACAGATTGGAAGCAAAAGCAATTTCGTGAGGCTTGGCAGCCTGGAGAGACTTTATCCAACGCCATAGGGCAGGGCTATGTTTTATTTACTCCTTTGCAGTTGGCTACTGTTTTTAGTTCTATCGCTAAAAATGGAAAAGTCTTTCGTCCCCATTTGGTTAAAAAGGTATTGAATTCAAAAGATGAAATTATTCAAGAAATGGAGCCCGAAGTTTTAAAGGATCACAGTCCAAAAACGGGAGGGGATTTTAAAATTAGTAAAAAGGCTTTTTCCATTGTCCAAAAAGGTTTGTTCTTAGTTAACAATGGCGAGCGTGGAACCGCAAAGTGGTGGAAAATTCCAGGAGTTGAAATAGCTGGAAAAACTGGTACCGCACAGTTGTTTAATCTTTCTTCGGATCAAGTTTTTGCCAAATGTGAGGAGCGGCCAATAAAAATGCGTCACCATGGCTGGTATGTTGGCTTTGCTCCGGCAGAAGACCCTAAAATTGTTGTAGCGGTATTGGCTGAGCACGCATGTCATGGAAGTACCGGCGGCGCCCCTGTTGCGAGAGACATCATTCGTGCCTATATGAAAAAGTATTATCCTGAAAAGTTAAAGTCTAAAAAATATCGCCAAGCTTTATTGATTAAGGCAGAGGAGTAGAACGTGCAAATTGAAAATCGCACACTGATTAAAAGATTTGATATTAATTTAACCCTCGTGGTCTTGTTTTTAAATCTTATAGGTCTCTATAATTTGTATTCGGCAACCCATGCACCTGAGGCAATGGTTTGGGGGAAAACCTTTAGTTCGCAGATTATGTGGCTTTCGGCAGGCTGGATTGTTTATATGTTTTGTACTTTTTTTGATTACAAAATCTTTAATAAACTGGCTTACGTCTTCTATGGAATAAACCTGGTGTTACTGGCACTTGTACCTTTTATCGGTAGGAGTTTTTATGGTGCCCAGCGCTGGTTAGATTTAGGCTTTTTTCGATATCAACCTTCAGAGACTATGAAGCTCGCTTTGGTTTTTGTTTTGGCTAGGGTATTGAGTCAAAAATCAAGCCCCAATGGAATGGGTATCAAAGATTTAATCCTTCCATTGGTATTAACGGGAATACCTTTTCTTTTGGTGGCAAAGCAACCTGACTTAGGAACGGCATTGATGTTGGCTGCCATGGCAGGAACTTTGTTTTTGTTCGTCGGTGTAAAGAAAAAAATCTTGGTTTTTGCTATCATATCTGTTGTGGTGGCTTTGCCCTTGGCTTGGAACTTTGGAATGAAGCAATACCAAAAACAAAGGGTGTTGACCTTTTTAGATCCGAGTAAAGATCCTCAAGGGGCAGGTTATAATACCATCCAATCCATCACAGCTGTTGGTAGTGGCCAATGGATAGGAAAAGGTTTTCAACGTGGTACACAGTCTCAACTAGAATTTCTTCCAGAGAGACATACAGATTTTATTTTTAGTGTGTTGAGTGAAGAACATGGTTTTGTTGGTAGTATTGTTACCATCACTTTATTTTTATCTCTTTATATCATGGCGATTCGGATTGCCTCCCATGCTCGTGATAAATTTGGGGTATTGGTTGCCATTGGTTCCATTAGTTATGTTTTTTGGCATATGACGGTAAATATTGGTATGGTGACGGGTTTGTTGCCCATCGTTGGAGTTCCATTGCCTTTACTGAGTTATGGTGGGTCGGGGACTTTGACGACTATGTTGGGATTGGGGATTTTGTCTTCGGTTTCTATGAGGCGTTATTTGTTTTAGGTTTTTTGGTTTACTCCTCGGTTTAGGTCTTCGA
>DJMA01000009.1 GCA_002436415.1 Bdellovibrionaceae bacterium UBA6502 | reverse complement strand
CATTCGTGCAGGTCGGAACTTACCCGACAAGGAATTTCGCTACCTTAGGACCGTTATAGTTACGGTCGCCGTTTACCGGGGCTTCGATTCTCCGCTTCGCTTACGCTAACAAATCCTCTTAACCTTCCGGCACCGGGCAGGCGTCAGGCTGTATACATCTTCTTGTGAATTAGCACAGCCCTGTGTTTTTGATAAACAGTCGCTACTCCCTGGTCTCTGCGACCCCCAACAGCTTCAGCAGCAAGTGCTTACACCATCAGGGGCAGGCCTTATCCCGAAGTTACGGCCTCAAGTTGCCGAGTTCCTTAACCAAAGTTATCTCAATCGCCTTAGGATTCTCACCCCACTCACCTGAGTCGGTTTACAGTACGGGCTGATTACAAAACCTTACGAAGCTTTTCTTGGCAGCATGGCTTTTCCCACTTCCGAGTCCGTAGACTCTCGCATTAACGTCTCAGAGTTATGCCACCCGGATTTGCCTAAGTGACCTCCTACGCGCTTACACCTGAATCCAATAACAGGCTGGGATATCCTACTGCGTCCCTCCGCAAGTATAAAAGTAATCAGGTATACGAATATTAACGCATTTGCCATCGACTACGCCACTTGGCCTCGTCTTAGGACCCGACTAACCCTGGGAGGATGATCCTTGCCCAGGAACCCTTGAGTTTTCGGCGTGGTGGCTCTTCCCCACCATTAAACGCTACTAATGTCAGCATGATCTCTTGAAGTTCGTCCAGCCGTGCTTCCGCTCGACCTTCAGCCTACGCTTCAATGCTCCTCTACCGCTCATACAAAGTATGAACCCGTAGCTTCGGTACAATGCTTAAGCCCCGTTATATTTTCCGCGCAGCGCCGCTAGACTAGTGAGCTATTACGCTTTCTTTAAAGGATTGCTGCTTCTAAGCCAACCTCCTAGTTGTCACAGCAGCGCCACAACGTTTACCACTTAGCATTGATTTAGGGACCTTAGCTGACGGTCTGGGCTCTTTCCCTTTTGACGCCGGACCTTATCACCCGACGTCTGACTGCCAAAATAGTTATCACCGGCATTCGGAGTTTGGTAGGGTTTGGTAATCTGGTGAAGACCCCTAGCCCAATCAGTGCTCTACCTCCGGGATAAAATTAATTGACGCTATACCTAAATATATTTCGAGGAGAACCAGCTATCACCCAGTTTGATTGGCCTTTCACCCCTAACCACAGGTCATCAAAGGAGTTTTCAACCTCCACTTGTTCGGTCCTCCACGTGGGGTTAGCCACGCTTCAACCTGCCCATGGTTAGATCACCGGGTTTCGGGTCTACCCCTACAAACTAAACGCCCAGTTAAGACTCGCTTTCGCTGCGCCTACACCTGTAACGGCTTAAGCTTGCTTGTAAAGGTAACTCGCTGACTCATTATGCAAAAGGTACGCCGTCGCACATTAGAATAGTGCTTCGACTGCTTGTAGACTTGCGGTTTCAGTTTCTATTTCACTCCCCTCTCGGGGTTCTTTTCACCTTTCCCTCACGGTACTAGTTCACTATCGGTCTCTAGGGAATATTTAGCCTTAGACAGTGGTCTGCCTGAATTCCCACTGGATTTCTCGTGTCCGGTGGTACTCGGGAATTTCTTCAGGAGGCTTATGCATTTCGCTTACGGGACTATCACCCTCTTTCGCTGAACTTTCCAGAACATTCTGCTATACATAAACTTTGTAACTCCTTCGAGCGCTGTCAGACACTCAGAAGACTCCCACGACCTCTAATACACAACGACTGACATCTTTAACATGTACTAGATTTAGGCTTCTCCCCGTTCGCTCGCCGCTACTGAGGGAATCTCTTCGATTTCTTTTCCTGAGGGTACTAAGATGTTTCAATTCCCCTCGTTAGCCTTACTAACCTATGAATTCAGTTAGCAATACCGTCTAAACGGCAGGTTTCCCCATTCGGAAATTTCCGGGTCAAAGGATGTGTGCTCCTCACCGAAACTTATCGCAGCTTACCGCGTCCTTCATCGCTTCCTAGAGCCAAGGCATCCGCCACAAGCCCTTAATAACTTTTAAAACTCGTTACTATTTAAACTCGCTAAAAATCAATAAATCGTTTCTATTCAATTTTCAAAGATCAATTCAAAAAAACATCTACCTTACAATGTCCACCACTCAACAAGTTAGAATGGTGGGCCTGACAAGACTTGAACTTGTGACCCCACGCTTATCAAGCGTGTGCTCTAACCAACTGAGCTACAGGCCCAAAGGCAAATGCTCTCTCAAAACTAAATAGCTAATAGGTTTTTGGGTATTGACCTAGGTTGACTGCTTTCAAATTACTTTGAAAGAAATCTCCTTAGAAAGGAGGTGATCCAGCCGCAGGTTCCCCTACGGCTACCTTGTTACGACTTCACCCCAATCATCAGTCCTACCTTGGGCGTCTAGCTCCGAAGTTACCACAACGACTTCTGGTAGAACCAACTTTCATGGTGTGACGGGCGGTGTGTACAAGGCCCGGGAACGTATTCACCGCAGCGTGCTGATCTGCGATTACTAGCGATTCCAGCTTCATGGAGTCGAGTTGCAGACTCCAATCCGAACTGAGGCCGGCTTTTTGAGATTAGCTCCATCTCGCGATTTCGCCACCCTTTGTACCGACCATTGTAGCACGTGTGTAGCCCTGGTCATAAGGGCCATGAGGACTTGACGTCATCCCCACCTTCCTCCGACTTAACGTCGGCAGTCTCTCTAGAGTGCCCACCTTAATGCTGGCAACTAAAGACGAGGGTTGCGCTCGTTGCGGGACTTAACCCAACATCTCACGACACGAGCTGACGACAGCCATGCAGCACCTGTCACTGTTGCCCCGAAGGGAAGAATCCATCTCTGGAAACGGTCAACAGGATGTCAAGACCAGGTAAGGTTCTTCGCGTTGCATCGAATTAAACCACATGCTCCACCGCTTGTGCGGGCCCCCGTCAATTTCTTTGAGTTTTAATCTTGCGACCGTACTCCCCAGGCGGAACACTTAACGCGTTAGCTCCGGCACTGAAGGGGTCAATACCTCCAACACCAAGTGTTCATCGTTTACGGCGTGGACTACCAGGGTATCTAATCCTGTTTGCTCCCCACGCTTTCGCATCTCAGCGTCAGTACAAGGCCAGGCAGCCGCCTTCGCCACCGATGTTCCTTCTGATATCTACGTATTTCACCACTACACCAGAAATTCCACTACCCTCTCCTGTACTCAAGCTAAATAGTTTCAGATGCACGTCCCAGGTTAAGCCCGGGGCTTTCACATCTGACTTAAATAGCCGCCTACATGCGCTTTACGCCCAGTAATTCCGAACAACGCTAGCACCCTACGTATTACCGCGGCTGCTGGCACGTAGTTAGCCGGTGCTTTCTTGCATAGTACCTTCAGCTCCTGCGGGTATTAACCACAGGCATTTATTCCTATACGACAGAGTTTTACGACCCATAGGCCTTCATCACTCACGCGGCATTGCTGGATCAGGGTTTCCCCCATTGTCCAATATTCCCTACTGCTGCCTCCCGTAGGAGTCTGGACCGTGTCTCAGTTCCAGTGTGGCTGATCATCCTCTCAGACCAGCTACCCATCGTCGCCATGGTAGGCCATTACCCCACCATCTAGCTAATGGGACGCGAGCTCATCTTTTAGCGAGAGCCGAAGCCCCCTTTAACCACTAAATCCGAAGAAATCGTAGTCTTATGCGGTATTAGCACCTCTTTCGAGATGTTGTTCCCCACTAAAAGGCAGATTACCCACGCGTTACTCACCCGTGCGCCACTAGTACTCACCCGAAGGCTTTTCCCGTTCGACTTGCATGTATTAGGCATGCCGCCAGCGTTCGTTCTGAGCCAGAATCAAACTCTCCAGTTAAATCTGAAAATATTTGAATCAGCTACAAATTGCTGTTCATTACTTTTATAAGTTGGTCGATTAAAAAACTTAATCGACGCGGACCCAAAAACCATATTATCTAGCTATTTAGTTTTCAAAGAGCAAATTTTGACGAAGCAGCAATATCTATGTTTATTAGCTTCTCGTCAAATATTTTTTTAAAGTTTTTTAAAGAAAATAATTATAATTAGCTTCTTTAAAAACCTCTAAATTAAATAAATGAAACAATCAGTTTCTTTATTTTTTAGAGAGGGGACCTTAGCACAAAGACTGTAAAACTCAGTTTTTAGAACTCTGCCTACATCAACATTTAAATATTGATGATGGTCATCTCGACCATTTCTTCTTTCGTTTTTTTGACTTCAAAAAAGCCAAAGAAGAAATGGTGGAGGCTAACGGGATCGAACCGATGACCCCCAGCTTGCAAAGCTGGTGCTCTACCAACTGAGCTAAGCCCCCATCCGCCAGTAAGAATTTTCCATCTCGCCGGTGAAAGGAGTTATCGCTGAAAACCGGTTTTAGGTCAATATTCATTTTTGTTTTTCTTAATATAATTTTTTTTAATTCTATAAATATTAATTAAAGCATTGATATCACTGAAGTTTTAAGGTCTTAGCCTTAACATGATTAGTTACAGAATTACAAATACTGCCCGCCCCGAGGCCTTTTGACCTACGCCAGCTGTTTTTCTATTAGTTTAAGCTTACAAAAATAGCATATTTTTAGTTTTAGGAATGGCTAAGTGGCTTTTAAAGTTCTGAGAAAATAGAATTCTACAAAGATCAACTTGGTCCAACTTATATTTATATAGTCAAAGTCTAATTTAGTTTATAATGAATCACTTTAATGGGAATATGAACTCCCCCTCTTAATTGCCGTTATAAAGATACAATACATGGAAGTAATTAGTTCTTTTCTATTTGTCCGAATTAAGTTTCATTTTACATGATAGAAATGTAGGTACTATGCGAACTTGGAATATATTTATCTACATTTAAATGAACCATTTTATACAAGCATAGGTAAGTTTCTTTATCTTTGTATAGAAGCATATAATGTCGAAAACTTATTTATACATTTATATTCGTTCGAACTAAGTTTCAATTTTCAAGGAAGACGAGTAAGGACTTTGAGACATTAGCATAACTCTATCTACACCTAAATCTGAGCTTATACACAAATATAAACTTACCTCTTTGTTTACAGATAGGTACATTCAATGCGGGGAAATAATTAGTCCATTGATATTTGTCAGAATTAAGTTTTAAGTTAGAAGGAAGACAAGTAAAGACTTTGTGAGCCTAGCTTAAATCTATCTACATCTACATAAGCCACGAAATATAAGTTTAAACTAAGCTCTTTTTTACGAATAGAAATATACAATGCGGGAAATAGTTAGTTCATTATATTCGTCTGAATTAAGTTTTTTTGCAAGATAGACAAGTAGAGACTTTGTGAACTTAGCAAAAATCTATCCACATTTAGATGAACCATCATATACAAGTATAAACTGAACTCTCTATTTACCAATAGGAACAAGGCGAGTCTTTTAATTGAGAAAGGACCAACATTAAGGCTTTGATTGTCTTTTCTATCTTTATTGCGAGAAGAATTTAAGAGCGTAGAAATACCTTTCAAGAATGGGTTACCAAGAGTTTATAAAGCCAATCTGAAATCAAATGGGTTAATACTCATCCGTTTAAAAATAACAATTATAAACACGTACATACTGGCTTTTAAATGCAGAGGAATAATTTTAATGTCATAAATTTCTTAACTGGATTCAAGATATGGACAAACAAATATCTTTAATCAATAGCTTACCAAGGATATTAAAACCTATCCGCAAAAAATAGGGCTCGCTACAGAAGGATGTATCAATAGCCTTTTCATAGCTGGTTCGAATGATATGAAATCATGATTACAAGCTTTATATATTTTCAAGTTTTTATAAGAAGTTTAATTATAAATCCCAGTTTGAGTCATTCACCCAAGGCTGATCCCCATTTTATGTGGCGTTTATTGAAAAAATTAACTCTATCTAAAGTCTTGGTCTTTATTCGACGATAGGCTAGACATGCGTGTATTAAAATTGATTCTTTTATCGTTGCTATCTCTATTCACGATCTCTTGTATGATTAGTGCGGAGGATCTTGGTGCAAGCTTTACCAGTCCAAGTTTAAAGGTTAACGCAACTGTGCAAGAAATCACTGAAGAAGGTCAATCCTCTAGTGTTGTCATCAATGATTTGTCTACTGAGGCTAGTACTGCCTACATTGTCTGGAGTGACTCACACAAGGACAAGATTTCATCACTAGGTGATTATGATTATACATACCCAGAGCCGGGAATTCACTCCATCCAAGTCGAACTAATAGATAGATTTGGAAACACAACATTGCAAACGATCGGAACAACTGAGGTAAGTCTTTTGGTAGGTAATGCACCTGGCTCTTTCGACTTCTTCGAACCTTATGCCTGGAGAGATGCTTGGACTTCACCAGGCTTAAAAATAACTCACAAATCTAATTACACAGACAACAATGAAGTATGGTCTGATGTAACTTTAGAAGGTTGGGATTCTTGGAAGCTTGAGGGACAAGATATATCAACGGGTCTGTTGGGCGTAAGTGGACAAACAAAATCCTCTGGTTCTTTTTATCAGCAGATGGATGGAACTGAGGCTCTTCGATTTTCTCTTAAGCGGGCTGCGCATTCAGTGGAGATTAAATTTAATGATCTCTGGGCAAATGAAAAGCCTACGTATCATGAGGCAGTGAGAGTACAGCTATTTAATGAGGCAGAAGATTTGGTTTTGGAAAAAATTTTTGCCGGTGATGACGATGGGATCGTCTTAGCAAGTTTACAATCGGAATCCAGCTTTTCAACAATAGTTCTTACCGTAGGAGCTTATAGCGGCGGTAATTTTCAGTATGGTTGGTATGTTAATGACTCCCTGGAAGGAGTTTCTACTTTGCCAGATGAAGGAAGCGAAATATCAGTGGCTTCTCTAAAAGTGGGTTACTCGAAAGCGGAATAGAGTTTTAGACTTTTTCATATTGCGATGAGAGGTGCAAAGTTTTAATTAGTTACCAAAAACAAATTCTTACTGATCAGACTTCATTTAAGTTTAGAAATAGACAATGCTGGATGATTTTTTTAATGCATATACATCAGGGTCCAATTTACAAAGAAGACAAATTGAGATTTTACTAACTTATCTAAAATTCATTCGTATTTTAGTGGGCCAGATATAAATAATCACACACCGGGGCTTTTGATTGCGGATGAATCGGTTTTATGGCCTTGGTTGTTTTTTTTAACTTCAATGCAAGGATAAACAAGCTTCGGATAAATCCCTTGGACCATTTGATTACCAAGAGTTATTAAAGTCCATGCGCAATTAAGTGAAAGCGTTTAAAAAAGTATGTTTTTTATCAAGATGATCGTTTAGGCAACTAACTTATTTTTTGAATTCGTTTGTGTTGCTAGCTCCGATATTGGAATCTTAATAGTTACTTTGGTCCCCTTCCACTCCTGAGACCTAATTTTGATTTGCCCGTTAAGATCTTTCACAATTTTCTCTGCGAAACTTAAGCCTAAGCCTGATCCGCTTTTTAATGACTTTGTACTAAAAAAGGGAGAAAAAACTTCTTCTAAATCATGTTTCGCAATTCCCACGCCATTGTCTTCTAAAACAATTATTACGTACTCAGAAGTTTCTGACAGACGTAAGGTGATTTTGGCGTCGAGTCGCCCCTTAAGAGCCTCAATAGAGTTATTAAACAATTGGTTAAGGCAAAGCTTAAAGCGAACAGGATATTTTATGTAATAGTCTTGCTTAAGAAGGTTTTCTAATTTTACTTGAATGCCTTCAAAGTCCTTTAAATTTAATTCAATACTCTCGGTCGAAAGCTGCTTTAAACTAACAGGAATTTGGTTAGCCACTGGCTTTTCTACAAAGAACACCAGCTTTTGCGTTAACTGTTGAATTCGAGAAACCGCTTTATAAATATCACCAAGGATTTTTTGAGATTTTGAATCTGAAAAATCATGATACCTGGAAAGACGATTAGTCGAAGCTTTTAGAATAGCTAGTGGATTATTAATTTCATGAGCCAAACCAGCTGAAAGTTTTCCAGCGTAAGTTAAGCGAGAAACTTCAACCTCGTTAATTCGTGACTCTTCTCTTTTTACTAAAAAGTGTACATAAGAGAAAATCACCAATGAAAACAGAAAACCTACAGCGTAGGCAGCCAGTATAAACTCCAAGGCCTTACTTCTCTCACTAAGAGATTTAAAATGTTTTTCGTTGGGAATAATCTGTAACATTCCCTTGGTACCCGATAAATCCATAGGAATGCTTTGAGAAAACTTCGATAAGGATGCATTTTTAATTTCGTTAAAGTTGGAAAACACCTGCTTTCCATCAATGGATACTTGTAGATAGAAATCAAAACTTTCTAAGTCGGCAAAATATTTTTCCCCATGAAAAACTCCAACAATATAACCCAAATATCGATTACTCTCATCAAACACAGGATGAAATGACAGAAAGCCTCTTCCTCCTTGGATTAGATCCAAAGGTTCAGTGTAGGTGCCCCTACGAGATGCCATACTTTTCTTTAAGCTTTCTTTGCGACTGCCTGATTGATTTAAAACTTTGCCAATTACTTTTTCATTACCTTGTATTGGGTAAATCCATTCTATCATTGAATCTTGATTTACAAACTCAATGGCTAAAGTTCCATGAAAATCTCTGTGGTAATTTTTAACCTCAGCATACCATTTACTTTTTGTGTCTTCAGACGTGTCTTTTATTCTAAAAGCCAGTCGATCAAAAGCCAGCAAGCGGTGTCTCAAGTCTCTTTCAAAATTATTTTTTTCTAAAATACCTATTTCATAGATTTCTTTTTGAAAACTTTTTTGCTCATTCTCGTACATGAAATCATAGGTTTGAATACAGAAACCGATAAGAAGACATTGCATAAAAATAAACGCAATCCATTCCCTTCTTTTATCTTGCATCAGTTTTTGAACTATAGTTTCCAAGTTGACCTCATCCATCAACTTGTCGGCTTATCTCCCCGTTTTTTCGAAAGAATTTTAACTTTCTAGACAAACATCAGACTAGAATAAACACTATCTTAGTCTTAGAGGTAAAAGCCTAAATTGGTTTAGAAAATTATAATGCTGAAACCCAAAGTCTAGTTACTTAAGCTTTTCGACTTCCACAAATCTCTAGCATAAAATATGGAGAAACTTCTGCTAACATTTGCTTTGAAAAGTGGTGAGTCTGAATTGGCACTTAAAGAATAATCTGCGTAGGTAAAAGTAAGTCCCCATCTATTTTTTCGATAATGAGTTAAAAAACGCATACTCAAATAACTCGACAGAAAACCGGCATTTGCATTATAAGCACTTCGCTCTGAAGTTACAAAATCCTCTTCAACGGAATAAAAATATTGGTTTAATTTTTGAGTAGCAAAGTTGCCACCTAGAATAAATTCAAGCTGGCAGCTGTACTTGCAAGCTAATCTACGCTGGAGCTGAATCTTAGGGTTTAACAAAATCCCTTGTTCTTCTGTATGAGATCCATCCGTACTTCCTACAAATCGAACAGGCAGGTGAAAACTCCAGTTTAAGTCGGAAGACTCTAAACTAAGGCGATAAATCAGGCTTGGGCCAAATTGATACATCCATCCAAGGTCAGGCATATCTTGGCGAGCTGAGTTTTTTGAGGAATCAACAGGAAATCCACCACCAAAACTCATATTTAACTCTAAACTTGCACTCGAAAACAGTTTGGACCGAATTCCATCATTTCTATCCGCTTCCAACCAATCTCCCCGATAGATAAAAAAGGGAAACGGTATCAAGTAGGTGGAATTTTCCTCCGCAGCGGGATAATCGGGCAAATACAAAGCGCCGATACCTATTCCTAATTCATATTTGGGAAGCGCCTCTTTCGCTAGAACTTCAAAACAACACAGAAGAATGAAAAAAACTTTTACAAAAAAAATAGGAATTCCTTTGAATGCATTTGTTAGTCAAAACCATCTTAACGAGAGAGAGCACTCGGAAAAAGCTAGTTCCATTGTACTTCAGATCTCTTCCCTAGCTAGGATTACAAACTTTCACTGGACTTAGGTTTTAATCGAACATTCCGATAAGTCTTTATAAGGAGAAACTGTGACAAAATTCTTCAAGACAAATCCTATCCTTTTTATTTTTTCAGGCTTGTTGTTTTTCAGCACCGCAATGAAAGCGGAAGACCTAGATTTGAGATCAGGTAAAAAAATAGACCAGAAAGACGCAGGCCTCGATGCTTTGATGACCGGCAATAATGGCGAATTAAATTTAAGTGAAAAAGACATGAGGGCTTTGATCGGTCAAATCTATGGTGGGAAAACTTATAAAGGAAAAAAGATCAATCAGTTAAATCAAGTTGAACTAAAAGAGTTTTTAATGGAACAACTTAAGAGTTCCAAATCTTTAGTAAATGAAAGAACGAAAGCTTTAGATGATTTGATGGAAGAATAAGATGCTAAAAATCATTCTGTCTTTTCTTTTTCTATCGCTCACCCACTCGATTTCCAATGCCGAGAACCTGAAGCTTCCGCAATTTAAAGCTTCTACGGGAAACTTATTTGAGCTTAAATTCGGCTCCATTGAGTCAAATGTCATTTTGGCGGTTGTAAGTAGTAGCAGTGAAAAATTAGTTATCGAAATTCACAGTAATGTTTCTTCTTCTATGATTCCCATTGAAATGACACAACAATTTCATCTAAAAATCAAAGACAACAAGGTCTATATTTCAGAAGGCTACATTAATGTACCCGTTTTAGGTAAAGCTACCTATCGCTTAGATAGTGAGTATTTACAAGGTTATGATGGCGTCCAAATGGCCAGTTTTCTAGACTTCAAACCAAACTCTAAATTTAAAAAAATTGCGGACTCAAAAGTAAAAACCGATTCTGGGGAATTCGAAGCCACTCAATATCGCTTTAAAGAAAACTCACAAAGCATCGATTTTTGGATCGCTGAAAAGATCAAACCTTTTTCCATCGCGGCGATTCGCTCCTCTGGAAGTAAGAAAGATCAAAACTATATGTTATCCTACAAGGACAATTTAAATTCCTACCGTTCAAAGATCGATATTTCTAAGGCACAAGCAATGGATAAAAAGTTAAAAGCTATGCTGCCTACTCCATCAAAATCCAAGCACTTCCTACTTCCTTAAGTTTTCAATAATTTGGTTTCATTTTAATACAGGACCTCAGACTAGAACTCCTATACTTTTATCCCCTAGTCTAAAGGATGAGCCTGGACTTAACGATAGGCTCTTGTGACCAAAAATGTGGAGGACATAGTGAACAATACAACAATTTTAGAACTGGAATTAACAGAAAACATCAAGAACTTCATTAACACTGTAAATGGATTAGAGTTTCAAGAAAACAGCTTTGAAATTACAATCACTCAAAAAGAAGATTTTAAAAGCATATACCTATTGAAAGCAGCAATCTCTGAAGTTTTGGAAAGAACAGACAGAGATGGAAAGCACTTTCTTCAAGTAAATCTTAAAACAGGAGATAAGCTTCTAGTAACAGATACTTTGATCGGTTTTAAGCCTTTTCCTGTGGCTAAATTAGATATGAACAAAATTCCTAAGGTTGTTACAACTCCAGATTGCATAAGTGTTTTTGAAGCAATCGAAGAATGTCTAAGAGAAGAACCGATGGACTTTGAAGAATTAGATACGCTGAAAAGAGTTTTTACTGGAATCATTAAAGGCGCTGAATTAATCGGCTTCGATATGAACGAAGAAAAAACTTGGCTAAAAAGATTGGTATTGACCACTAACGAAGTAGCCTAAAACTATAGCTCTAGAACATTGGTTCTACAGCGAATCCTCCAGTGTAGATTCAATGATTTGCAGGAGCTAAAAAACAAAAAAGCCTCTTCTATAGAGGCTTTTTGCTATTTTACGAGGCTTTCTCTAGCAAATTTATTGGAATTGGAGCTTCAGGTGCTAATTAAATGCGGTTTCTACAAAAGAAATTGCTCTAAAGACTAACAACTGTTAATTTTTATGTATGTTGATTACCAGATGGCAAGCACCGCAAGTACCTAGTTTAGATCAGTTGAAGTTGATCCTTCATTCCGAAGGAGCTGAGCTGAAAGAAGAAGAATTTCCAGCGAATTCTGAAGTGAAAGAGCATCGCCATCCTTTTGAAGAAATCCGAATCATCTACAGTGGCAGTATGATTTTTAATTTCACTGGTAATAAAATACTACTTCGCCCTGGGGATAAAATCGTGATCCCGCCAAATACTAAGCATTCAATGCATATTAATGGCGATGAACCTTGTCACTCTGTGGTTGCTTACCGCCCGTTTTAAAAAACAACTAGTCTCTTACCAGTCGATCCTCATTGAATTCGCTTGTGATTGTGTGGGCTTTTGCTTTACTAAAATTTATTCTGAGGTTTATTTTTTAAGTGAAGAGCTTTAAAAAGAAAAAGCCTTAATTTTTTTTCGCTTGATCTATGAAAAAGACTAACAACTGTTTTTTTTTATATCTGTTTATTACCAGGTGGCAAGTAGCTAGTATAGATCAGTTGAAGTTGATCCCTCATTCCGAAGGGGCTGAACTGAAAGAAGAAGAATTTCAAAAGAATTCTGAAGTGAAAAGGCATCGTCATCCTTTTGAAGAAATTGGCAGTAGTTGCTTCTATCAGTCTGAGAGAAACACTTTTATTTCAAATGGCCGGCTCATTCAAATGATCTAAACCATGGAGTAAATCTAAAAAACTAAGAATCCCTCTTCTTCCGAAAAAAATCCAAATAAGCCAAAATATGTTTCTCATAATGTTTATCCAAAGGTCGATAAAACTCCTTACCTTCTAAGTCTTTTGGAAGATGATGGTGAGTCACACCCTCCTCATGGTTATGAGCATATTGATAACCTTTTCCGTAACCCATATCTGACATTAACTTTGAACGAGAGTTTCTAATATGAAGAGGAACTTCTAAATTTCCCGACTTTTTAACTTCGGCAATAGCTTCGTTGTAAGCCATATACGATCGATTTGATTTAGGAGCCGAGGCAAGGTAAGTGGTGGCTTGCGCCAAGGTAATCCCTGCTTCCGGCATTCCAATCAAATGTACAGCTTGCATACAACTGGTAGCAATACCAATTGCCTTAGGATCCGCATTCCCTACATCCTCAGATGCGGAAATCACCAAACGCCTTGCGATAAACATCGGATCTTCTCCGCCTTCAAGCATTCGTGCCATATAGTAAATTGCAGCGTCGGCATCCGAGGCTCGAATGGATTTAATCATTGCACTTGCTAGATCATAATGGGCATCACCACGATCAAAATATAGATCCATTGAAGGCAAAATATTTTCTAAATCTTCTTCTCCACATGGCCAAGAAATAGCAGACTGCTTTCCCGCTTTCATTGCTAGAAAGTAGTCAATCAGTTGCTCGCAAAGATTTAAGAACTTTCTTGCATCTCCATTTGCTAATGCGATCAATTGTTTTTGAGCATCTTCTTTTAAAATATCATCAGCCTTCAAAGAGTAATGAGTCATGGCTTTATCTAAAAGCTTTTGAAAAGCCTTTTCACCAATACTATTAAATTTTAAAACTCGACATCGACTGAGCAAGGCTGAATTAATCTGGAAGCTAGGGTTTTCAGTAGTAGCGCCAACCAGCAAAAAGTTTCCTGCTTCGACAAAAGGAAGTAAAACATCTTGTTGGGATTTATTTAAGCGATGGATCTCGTCTACGAACAGCAAGGTCTTCTCATTAAACTCATGATGTTTTTGCTTTGCTTGCTCTCCAATGCTTCGTAGTTCTTTGGCACCTGTTGAAATTGCATTTACGGAAAAAAAGGATATCCCATAACTCTCAGACAAGACTTTTGCAAACGTAGTTTTACCACAGCCAGGAGGCCCCCATAAAATCAAACTTGGAAGTTTTCTTTGTTCAAACAAAACGAGAATTGGGCTTCCTTGGTATAAAAAGTCTTGCCCAATAATTTCGTCTAAAGTTCTAGGTCGAAGTTTTTCCGCTAAGGGTAAAGTATTACTGTTTCCCGTTTTACTTCCGTGCTCAAACAAATCCATTTAGCCTCCAGGCTTCTTCTATAATAAATTCCATAATTGTGCCAGCGATTGTGGGTTTCTAAAGGATATTTGTAGTACTTATTTCAGGAAGCGTAAAAGAATCAGACAGGTTTCGCTAGGTTTTAAATTCCTTAATAGATTTAATGACTTGTGTAATTCTTACCCTGGAAAAAAGCCTCTTATTTACTATATACTTGGCCTTTCGAAAGCGGAGTGTTTATGAAGTTAAGTTATGTTCTTATTGTTGGTCTATTAGTTCACCCCAGTATTTTATTAGCACTGGGAATCCACACTGGTCTCGATAGAAGAAGTAAACCAAGTCACTCCTGTAAAAGTAGCGCAGTTAGATCAGGCTCAGGAGATCCTCAATCTCTACCTTCTGAGTTGATGTTGCGTGCAGAAAAAAATAGAAATATCCTAGATCACGCAAAGGATCTGATCTCCTCTTCGGCAATTTTAAATCAGGAAAACACCTATAAAATTGATCTAGTTAATAATGCAGACAGTGTCATTCGAGTAGCATTGGCAGAAATTGGAGTTAAAGCTAAAGAAGCACAAGAAATTGCTCATATCCTAGATTTTATTAACGACAATATTTTAGATGCTTCAAAACTTTTGAAAAGACCTGACCAAATTTATTTGATGGTAACCAAAAATGACACCGATGCCTTTTGGACAAAATCTGGTGTATGGCAGTTTAAAGTGGTTGTTAGTTATTCTCCAGAAATGAAGCGTTTAGTGAATACAAGTAAGAAAGGTTCGACGATCACTTTAGAGAAAAACCCTTCCGCTTCCCTACCCATTAATGCTCACGAATATTTCCATGTTGTTTTTGATAATCTACTGAAAGAAAGATACGGAAGAATCTCTGCCATTAATGACATGAACACCTATTTTCAAACCCTAAGGCACAACAGTCATAAAATCATTGATCGCTTGAACCAAATGATTACGGAAAAAGATTTAAGTGAAGAGATGCCAGCCATTACAGAAGCTTTTAAAAACAACGAGCGTTCTGCCGAAGATTTAAAGAAGTATGTAGCGGAAAACTTATCAAAGAAATTAAATGCGGAAGAAAGAGAGAAATTCGTTTCTCTGATTTTACAATATAGAAACAATCAAGTGGATCTTCCTCAAACCGCTGAGTTTGGTAAGAAAGTTATCTTTGGCAAAGACTACAAAGCAAAAGCTCCAAGCCAAACTGAAGTTCTCTATTTAGAAAATCTAAGAAAAGAAGCTAAGGTTTATGAAAAAGAATACCTAGAACGTGAACAAGAGGCTTTTAAAGTTTTCCAAGAAAAGTTTCCTCATTACACAGAAGAAAAATTTAAAGAATTAATGGGTAAAGTACTTGGCGAGGAATTGGAGTCCTTTTTAAGTCACTACAAATTAGGAAAACGCATTGGAGCTGCACTTCGAGCCGCCAACGAGTACTATATTCTCATCGAACAGAATGAGTTAAAACGTGTTTATTGGACAGCAAAAGTAGAGCAAACCAATGAGGCCTTTGCACAAGCCGCTCAAGTGTACTCTAGTTTATTACATACTTTTATTTCCAAGTATCATGAGTTAATCGCCGACATCGGGACAGTTTTAACTTTTAACAATGATGGGAAATCTGTATCTAATGCCTTAACTCATACTATGCCAAATCGCTACAACCCGAACTTACGAATGAAAAACGTTGAGCCTCGAGATTTTACTAGTAAAAATAATAGAGTAGATAAATTTGAGTATACCAACTCAGGTCACAACTATTTTGGACCAGTGAGAAAATGGCTTTATGATACTTACCTTAGAATGCCTATTACGAACCACTTCCTAGGTGATAAACTGCATTCTTTGGATCCGAAGAGTAAAACAGCACCTATCGAGCATTATTTGTATCAAAACAAAGGTATCATTATTGACAACGTATTGGCCGCTATCGTCAGAGAATTGGATTATGTAATTGGTACTGGTGCCTTTGCTTATGAATTTGAAAAAATCATCGAGTTAAGTCCGAGAGAAAGAAACGAAAGATTCATCTCAAGAATCCAAGAGGAATTCGTAAAGAATCCTCTAGTCTTCGGTAAAAATGGTAAAGAGCATTTTGAGGAATTCCTCAAATCTCGTGATCACCAGTGAACATCAGCGAAGTGATCAATGTCGACCTTATCCATGATCTTTTGATAAGAGATTGGATAAGGCTCCTCTAAGAGAGTTCCTTCTCCTAAATATGGGTAAATCTCTTCTAAATTGGTAGCCCCTACTCCACGAATCCTTCTTTGAATGTGATGCCTACGTAGTTGAGAAGGTCTTTCAACACCTACGATTTGTAAAAGCTCTTTAAAGGTATGAAGGGTCTTAGCATGAAAATTTGCGGTTCTTACTTCTTTTAAATTTACATCTAAACCCTCATAAAATTTCGGGTTCGTCGTCGCAACTCCGGTAGGACAAACGTTCTCATGACAACGTAGGGCTTGGATACAACCAATCGCTAGCATAAATCCCCTAGCACTATTAATAATATCAGCTCCCAGGGCCAATCGGTTTAACATATTGAATGCGGTCAATACCTTACCAGAAGCTATTATCTTAAGTTTTTGACGGATGCCAAAGCCTCGTAAAGTATTGTGCACAAACACAAGCCCGTCTTCCAGTGGAGTCCCAACAGAATTTGTAAATTCTAGAGGAGATGCTCCGGTTCCACCTTCACTGCCATCTACAGTTATGAAGTCAGGAAAAATTTGGGTGGTAACCATGGCTTTACAAACAGAGACAAACTCCTCTGGATATCCCATGCAGAGTTTAAAACCAACGGGTTTTCCTCCAGAGGCTTCTCTCAATTTTTTGATAAACTCTAACAACTCTCTAGGCGAATTAAATGCGGAATGGCCTCCAGGTGAGATTACGTCTACTCCCATAGGTACATGACGAATTTCTGAAATTTCTTTGGTTACTTTTTCCTTAGGAAGAATACCACCATGTCCTGGTTTTGCTCCCTGAGAAATTTTAATTTCGATCATTTTAACTTCAGGTCGATTTGCATTTACTTTGAACTTTTCAAGATCAAAATTTCCATCCTCATCTCTACAGCCAAAATAGCCGGTACCGATTTGCCAAACCAAATCCCCGCCTCTATTTAGATGGTATGGAGAAATACTTCCTTCTCCTGTATTGTGATAAAAATCTCCAATCTTTGCCCCACCATTAAGAGCTTCGATTGCATTTTTACTTAAAGAACCATAACTCATGGCCGAGATATTGAGCAAAGAACAAGAATATTTTTGCGTACACTCATCACCACCAACCAAAACACGCAATCCAGACTCATCCACAATGGTTGGTTTCATGGTGTGATTGATCCATTCATAATTTGAGGAGTAGACATTTTCCTGCGTACCAAAGGGAACCGTTTCAATTTGCCTTTTCGCTCGCTGATAAACTAGAGAACGTAAGGTTCTTGGAATTGGAGTTCCCGCAGTATCATGTTCGATAAAATATTGCTGAATTTCTGGACGAATCATTTCCAGCAAATAGCGAAATCTTCCAAGTATAGGAAAATTACGACGAATCGTTTGCTTCTTTTGGAAAGCATCTTTTAGGCCCATTAGTGCAATGGGCACTAAAATTATTAAACTAAAGAGGGCTTGAGGAAATATTATTGAGATTAATCCTACAAATCCAAAAACGGCAAAACAAACATAAAAAAATGCGCTTCTCATGCTGACTCCTGTTATGTTTAACTCAGGTTATCTTTCGCAATGCGGCCGAACAATCTATAAAGCATTTTTCCTTAGAATCCTGGTCAATCTGACGGTATAGTTTAGGCGCATTTTTCCATATAACAGAATTGGTCCAGGGGGTAAATTTGCTTAAACAAAAACTTCTATTTCTATGTTTTTTTCTTGTGTCCAAAGCTTACTCCCTGCCTTTTGTCGACGAATTCGTTCTTAAGAGTCCCGAAGTTGATGAAGCGAAACTAGAGATTGAAAAGTTAGAAAACCAAGTAAAACAGGTTCGTGGAAGTCTATTTCCTCAAGTAACTTGGTCAAACAGCCAGACAAGAATTAAAAACATCACTGCATTTACAGGAAGTGCCACGCTGTACGCGAGTAAACTAGAAATCACCCAACCCATTTATACAGGGGGAAAACTTTTTGCTGCTTTGGATTTAGCAAAAGAAGAGTTAAAAATCGCAAAACTTAACTTAAAAATGACAACGGAGGCGAGTAAATTAAAAGCTTTCAATTTTTTGTTACAAGTTCGCAATCAGCAAGAAAAAATAAAAATTGCAAAGGACCAACTAGAGATTCAAAAGAAAAACAGAAGCATCATACAGAGAAAATCTAAACTTGGAAATGCTAAATCCTATGAACTTCCTCAAGCCGAAGCAGATTTTATCGCGAGAAAAGTACAACTAGAACAGTTAGAAATTGAGTATGAAAAGCTAGATAAAGAAGTTACCAGTTATGTAAGTAACTGGCGTGAAATGACAAAAAACAAATGGGAACCAAAGCAAGACATTCAATCTATTGATGTACAAAATCTTTTTCAAAATAATTTTGAGTTGCAAGCTTTGAATCTTCAAATGAAAAATTTAAAGTTAAATCAAAAAATAGATTTGGGAGAAGACAATCCAAGCATAGCCATTTCAGCTAGCGAAGGTTATCAGGCTACAGAGTCTAGTGGACTTTTCGATGAAAGCAATCGCTCTAGCCAAATCGTTTTATCAGCTAGTTTGCCTTTGTTTTCAGGACTATCTAGTATCTATAAAAAAAGAGCTCATAGTAAAAGCATTGCAATCTTAGAAAGGCAAATCCAAGAGAAAAAAAGAATCGTTGCGCTTCACTATGAACAAATGCAAGAAGAGTTAAATCAAAAGAAGACTTTATTAAAGTCCTACGAACGATGGAAAAGTTTTGCCAAAAAAAGTTTGCTAGAAGCGCAAAAATCCTACCGCATTGGTAGGATTAACTTTTTGCAATTAAGCCAGGTACAACAATCTTTAGATAATGCTGAATCTTCTTATTGGGATACCTGGTATGACTTTCATTCAAAAAGGCTAAAGATGTTAAACCTACAAGGCCAAGTCTTATAGACTTTGCTCTGCAGGAACACCTTCTGCCTGTTCAATAAATACATCACCACTATTGAAGGCCTTATCAATGTTCAATACTCTAGGAGTTACGAAAATCATTAACTCATTTTTAACGTTTTTCGTAGTGTCCTTTCTAAACAATGTACCTAATAGTGGAATATCTCCTAAATATGGAATTTTAATTTCTTCTTTCGTTTGGTCAAACTGATAAACTCCACCAATTACAATGGTGTCACCATTTGGAACTAAAACTTTTGTTTGCGCAGATCGCGTTCCGATTGGCGTAGCTGAAGCTGTTTCCTCAACCTCTTGCGCCCCGGCAACATCCCTTTGTACGGAGATTTCCATCAATACACCACCATCCGCTGTAATCTGCGGAGTCATGGTTAAATTTAAAGTTAAATCACGCGGAGTGAAACTTGTAGCTGTTGTACGACCGTCAGTAGATGTTGTCGTAGTCTTATCCAATACCTGAGTGGTTTGGCTAATGGTAGCTGCTTCATTGTTCAAACCGATTACCCGTGGAGAAGAAATCACTCTTGCCAAGTTTTTCTTTTCATACAAATCTAAGAAAGCACCAATACTTCCTAGGCTTGAAATACTATTGAAGGTCATACTCAACCCTGAGTTTCCGTTGGAAGTTAGACCACTGTAAGAGTACTCATTTCCTGCTGTACTTGTATAAGTACCAGTTCCAAGTCCGATATTAACCTGACGATCAAAATCTTCTGTCGTTTCAACAAACTTTGCTTCCATTAACACTTGAGGAGTTTCTGTGTCTAGCCTCTTGATCAACTTTCCAACTTTGTCTAAAACTTCAGGGAGATCTGTCACAATGATTGAGTTTGTTCTCGTATCTGCTTTTACTTTACCACGATCTGGAGTTAGAAAATCTTGAACCTGCGTGGAAATATCATTGGCTTGAGCAAAACTTACTGGGTAAATTCTCACCTTAACCGGTAAAAGCTTTTTCTGAGCTTCAATAACTGCTCTCGCGTCATTTGCTTCTTTTTCAATGGTCTTCAAAGGAGCAATTCTTAAAATATTTCCGTTCTTTACGTATCCAAGTTGTTTGGATTGTAGAACAACCATTAATGCCTGATCCCAAGGAATCTCTCGTAATCGTAGAGTGATGTTTCCAGACACCCCTTCAGCCACAATGATATTTAAATTACTTTGCTCGGCAAGAATATTGAAAACTTCGATGATATTTGTATTCACAAGCTCAATATTAATTTTTTTACCATAATAATTTGTGTTTCCAGTTAAGAAATCTTCGATGCTTTTATCTTTTAAGATTTCTTCATCTCGACGAATCGCATCGGTATCCACTGTAATTCGATTATTTTCAAAATCGATTTCACCTTCGTCAGGTGCTTCGGCCATTTGATATTCCTGCACAGGATTTTGTGCCAAAATCAAAAGAGCCTCACCTTCTTGAGTGATTAATGGCTCAGAGTTACTTTTTGTTTGAAGTACGAAACGAGCGACATTGGAACCTTTTTCTTGGTATGCCTGAAACAAACCAATGCTTCCGTTAAACTCTCGAGTGTCATATGGCCTTTGAAACTTCTCTGGAAGTTTTACTCCTTCAATCTCGACAATATGTTGACCTGTTGAAAGGTTCTTTCTTTGTCGAAACTGAACCGGCTTTAAGCTCGAAATTAAAATCGTTCCACCATTTTTATTTGCCAAAAAGTCTAGACCTACGATTCGGTTTTCACCACCAGAAACCAATGGTGTTTCAATGATTGGAGTTTCTTCGACAACTGGTGGTTCAGCAATGTTTTGCTCCGCCAATTCAACCGGGGCTTCTTCTTCAATGGCAAAATCATCTAAAGATTCGTCTTCCGCAAACAGTTCATCTGTTGATTCGTCGGCAAAGTCTTCACCTTCGAAATCCTCTTCTGAAAAAGCCATATCTTCTTCAGAGAAGTCTTCCTCAGAAAAGTCCTCTTCCGAAAAATCCTCTTCACTAAAATCATCTTCTGAAAATGTTTCGTCATTTGCTGCAATGCTTTGTTCAGCAGGTTCTTCTTCTGCGAACCCGTCTTCAAAAAAGCTTTCGTCAGCAGTTTCGTCCCCTTCAGATTCAGCAAAAAAATCTTCTCCAGACTCCTCATCCAGGGAATCACCAAAAGCATCCTCACTGAAGTCAGTCTCTGCCGCTATTTCATCAGCATTCGAAGCCAAACCCTCGTCTTGATTACTAGCGGAACTACAAGCTAGCATCGTAAGACACAACAACATTGCCAAACTATTTTTCATAAACATAGGAAACTCCTTCTTCCTAAGATTTTTTTACTTTTTCGAATTGGAAACCGTATCTATTGGTAATATTTTTACCTGTGATGTGATTTCCCCATTATATAAAAAGCTCTCTACAATCACTACTTCACCCTCTCTAATTTGAGCGATATAGCCATTGTTCTTACCAATTTTTTCTCGTTCTTTAACGTAATAAATCTTTTTGTCTGGTGCCACTACCATGGCGGTTGGGTTTTCAACTCCCCAAATGATTCCCTGAACCGATAATTCTTCAACATTAAACCTTTGCAGTGGCAACATTGGTCCAATTGGCTGAGTTGAGTTAAAAACAGCCCTTGGTGCCTCGTATGGTGCAAATGGGTCTTTTCGATCCGTTTCATCATATTTATATTCTTCATTTAAAAATTTTAAATCGATCGTATTTTGTTTTTGACCATCGATAATTATATCATCTTGCGTTTTTTCCTCAGCTTGCTTTGCCGCTTGAGGCTTGGCTGCTTGAGCCAATAAATTTTCGCTAAGGTTTGCATTCTCAATTCTATTCATTACAAGTTCAATATCAGAATCTTTTTGAACTTTGAGATCCTTAGCTACTTGCGATTCAATTTTAGACTTACCAACTTCTAGATTGGCAGCAGAGGAAGGTTTTAATACCATACCAGCTAGATAGGAAGCTAATCCCAAACCAGCCATTCCTGCTACTACATAAGATAAAATACCAAGAAGTGATTTCAATTAATTTGCCTCCTCAATGTAACGATAGGTCACCAATTTCCCTGAGAGATCAAGCAAGAGGCTATCTGTTAAAGATTTTCTTGAAGAGGGCTTTAATGAAATCCCCTGAATGTTAATGATTCGAGGAATCTGAGAAACTTCAACGATGAAGCCCGTAATAGAGGTATAGCTTCCAGAGACTTGAATATCTACGACCAATTCTTCGTAAAATTTCTTTTTAGTGGTTCCACCTGGGACAACTTTCGATAAGATTACCCCTTTGGTTCTTGCGATTTTATACAACTGATCAAGAACGTCTTCTACTTTTGACTTTGAAGGTAAGTATTCAATCGCTGACTGAAATTGTTCAGAAATTTCATTTACCTCTTCTTCAAATTTTACGATATCTTTTACGATATTTTTATTCGTAGCAATGTCGCCATTAATCTTGGCAATCTGCGCATCTAAATTTTTGATGCGGCTTTCGTATTTGGCCGCACCTTCAAACATCAAAAAGTAATAAGTCGCACTTATCACAATTCCAATCAACACAAAGTGTGTGATGGGCATTTGATTTATTTGTTGTCGAATGTCAGTTGCCATAACTTATTGCCCCAACGTACAGTCAATACTAAATGCTTTATAGGATCCACCGGCTTTACGTACTTCCGTGGACGATAATAACTTTACATCTTTAAAATAAATACTCTCATCTAAATTTCGTAGTAATTGTGAAACCACTAAGTCTTCCGTCGCCTCACCCACAATTTTAACTTTACCATTTTCAATGCTTAGATTTTTTAACCAAGCTTGCGGTGGTACAATATCGTGTAGTGCGTCCAAAGCCTTTGCATTGGATAAACGTTCTTTAGAAATCTCTTTAATCGTATCAATTCTAGAAGTCAGTCTATTTTTTTCTTCTTTAATTTTACGAACTTCAGCAACCTGTTTTCCAAATCCCGCAAGTTCAATAGTCAATCTCTCGACTTGTTTTTGCTTGGCCTTCAATGTGTTGGCCCCAATGCCTTCGTCGTAGAATTCATAACCATAAAGGGCTAAAACCGGAATGATTAATATCACTAGTTTTAATACTAAATCCTTCTCATCAAAAACAACCTTCTGTGCCGTTGCAAAAGTAGAATTTAGAGTGGACTCTCCTCCATCTAAACCTTCTGCCGAAAATCCTCTAAGTAGATTAATCTCTATCACTACTTCGTTCCTTTACGTAGGGCTAAGCCCAATGGCACTGATACAAAGTTGCTTATTTGTGCAATATAATCAGCATTAAATTTTTTATCGTTGTATTTTATCTTTTTGAATGGATTCATAATTTCCACCGGCACATTCAATCCATTCTGTAAGCTCTCTAAAAGATTTGGTAAGGCGATACTACCACCTGTAATGTAAAACCGCTTGATCTCCCCTGCGTTACTTGAGGCTTGGTAAAAATCAATACTACGCTGTAACTCTTCTAAAAAAAGTTCATTAGAACTAGTCAATACATCAAAAACTTCTTCAGGAACCTCTTGCCCAATTCCAGCAGAAATTTTTAGAGATTCAGCTTCATCTAAACTTACACCCAGATGGGATTGGATATCCGCAGTGTAGTTTCCACCACCAACTGGGATGTCTCTAACAAAACTAGTATGGCCATTTTCTAGAACCACAAAATTGGTACATGCTGCACCTACGTTTAACAGACCGATCACTTCCTTCTGTGAGTTTCCGTAATTAAACTCAAAACAATTGGCCAAAGCAAAACCATTCACATCTACCACAGAACATTCAAGACCTGAGTTCTCTACAAGCTCAGCATAACGATAGACGGTTTCGTTTTTCGCAGCTACTAGTAGTACTTCCATCACATCCTGAGAGCGATGCTCTGGAATCAAATGGAAATCAATGGAGACCTCTGACATATCAAATGGGATATACTGCTCAGCCTCCCATTTAATTTGCTCCTGCAATAAACTTTCATCCATTTGCGGAACGTTAATTCTTTTCACAATTACACTTGTACCCCAAAGGCCCGTGGCAACTCTTTTTCTCTTTGTCTTAACTTGTTCAAGAATTCTCGTAACTGTTTCAGAAATAGGGAGTGAATCTAAAATTTCACCATTCATCACAGCAGCTTGAGGAGTTGGAGCCACACCAAAGGAAATAACCTCTGCAGTTCCACGATTAACGTTCAGCTCCACGAGTTTAATCGTGCTCGTTCCAATGTCTAGTCCAATGACTTTTGTCGATCCAAATAACATGTAATTCCTAGCAGCTATATTCTCTTCTCACAGATTTTATCAAAAAATTTGATAAAAGTTGTAAGTACTCGAATCCTCTACAAAATTACATCAATTTGCCAGATAAAAGTCAATTTACATACTAGGCGTAAGCCAAGGAAAACTGAAACCAAAATACCAATTAATGATTTCTGGTCCCCAAAAAAGGTAGACCAAGGCCGCCAGAGCTAGGTAGGGCCCGAAAGCTAGACTGGACTTAAGTCCTTCTTTGCGAAATATCATAAAAAAGATTCCAACCAAACTACCAACTACACTTGAGAAAAACAAAACGAAAAGAATTGATTTTACTCCAAGAACACTACCAATCCAGGCGAGTAATTTAATATCTCCCCCACCCATTCCATCGACTTTTTTAAGAGCGAAATAAAGATAAGCAATGGCCAGCAATACACCACCACCCAGTAGAACACCTAAAAAAGAATCTAGAAATGCCCTCTCTGGGTTGATCGCCGCCCCCAACAGACCAATAACAATACCCGGGAGACTGATTTTATCTGGGATAATTCTTAGGTCTAAATCGATCATGCTAACTGTTATCAGGCCTACAACTAGAATTAAATACTCTAAACTTGTCCAAGAGTAACCGTAGTACCAAAAAACTCCGAGAAAAGAAAAGCCCATCAGTATCTCGACAAACAAATGCCTCCAGCCAAAACTCTTTTTACAATAAGCACATTTCGCACCTAAAATTAAGCAGCTAAAAATTGGGATGTTATGGTACCACTTTAATTTTTCGTTACAGTGATCACAATGACTAGATGGCAGAACTATATTTTCACCGCTTGGAATGCGTACAATTAACATATTGGCAAAAGAACCCCAAATGGCTCCAAGATAAAAAACTAAGGCTAAAGCAGATAATTCAGGCACAATCTTTTTTCCTAAACAATAAAACAGCAACGCATAAAAATATTCCCGTCCATGCTATTGCATTGTAGTTAGCATTTAAAAATTGCTGAAAGGGCACAATCTCGCGATTTACAGCCTGAGACTTCCAGTTCCACAGCTCTAAATTAGGGAAAATATAATTAGAAATTTCAGCCATAAAGCGAAAAACCTTAGACTCCGAGGATTTGGCGAAATAGTTTAAATTATCTAACCAATGACCAATAATAAAAACGCCTAAAACAAAACTCACACTAATAATTGGCTTACTATAAATACTAAAAGCGATGGTTAAAGATGCAAGGACCAGGGATTCTAAAATAAAGCCATGCAAGGTATATAGCATTGTAAAGTTAAAGCCATTTTCAAAAGCCCCTGTAATTAAAATTAAAACAGCAAACAAACCAATGGATAAACTGGCAATCACTGCAATAAAACCTATGAACTTACCGCAAATGTATTGGTAGCGCTCAAGAGGCCTAACCAACAAAGTCAACACGGTTCGTTTTTCAAACTCTTTTGAGACTAAGGAGCTGCCAATAAAAACGGATAGAATTACAACAGATATGTGAACTCCTGCCAAGCCAAAGTCAACGATGATTCTCTCTTGCTCAGCAAAACTCAAACCACCCATTACCCTACTTAGTCCAATTAGAAGCACCGTAAAAACTAGAATTCCATAAAGAATTCTGTCTCGAATGATTTCTTTATAACTATTTTTAGCGACTGCAAATACTAGCTTTAAGCTATTCATAGTACCCTCTATTTTTCATTTAAATTAACGTATGCTTGTTCTAGGTTTGCTTTAACAGGCTGAATCCTTACGATAGCCATTTTCTTTTGACGAATTTCATCAAGCCTTTTTTGGAGGCTTTCTTGATCCTTCACTTCCTCCGAAAAGAGCTCTGTAGAGTCTGTATACTCAATGCGGTAGTCAGAGTCCACATTCCCAAGAAGTTCTGCTAAAGAGCCTTGATAGATAAGGCTTCCTTTTTTTAACACCACTAAGTTTTTACTAATTCTCTCAACGTCATCCAGCAAATGAGAACTGAAGAACACCGTTTTTCCTTGTTCAGCAATTTGCTGCAATATTTGACCAACATCATATCTGCCATCAGGATCAAGACCCGACATTGGTTCATCAAAAATAATTAGCTCTGGATCATGAATAATTGCCTGAGCAATACCTACTCTCTGAAGCATTCCCTTTGAGTACTCACGCAACTTCTTTTCACCGGCGTGACTTAAACCAACCAGCTCCAGTAATTCTTCAATTCTGAGATTTAGTTTTTTTCCAAGCTTCATTCCTGATAATTGGGCATAGAACTCTAGAAACTCTTTTCCAGACAGGTATTCGTAAAAGAATGGCCGTTCAGGTAGAAAACCAATTCTAGAGCGGGTTTCAGGGCTAAGCTCTTTATCTCCAAAAAAACGAATTTCTCCAGCATCGGGAATCAGTAAACCTAAAATACTCTTTATCGTTGTCGATTTACCCGCACCATTAGCCCCTAAGAAGCCTGTAACTGTAGATTGCTCAACCTCAAAACTTAAGTCTTCGATGGCTGGGATTTTTTTTAACCAAAATTCTGAGCGATATGATTTCTTAAAATTTTTTACGCTAATAGCTTTCATAAACCCTCTTAAATTTTCAAACTTTGATCGTTCGTATAAATGAATTCCATTTTGATGTGTTTATATTGCTCAAGTTTATATCTCATCTTAACCAGTCTAAACATTAAAGACTCATGATGACTCTTCTCTAGGTGCCTAACTTTTTTAATCTCTTTTAGGATAAACTTTTTTGCTCCAGGAGGATGAAAACAAAAACCTTTTGCAAAAATAAAATTATCTTCCACTGGAATAACACGAGCATCGAAGATCTCGTCAGGATTAAAACCGATGGAAACCCCTGAGTCTTTTAGAACCACTTTCTTTTTCGTGAACAAATCTCGAATATAAACATCTCGCCCCTTAACCTTTATAAATTCAAAAAGGCTATGAGTAGCATTTGACATATTTTCAATCATTGTCGCGTCGTAATCAGGAAACTCTACCATTTCTCTTTGTGTAGCCAGCTCGATCGGTGGAATATTGAATTCACTTAGATCTCTAGAGAAAATGTACCAATCCAGAAACTGCGCCATACGCGGTTCATAACTTTGACTTTCTTCATCTATAATTCCAGCTTTTTCAAAGAATTCTTTTTTAGCCTGTTGCAGCTCTGGTAAATATTGTGGACCAGTAAAATACTTAACAATTGATTCATTTATCGCTTCAAAATCCATTGCTAAATTATCCAACTTTTTCCTCAGATGTAAAGGCTATCTAGCCCACAAGGCCTAGTGCACAGCAAAATTATTTTTAGTTTGATTCAATTGGTAGCAAAAACCTAGATTTTCGAAAAACGGATTTATCTTCATCACGCCAATTTAAGGAAAGTACGATCCAATCCAATCTAGCCTCAATGTTTTCTTCTGGAATTACGCCCCAGTCTCTAGAATCATCGGAAGCATCTCGATTATCCCCTAAAACATAATAAGATCCTAGTGGAACGATCATTTCTTCTGGTAAAACCTGTGATTCAGAGTCCGATCTTCGTATGATGATTTCAGCACTATAATCTTTAGAGCTTTCTTTAAAAAGATTGTAATACTCTCCACCTGTAAAGTTAAGTTGTTCATCTAATAACTCGTACTGAAAACTTTCAGAGTTTACAACCAACTGATTGCGGCTAGTAAATTGAATTTTATCGCCTGGAAGACCTAGGATTCGTTTTACATAACTAGATTTACCATCTGGATGCTTGAAGACAATTAGATCTCCTCGTTGGAGTCGGATGTTTTCGCCCACTAAAAATTTGTAAATTGGTCGTGTGAAACTATGGTAAGGGAACTTCCAGCCAACGGCAATATCTCCCATATGTAAACTAGGCAACATTGCTGAGGTAGGTACTTTATAAACACCTATCACCAAAAAACGTGCGATGATTGCAAATGTGACTGCTAAAACCAATACCTTAAGAAAATGAAATTGGCCTTCCCCTTGCTTTTTCATGTTTATATCTTACAGGAGGTATTAAGGAATACGAGTAAAAAATCGACCTTTTCTAAATTTAAAAAAGTCGCAAACAGCAAGGCTATCACCTAAAAGCTCAGTACAGGAATATAAAGTTAGCATCGCTTTACCACGAATTTTATCTTTAGAGACAAAACCAAATTTTCTGGAATCTAAGCCAAAGCTACGAAAATCTTTTAAAACAAATAGTTTATCCTCTGGAACAATTACTTCCTCTAGATTTTCTTTAGTTCCACTTTCGAAAGCGATGACCGAGTAGCTTTTATTGGGTAAAGACTCGCTTATATACTTCATATAAGACATATCACTTAAATCAACTCCAGCTGATTTTCCAAAGGGCAATTGACTTACAGAGCTTTGCATCTCATCGAGTTTTTGACCATTCAATGAGAGTCGTCCTGCCCAATATTGAACCTTATCTCCAGCTAAACCTAACACTCGATACAAACCACCTGGGGCCTCTTCTGAATCAGCAAAAAAGTACACTTCTCCAAGCTCAGGTTTTTTTGCAATTTTATTTAAAACAAAAAAGTCGTTTTGGTAAAAACTCGGAAACATTTGCCAATCTTCAACTCTTTTAATTTCAACAACAAAAAGCCGAAGTAAAACTACAACGGCTAAGAGAAAGAAAATTGCAATATACCTTTTGGAGCTTTTCAAATCAGTCATCCACTTTCAGGATAGCTAAAAAAGCCTTTTGAGGAACTTCCACACTACCAATTTGTTTCATGCGCTTTTTACCCTCTTTTTGCTTCTCTAAAAGCTTTCTTTTACGGGTGATATCACCACCATAACATTTGGCAGTTACATCTTTTCTTAGGGCAGAGATTGTTTCCCTTGCCACAATTTTAGCACCAATTGCAGCTTGTAGAGCAATTTTAAATTGCTGTTTTGGGATTAGCTCTTTCATTTTCTTTGTAAGCTCACGACCTCTTGGAAAAGCCTTAGACTTATGAACCATTAAGGACAAGGCATCCACCGGATCACCATTAATTAATATGTCTAACTTCACCATATCGGATTTTCTAAACTCAGAAAAATCATAGTCTAGAGAGGCGTAGCCTTTGGAAAGTGATTTTAATTTGTCATAAAAATCTAATACCATTTCATTCATGGGAAGTTCATAAACAATCATAACTTTGTTTTCACCAACGTATTCCATTTTTTGCTGAACACCACGTTTGTTTTCACAAAGCTTGATGACCGCACCAATGTATTCACTTGGAGTATGAATGTTTGCAGTAATGTAGGGCTCTTCGATGTAATCAATTTTAGAAGTATCGGGAAGACCCGTTGGGTTTTCTACTTCAATCATTGTTCCATCAGTTTGGTAGACTTTGTAAACCACAGAAGGTGCTGTGGTAATAAGATCTAGGTTAAACTCTCGCTCAAGACGTTCTTGAACGATCTCCATATGTAGTAATCCTAAGAATCCACAACGCAAACCAAAACCCAATGCCGCTGAACTCTCAATTTCAAAAGTCAAACTAGAGTCATTCAGGCTCAGCTTCTCAAGAGCAGATTTTAGTTTTTCATAATCATTGGCATCAATAGGAAAAATACCAGAGAAAACCATTGGGCGAACTTCTTTAAAACCAGCTAAAGGTTTTTCAGCTTGGTTTTTAGTATGGGTAACTGTCTCACCCACTTTTACATCACGAATGTCTTTCATTCCGCAGATTACAAAACCAACATCTCCCGCTTCAAGCTCTGGAATGTCTTTTGGGAAAGGAGCATAAACTCCCACCTTTAAAACTTCGTAATCGCTACCCGTTGCCATAAACCTAAGTTTATCGCCTTTTTTAATACTTCCTTCACGAACACGAACTAAAATTACAACCCCTTGGTAAGAATCAAACCAAGAGTCAAAAACGAGAGCGCGAAGCTTTTCATCAGGTTGAGCATCAATCGGAGGTGGAATGAATTTAACGATGGACTCTAGCAATTCATCAATACCAATTTTTTCTTTTGCAGAAACCAATACAGCATTGTCTGTTTCTAAGCCAATCACATCTTCAATTTGTTGTTTTACAGTGTCAGGGTCTGCCGCTGGAAGATCGATTTTATTTAATACTGGTAAAAGCTCAAGATCATTTTCTAAAGCCAAATAAACATTTGCCAAAGTCTGCGCTTCAACTCCCTGAGCAGCATCCACAACCAACAAAGCTCCTTCACAAGCAGCTAAGCTTCGAGAAACTTCATAAGAAAAATCAACGTGTCCCGGAGTATCGATTAAGTTTAATACATATTCTTGGCCATCTTGCGCTTTATAGTTCAAACGAACCGTTTGCGCCTTAATAGTAATCCCACGTTCACGTTCAATGTCCATATTATCCAAAAATTGGTCTTTGGCATCACGATCTGCGAGAGATCCAGTCATTTTCAAAAGACCATCAGCAATGGTCGACTTTCCGTGGTCAATATGTGCGATAATAGAAAAGTTACGAATATTTTTCGAGTTCATCAGTCAGTTTCTCCGAACCCTGGTTTTACCACATCAAAAATCCAGCACCAAACAGAATCACCCACAGCTCCATTAAGCCTAAGAAAATACACACCAAAGCCCCCAGCAAAACAAAACTCCCCCAAAAAACCAATCCCCCATGACCAAAAAATAAGCAACCACAACAAGCCCCAAAAAAACAAAAGCACCTTTGAGGCAAAAGCCTCAAACAGCCAACGGCGGCAAAGCCGCCCAACACCACCCGCGCCAGCAAAAACAAAAAAAAGACGACGAGATTTAGATAAAAAGAAATGAGAAAGAGGCCGTATGAAACAAAAGTGTTTTGATCAGACCTTTTTGGATCAGGAAGATCCAAAACGAGTAACATGGATGTGAGGGAAGAAGCCGCAGGCGTATAACCGGAAACGTGTCTGAGCAAAACACTTTTGTTTCAGAAGGCCGGCTCATTCAAAGATCAAAACCGAGGAGTAAAAAGACATTACAATAAAAATACAAACAAATCCCAGCCGAAGGCCAAAAAAGCGTCTAAGAAAATTACTTTTGCCTAAGAAGGCCGGCTCATTCGAAGAACCAAACCGAGGAGTTAAAAAAATCCAAGATCAACACTCCCCAGCCGAAGGCAAAAAAAAAAAAAAAGAGATCCCAAAGAGACCCCTTCTTTAAAAACTAAAATGTAAAAAAACAAATTAAAGACTAGCCTTCAAAGCCTCAACCTTATCTGCTTTCTCCCAAGTAAAAGCCTCTTCCTCACGACCGAAGTGACCGTAAGCAGCAGTTTGACGATATCTTGGTTTTAGTAGGTCGAATTGCTCAACGATCGCAGCCGGGCGAAGATCCCAAGTTCTACGAACAGCAGCTTCGATTTTTTCTACGTCTACTTTTTCAGTTCCATATGTATTTACTAAAACACTTACTGGCTGTGCTACACCAATTGCATAAGCCAACTGCACCAATGCTTTATCAGCAAGACCAGCAGCTACAACGTTCTTGGCTACGTGACGAGCAGCATAAGCAGCTGAGCGATCCACTTTTGATGGGTCTTTTCCAGAGAAAGCTCCACCACCGTGTGCACCATGTCCACCGTAAGTATCTACAATAATTTTACGTCCAGTTAAACCACAGTCAGCCAAAGGACCACCTAAAACGAAACGTCCTGTTGGGTTGATATGGAATTTTGTTTTGTCATCTAACCACTCAGCAGGAAGTGTTTTCTTAATACACTCTTCCATAACCGCTTCTTGAAGTTGGCTTAAGCTTACTTCCTCAGAATGTTGCGTAGAAAGAACTACTGCATCGATTCTCTTTGGTTGTCCATCAACATACTCAATAGAAACTTGGCTCTTTGCATCTGGGCGTAAGAAATCTAATTTTCTAGATTTTCTTAACTCAGAAAGATTTCTTACCAATTTATGAGATAAAGAAATTGTAAGAGGCATTTGCTCTGGAGTTTCATTAACAGCGTAACCAAACATAATCCCTTGGTCACCAGCACCTTGCTCTTTTGTGTCAGAAATATCAACACCCATCGCAATATCAGGAGACTGTTGATCAATGGAAGACATAACGGCACAAGTTTGGTAATCGAAACCTTTATCAGAAGAATCATATCCGATTTCTTTGATTGTATTTCTAACGATGGTTGGCATATCAACATAAGTGTTTGTTGAAATCTCACCAGCGATAACCGCCATACCTGTTGTGATCATAGTTTCACAGGCTACACGAGCTTTTGGATCGTTCTCTAGGATTGCATCTAAGATAGAATCTGAGATTTGATCTGCCATTTTATCAGGATGTCCTTCAGACACGGACTCACTTGTAAAAATATAATTTTTCATAAAAAAATGCCTCCATTCCGCATCCCGGCACGGTATCAGAGGCATTTTAGAGCGTCAATTGTATTCACAAGCAAAAGGGCCTTTTAAGCAGCCTTTTGGCCACTTGCGCCTTTAATCTTAGAGTAATCGTACTCTAATTGGTCATTTAGACATTCAAGTGCATGTGTTCCACTCAATTGTGGTTTTTTATGTTTCTGCAATTTATCTTTATTTTTCTTTAACTGAGCAGACATTCTATGAATGCATTGGTCCACAGCTTGATAAAGATTCTGCCCATATCCCTTCGCTACCCAACGTTTATTTTTACCATTGATTACAAGCTCTGCATATTTTTGCTTCTTTTCTTCTGAGAAAATAAATTGAATAGAAAAGGGTTTCAGTTCAAATTTTTGAAGCTTATCCAGTTTCTCTCCAGCGTATTGTTTTAATTTTTCTGATTTCTTAACATGATTGAAGACTAAATCAAATTTCATGCGATTTTACCTCCCTAGGCTTTAGTCCTTATCGGCTTGCCCCATCAAAAACTAAGTCTTTTCTCAGGAACTACAGAAGTTTTATTGGCGCGTTTCAATTCCGTCTCATTTTGAGACCAGACTGACTCTTGGATTTTAAATTTCCCATTAATTTTTACTCACTTGAATATGTTTTAACTCATCCAACCGATACTTTATTGATAATGAAAAAGAAACTGAGAACTTTTCTAAAAAACTATTATGCATTCCTAGATCGGCAAAATCCTTTTCGAGAAACCGACCTATATACAGATGAATACATCAGAGCAAAATCACTTTTAAATGTAATTCCAATCATTATTTTTGTCAGCGCTCTTTCAATCAGCTTAAACAGTTTGATAAACCAGACATTCCCTGTTTTTGACGGCATCATAGCAATATTTATAAATTTCGTTTTACTATTAACTCCAAAGCTTTTGAAAATCACAAGAGATGTTAATGCTACAGGACTTCTAATTGGAATTTCTATTAGTATTGCTTTGGCAGGCTTAGCTTATGTTCACCCGAAACCTTTTACTGGAACCCTCTTTTATCTACCTTTAGTTTGTATTTTTACAACTTTAATTTCAGGCATTAAAGCTGGATTGATCATTGGTTTTATTACCATTGTAAGCTCTATCTTGGTGTATTTTTCTCGATTAAGTAACCACGCAGAAAGCCTAAAATCACTTGGAAAGTTTCCAATCATAACCTACGCAGTAGATGTGCCAATGATATGCCTATTTACCTTAGGCTTAATGCATATGTTTGAGAAGTATCGCAAAGAAAAGCTAATAGAAATAAAAGACTCCAACGAGAAACTCACCAAACTGCAAATGCAGCAATCGCAAACAGCGAAAGAAAGGGCTTTGGGAGAAATGGCAGGTGGAATCGCCCACGAAATCAACAATCCCCTTTTTATGATTACCGGTAGTATTGAGCAAACCATCAAAGACCCACACTTCAATCAATTGTCAGAAACCAATCAAACTCGACTTAAAAAAATCACATTACACGCTCGCAAAATCCAGGAACTCATTGATCAGTTATTGAATTTTAGCTCTTCGGAAAGGTCTCCTGAAATGGAAACAAGAGTAAAATCATGCATCCGACAAAGTATGACTTTGATTCCCTTTGAAATCAGAAGAAGCATTGATCTACAGATAACAGGAGATGATGCTAACTTAAAAATAGACCCTTTTAGCATGACGAAAGTTTTTATCCAGGTACTGAGAAACTCTCTAATGGCTGCGAGAGAAACTGACTTTCCTTGGGTAAAAATTCAAATTTCAAACGATGGCTTCGTCGCGTTTATAGATGTGATTGATTCAGGAAGAGGAATTGATTATGAAATTGTTGAGAAAATCTTCCAACCCTTCTTTACCACCAGAGAAATTGGTGCCGGTGCTGGGTTAGGTCTGAGTGAAGCAAGAGGAATCTTAAACGCCTTTGACGGCGAAATACAATACCAAAACTACAAAGGCAATACTTGCTTTCGCATCATTTTGCCCATGAGTCTTAAAGCAAAAGAATGAATTAGAAATATTTTTTACGCTTTGAAGAAGGTAAAATCCCAAGCGCATCACGATACTTTGCAACCGTTCTTCTTGCGATCTTGATTCCGTCTTTCTTTAAAAGATCTACTAACTTTTGATCTGATAATGGTGACTTTGAATCTTCGCCATCGACCAACTCTTTGATCTTAACCTTTACAGACTCAGACGCCAAAGAATCTCCATCGGTTTTAGAAATCCCGGAATTAAAAAAGTGCTTTAACTCAAAAATTCCTCGAGGAGTATGCATATACTTAGCAGTAGTTACACGACTGACCGTGGACTCATGCATTTCAATGTCATTTGCGATGTCTTTTAGAATCATCGGCTTAATGAACTTTGGACCTTTATCAAAGAAATCACGTTGGTGTTTAACGATACTTTCCGCCACTTTATAAATGGTTCTTTGTCTTTGATGAATGGACTTAATCAACCAAACAGCAGAGCGAAGCTTATCTTGAATGTATTCTTGGGTTGAATCATTCGTTCCACCATCTTGAAGTACGTTTTTATAAAAATTAGACACTTTCAATCTTGGTAAGCCATCCTCATTTAAAGAAACCACATACTCATCACCAACAGGATAAACGTAAACATCTGGAGTTACGTAATGAGTTTCCGTCGAGTTAAATGCACGACCTGGCTTAGGCTCCATACTATGGATGATTTTAGAAATCTCTACCACTTCTTCTAACTCGAGATTCATTTCTTTTGCTATTGCCGGGTAGTTCTTTTTTTCTAGATTGCTCATTTGCGTTTCGATCATTGCCACCAACTCGTGGGTGTCTTCTTGCAAATGCTTCGCTTGTATCAATAGACATTCTTTTAAATCACGAGCAAAAACCCCTGGAGGGTCAAACTCTTGAAGAAAAGGAATCATCTCTTCCAACTCAGTCGCATCCACTTCTTCGTCTTCAGCAATTTGAACAATCGGTGTTTTTAAGTAGCCATCATCTTCGATATAACCAATTAAAATTGCACCTAACTCTTTTTCTTCGTCATTAAAACCTGACAAACCAAGCTGCCACATTAAGTGATCGTAAAGAGTTTGTTGGCTAGAAAAAATATTTTCGTAATTATTAATTTCTTCGTTGTTACCAGCAAAATTAGTCATTTGCCCTGGCATTGGATTTTCTTCTACGTAGTTTTCCCATTCAAACTCATCTTGTTTTTTGGGATCTTGCATATCTTGAGTTTCTTTGGTGTTCTCTTGGCCTTGAAGCTGGTCTTTTGACGAGTTCTCAAAATTACCATCGTCTTCCATCACTTCATGCACTTCTTCTAAGATGGGATTTTCTTCCATCTCTTTTTGCACCATACTCTCTAATTCTAGTCGAGATAACTGGAGGAGTTTAATCGCCTGCTGCAGTTGCGGAGTCATCCGTAATTGCTGGGAAAGCTTTAAACTCATTTTCATTTTCATCGACATAGCAGTAATCCTTATAGTCGGAAGTTTTCACCAAGGTAAAATTTGCGGGCCACTTCGGAGTTTGCAATCTCTTCTGGACTACCACCTACCTGAATATTTCCTTCCTTTAGTATATATGCATGATTACAAATCCCCAATGTTTCTCGTACATTATGGTCTGTAATTAGAATTCCTATACCTTTGGTGGTAAGATGACGGATAATTTCTTGAATATCTCCCACTGCAATTGGGTCAATTCCAGCAAAAGGCTCATCAAGAAGTAAATATTTAGGCTCACAGGCCAAAGATCTAGCAATCTCAACTCGCCTTCTCTCTCCACCTGAAAGCATATAACCATAGCTCTTTGCTTTATTAGACATCCCAAACTCTGAAAGTAGCGACTCAAGCTTTTCTTGTTTTTGTTGGCCTGAATAACCTTGAGCCTCTAAGGCTACTTTAATATTGTCTTCCACAGTTAGCTTTCTAAAAATACTAGCTTCTTGTGGCAAATAGCCCAATCCATTTTGCGCTCTTTGGTACATTGGCATATTGGTAATGTCTTTACCGTTAATTTCTACTTTTCCAGCATCCGGTTGAATGATTCCAACCACCATATAGAAGCTTGTGGTTTTACCGGCACCATTGGGCCCAAGTAAGCCCACAACCTGACCAGCGTCCACTTCAAGACCGACGTTTTTTACAACGCTCTTTCCTTTGTAAGATTTTTTTAAGCCTTCCGCTACTAACTTAGTCATCTAACACCTGTGGGCCGCCGCTGGAAGAGTTTAAGAAAGCTTTCGCTCCCTCAATTTTTAAAGTTTTTCCAGCTTGTTGAAATATAATTCTTTTACCGATCAGCTCATCTTCTTTTTGGATCAACCGCGGTTCTTCTTCTAGTATAATTTGTTCTTTTGCAAATTCAAGGAGCAGCTTACCAGCCAAAGCCTTTTTGTTTTCAGACTCAACTTTAACTTCTTCTCCTAACTCCAGCTTTTGCAATTTTTTAGTTTTTGGGTCGTAGAGCATTTCTCCCGTTTTCCCTGACAAAAGCATTCCTTCGTAATGGAAATTTACAGGGCTTGGAAAGCTCGCTTTGTTGGCATTCTCATTTAGAATTAAGTTGTTCGTATCTAAGCCTAGTTCTCTATTGCCATCTTTTAAATCGGATGAGGTCACACGCCCTAAAAACTGCGCAATGTTTGTTTTTAAATCTACCACGACTTCTTGCGAGCGGAACTCAGAGTATTTTTTAGATGAGCTTGGAAAGGCTGATATTCTCACCGGCTTATTACCCACTAAATTTTCTCGATCAGGATCATAAAGAATTTCATCGGTTTCGAAAAAATAATTATTAGAACTGGACACCCGCACTTTATTGGAAAACTTCATTCGCTTTGAACTTGAGTCATACTCTGTGAGACCGGAGGCAACTTCATACTCGACACCATCTGAGGCATAAAAAACGGCCTTTACATCTACCATAGCCCAAGCATTGGTCTCGCGAAGTGCTTGCGCAGAAACCGCTCTTAAGTCCCAAACCTTTTTACCTTCCTCAGATTCTATAAGAAGAATATTCTCCATAGACTGTTGAACCTCTTGGTTCCAATCTTCCACTTGTAAAAACTCAGTTGGGTTTCTTACCTCCAGTTCATCTGGGGCAAACAATGAAAACTGCAAAACGAGAGCAGCAAACAAGACTAAGAATAAAAAGAAACTTCTTTTGCGAATCATTGAGGGAATAACTTAGCATGATTTTAAAGCCTAGAATATGGATTCTAGGCTTGGCAGTGCGTTATTGCTGATTCAATCTGCATTACGTCGGCAAAATGGGTATGGATTCCAAAAGCTAGTATAGAGTTTGCCAAACTTGAAGGATGAGTTTGAGCCTTGCTTGTACTCTCGAAAAGAGTCCACATGCAAACGCAAAGCTTCACCTGTTTTTACCTCAGTAAGATCAACATAACCATTAATTAGTAAATTTCTGATCTCGGCCCAAGAACCTAGTGGAATAAAAGAGTAGTTCCTAGAATTTATACTTAGTTTTTCATCGTAAACGGAAACTGTTTTTGCACTCCAACTCCCCTTTGACTTTATCCTTAGCAAGGCAGGCAACATATCTCCACTTACTAAAACCTTACTGATTTCTAGCTGAACTGGAGCACCATCTACATCAATCATATTGAACGATAGAAAAATCTGATTGAGCCCACGTTTTTCTGGTCGAATATTCCATTCAAAAGCCAGAGCAGATCCATTGGCATCAATCTTAAAATCGATCATCTCTACAATTTCTTCGTCTTGCCTAACGCCTAAACCCGAATCAATGTTCTTCTTTCCTGTTAAAGACTCTGAGAGTTTCTTTAATTTCCTTTGAACCCAAGAATACTTTTCTTCGTAATCCACTTTGATGTTAATTGGCATAGTATAATTACTGTCATAATTGCCTTGCCCATCAAGTTCAAAATAGGAATAAAAAACATCCTCTTCACGGACGAGATAAGTTTCCGCAAGGGAGAACCCATAACAAATGCTGTCTCTAGCTTTTGCATCCTTTTGGGAATTTAAAGATGAATATTTCAAGTCCACAAAATCAATAAAATCATCTAAGCCTAGAACGGACTGGATTTTCTCAACCTCATCCTCTGAACTCTTATTGCTTTCCACCTTGATCGTTTCCAAGTCTGTCGGCGATTCTAAATCAAACTCTCCCTGAAAAGAATCATCTCCAGCGCAAGCTCCTAAAAACAAAATTAAAAGACTAAGTGCAATTCGTATCATCTAGCACTCCTTGAACAAGCTGCGGACTCGACCATACGAGTTTGATCAAGGACTCTTGTTAAACTACTAAAAAAGTCAGCTTTCATTTGAAACTCTTCAGAAGGAGGGCCCATCATGTCACCGATTCGTTTAGACAAACCACCTGCTTTTTCAGTCTTTAGTTTTCTTTCTAATTCTTCAATTTCTTTCAATGGAATCTCGTAGCTTGCTTTACTATTATTTACAGCAATATCTAGTTGAAGAATTTTATTGTATTTCTTTTTCGCTAAAAAGGTAAATAGCAACCCGCCAGCTCCCATTGCCGCCAAGGTAATTTTCTGTGTCATCTCAATTACCTCATTACCTGTTGCTGCTGCCACAGCCGTAGTTCCCATTGCAACCACTGAGGCCGCCGACGCGATCAGTGCTCCTCGGTTAAAACCTTGGATGGCTTTGCGGTAAGCTGAAATTGCTTTTCCCAAACGGGCTCTTTCTTTTACGGATTCTAAGTAGTGGTTTAAAGCGAGATAGTCTGCAATTTGCTTGTAGTATGCCAAGGCATTTTCTAAGAACAATTGCGCATGAGCGATCACTACCGCCACCCATAAAACATGCATATGACTATCGAAAAAACCTGTGTGCCCTAGGACGCCATTATTTCCCAACATAATTTCAGGAATTACATTAAAAACCAACTCTAAAGCATAGAATTTAAAGAACACTTCCAAGGGAACCATTTTTAAATAATTGAAAGATGCCACTTTACTATGTGGAAAATTTTGTTTTAAAAGGTACTTCATATAACTTGAAGGAGAGAAAGCGAAACTCGCAGAAACAAGCCCTTGAACTAAACCCGCCCAAAAGGCCGACTCCATTGGGTAACCACCTAAAACAGCCGCTACATACATCACGGACCCATTGATAGTTAAACGCAATAAAGAAAGTTTTAAATCACTCAACGAAGAAGGAAAAATAGGAATTCTACGAAGCCAGTTATCTAATTTTTGAGAATTTGTTACCTTTAAATTTTCATCAAGGGTATAAACTTTTTCGCTATCAAATTCGAAAAACTGATGGCCACCTGACTCAAAATTGACTCTTAATCTAAATTTATATCCAGACTCCTTCGAGTTAACATCTTGAATTAACTCCTTCAAAGTCTTTTCAAAGTCTTTCACATCTTCTAATTCTTTAAGCCTAACTTCCACACCAAGCTCTTTGGTTTCCCCTTGAGTGGTAACCGTAAAAGTCTCGGTATTAGAGACATCTTTTCTACCCTCAAGTAAGGCATCAACGTCAATTTGAGCATTTGCGACCGAGATCCCAAGTGAAAATAGAATTGTAAAAATTAGTAATTTCATCCATTCGCCTTAACAAAAATTTATTCCCTAGCCTTTCTATAGGCAAATAAGATGCCAAGTGCCCCACCACTTATAACAAAGTCTTATGCCTACGAGAAAATGTGCTTTCTCGCTGAAAGGGGCGTAATTTTAATCTGATAGTTTTTTCAATGATACTTATTTTTGGTACTTGCTCCAGAACCACTCTTTTTGTGCAAATTATTTAAATTCACTAATTTCACCTACTTAGTAAACACATTTAGTTTTGCATTAATTACAAGCTATGACGTAAAAAGTCTTACAGTAACAATTTTTGTTGGCTAATTTAAGGCCTCCTACTTACGCCAAAACCCCCAACATTTATCCGTCTATTTTTGCATTTGAGCAGATTCAACCCTAAGTACAGGAATGCAATTTGAAAAAATCAAGACTTTAGCGATATAAGCCCTGTCCCGATAAGAGAAATATGAAATGCTTTATTTTTCAAAACAAAGAAGTTAGTGGCCCTTATGATCGACCTGAACTCCTACAAATGATGGAGAACGGACAACTTCATAGAAAGTGTCAAGTGTGGTGGAAAGGCCAAGAACAATGGGTTAGCACCAAAGAGTGGGCAAGCTACCGACCAGAGGAAAATAAAGTAGTGAAACTTGCAAAAGATAATGTGTGGTTCTTGGAGCAAGAAGGCAAAACCTATGGTCCATTAACTCGCGTAGATATGATCGCTCACCTTCGTGGCAATAAAAACTATAGCAACATTCGAATTTGGAAACGCGGTGAAAGATCTCGCGCCACTATTTACCAATACAATGATTTGAGTGATGCACTAGGAATCGTTAAACGTCAAACTCCACGGGCACCAATCGTTGGTGATATAATCGTGAAGCTTGATAACCAAGTTAAAAAAGCAAAGCTTTGCTCCATCTCAGAAGGTGGACTGGGTATGACAAATATAGATGACATCGTTGAAGGTCAAATCATCCAACTAGAGGTAGAGTCTCCGCTATTAAATTCAAGTTTTGCTTGTGATGGTAAAGTTCGTTATGTAGCCGCTAGTGGTAGGACTGGTATTCAATTTGAAGCAATTAGCTCTGAGGCCACCAGTACAATCGTTGAGTACATTAACCAATTCACCGACAAGGGTGGAACAACTGAAAAGAAAGCCGCCTAAAGGCTTTCTCCCTCTGCATTCTGTTCATCTAGCTCTTTGTATTTATTAGATTCCGTTAGAACAGCGAAATGAATTTCACTAGCGCCTGCTTCGGTAAGTGTATACATCACTTTTTTCACAGTTAAAAAGTCAGTGTCTTTATCTGCTTGCAGTGTCACTTTTCTAAAATCTTTTTCCTTCACTTCTTTTTCTTGAAGACTGGCTACCGTAGATTTTAGTTTGTTTTTAATATCTTGTTCATGCTCTAAACGATCTGCTTCCATCGTTTGTTGCATCAATTGATACAAAGGAAAAATCAACCATTGCTGTTGCTTAGTAACCTGAGGCAAAGGAATTGCTGGGTTTTCATTTACCATGATCATATCTTTCGTTACGATCACGACATTAGCTGGCTTTAGCTCTCGAATCTGAGTTGCTTTCGGTAATTCCATATCATTACGAAGTTGAATTACCTCTCCAGTTTCTTTGTAATTTTGAAGTAAGAAAATAGTCAATACCGTGAACATATCAACCATTGCTGTAAGCGACAAACTCGCAACTGCGGTTCGCTTGCCTTTAGCAACTTTGTTATGTCGATCTCTTTTTCCAGGTATATGAATTGGCATAATACTTCCTAGTTCGTTGATACACTTACTTCTGGAAATCCTGCATTCAAGATAATATCCATGCCCACAATCATATGGTCATAAGTAAGTTTTTCTTCTAATCCAATGGAAACAGCGTCTGTCGTAGGGTTTCTCTCTTTGATCGTTTTAAGCTGTAAATAAAGATTTTCAGTATCGTACTCACCTTCTACCTTATCAACGCGAAATGAATTTCTTCCCTCATTGATTACATAGCCTCTTTCTGTAATACGAACATCAATATTTACTGGTCTCAAATCGGTTGGTGGAGCGGATGCACCGGTATTTTTCCCATACACATTCGCTCCTAATTCGATCATAGATACTTGTGTCCAAACAGCGGTTACCAAAAGGAAGATGATACAAACACTCATCAAGTCGATGAAGGGAACCAAGTTCGGTTCCACATTTACTTCTCTTCCACTACCACCATCATCTACATGAGCCATCTTAGCCTACAGTTTTAACTTATCGCGGTTTGCTACCACAAGGTTCATAATACGCATGCTTGTTTCTTGCATATCATTGATCGCACGACCAATTCGAATTTGATAAAAACCAAAACAAATCAATGCTGGAATCGCTACCGCTAGTCCACCCGCTGTACAGTTTAGTGCGTGTGAAATTGCCAATGATAATGTTGCTGCTTTTTCTGCGGCATCGGCTTCACTCAAACCACCGAAACCTTGAATCAAACCAATGATCGTTCCTAGTAGTCCAACAAGCGTTGCCACGTTGGCAAACACTGCAAGTAAAGAGGTGTAACCTTCTAACCTTGGTGTTTCATGAAGGACTGCTCCGTCCATTGCCACCTGTACTTCTTCATCTGGTCTTCGGTTAACCACTTGTTTTAAGCCTTCCTTTACCGTGTTCGGTAAGGGCGCTGATTTAGACTCACACATTGTAATTGCTTGTCTTAAATCCCCTTCTAAAATTCTCGGGAAAATTTTTGCTGTAAAATCATCTTTATCGACGATTAAACGATTTAAAGCTATGAATCTTTCAATGATTAATACAAATGACATCACGCCTACGATGGCGATCAAGATCATTGCATTTCCTCCATCCTGAAATGCTTTTGCTAACCAATGAACTTGTTCGACGGTTGTTGCTGGTTCCACGCTGATCCTCCTTGATTACCTAGCTGAAAATACGAACGGATATGATACTCTCGCCGTAGCCCCACTTGGCGGCTCTGGGAACCTCCAAGTTTTTAACCTTCTTACTATACATTTTTCTACATTACTGTTCTTAAGTGTACTACTTTTTACAAATGCTTTACCAACTCTACCTTGTGCCTGGATATCCCAAGTAACTGTAACCTTTCCGTATAAACCGAAATTTTTATTTAGCTCCTCTTCGTAACAGGCACGAATCTGCGCTTTGTTGGCAATGATCACTCTTCTAACTGCTTCTTTATCAATGGTACCTACGAATTCAGTTCCTTGTCCTCCAATGTCTACCTTTGAAGTACCTTTCTGACCAAATCCACCTTCGCCGTACTCACCAAGGCCACCGCCTTTACCCTTTGTATCAACGTCTTGGCGACCAATGGTTTGAGTTCCGTTACCACCTTTAGAAATATTCTTTAGACCAGAATCTACAGCCGTTCCTCCAGATCCACCTCCAGCACCAGTTACCTCTTTAGAAGCACCAAGTACCGAGTTTCTCCCCTTGGAAACCTTATCCAAACGATCTCTAGTACCGCTTTTTGCCAAGAAACTTGCTAATCCTAAATCAACCTGTTTCTCTTTTGCTTTTGAATCAGAGCCTTTTTTAGCAGACCTCTTCCCGACTCTCCTTGTATTTTTCTTTGAAGGAGTTCCTTTCTTTTCTGCTGCCAATTTCATTTTGTCTCGAATTCGATTCTTATTCGGTCGTAGCTCACCTGCTTTTCCAGGATCACCTTTTAACTTTTCTTTACGGTTAGTCTCCACCTTTTTCGAAGGAGTTTGCACTCTTCTTGGTGTCTTTTGCTCTTCAGCAACTTTGACCACTTTCTTCGGAATCGGTTCCTTACGATTAAAAACAAACTTTGTAACCTTAACCGTTTTTTCCTCTGCCTCTTCTTCCTCTGGAGAGCTAATCCCTAGAGTATTGCTTAAGAAGAATAAGATTAATGCTAAAATAATAGCGCCAACAATGGATAAAATCTCAGAGTTAGTGATTCCATACATAATTGGTGGTGGAGCATCACCGGCGTGAGTGACAAAAACCGAGATACGATTTCCGTAATCAATTTTTACCATTTCACCTTGTTGAAGCTCGACAACATAATAAGCTCCAACCAATTTCGCTCTACCTTTTGCTTCCGCCTCATTGAAGCTTAGCTTTTGTTTTTTTCCTAACTGTAAAAAACCTTTTGCATTCTGTGGAATGAAAACTTGAGAAACACTTTGTCCTGATTGAACAAAAGGTTGTTTCTGTAACATCCCTTGTAGAGCGGGTACTACGATATCATTTTTAGGGTGAGTACCTATGCTAACCATTCCGCTTTTGCGAATACGGTGAGTTTCAATAACTCGATCTCCCCAAACCACACTCACATCAATTAACATTCCCTTACCAGGACGAATGATTTCTTCCACAGAAGAATAAGTCGATGGAGGTGCATAAGTTAAACGACTGCGTTTTTTCTTTCCTTTACCCACCTCAACATTGCCAGCTGGGTCCATAGATATGGCTGGAGATTCATCAGGAATTCCAGGATTACTTGGCTCAATGCTTTTTGAATTGGTAATGGTCTGTCGATCAAAATGCACATTTTTTTCTGGTAGACCAGGAACCTCTGGTTCTTGCTTTTCTTGAGACACAGAAGCTTTTACTACCGGCTGCTCAGCAAGATCCTCAACAGGCTCATGCACTATATTGTCCTCTGGAATCTCTTCTGGAGGAAGATCATTTGCAACATTAAGATCACTCGCATGAACCTCTTCTGTCGCCGAGGTCACTTCTTCAGAATGTTGTATTTGCTCAGGGCTCGGAGCTACAGGAGCTTCCGGCATCTGTGTTTTAGCTGGTTTGGTTTTTGGTTTAGGGATTCCAATGTAAAACTCTATTCGGAAGTTACCCAATTGAATAACATCACCACTTTGAATTTTCTCATCCAAAATGCCTTTGTCATTCAACTTTGTTCCAGATTTTGAACCAAGATCACAAATGTAGTAATCTCCATCCCTTTCTTCTACCATCGCATGAATATTGGAAATGTCTGGATCTGCTAGATCAATGTCAACTCTAGCTTCCTTACCAAAGATAACTTGGGTGGAATCAAACTGCTTCACAGCAACTAGTTTTTCACCGCTAAAGATTCTTAAAAAAATGGGCTGACTCATCCCTCGCCTCCGCTAATCTTCAATCGCTCGCCAGTACTTCTCATTTCTGGAAGAAAATCTTCTCTCAATCGAATCATTCTTTTGAAGTTAAACTGCTTTCTTTGTAAAAGATAAAAAAGCTCTGGTTTTTTCACATCACCACGAATCAACTCATCTTCAAAGTTGATTTCAATCTTTCTCTTATCCCCGTCTTGGGCTTGAGAAAAAATTGGAAGAAACAATATCGTAAAAATAAGGCTTAGAATGATCTTCATCATTTCTTTCCTCCTTGGGATTTAGCCGCTCTTTTTGCAGCCAGTTTAGAGTTTAATTCTCTGGAAATCTTACTCAAACGAACCAATTGCTTTGGATCTTGAGTTAAAAGCTTTAATTGAGTCACTAACTTTTCAGCCTTCATTAAGTCCTGACCACTATCCACTAAGACCGCTACGTAGTTCGTAGCCAATGGAATGTTCTTCGGTGATTTTGAAATAGCGTCTTGCAGTACATCAATTGACTTAGATGCATTTCCTGATCCATACAAGGCCAATCCATAGTTATTTAAAAAATCAACTTTGTCAGACAAATCGGACCTAGCTAAATCCAAAGTCGCTTCCGCCGCTTTAAAGTTATAGTACTTGATATACAAGGAACCCAAATTTGCGTAAGCAGAGACATTGGAGGAATCTGCTTTGATCGCTTTCTTAAAAAATGTAATCGCGTCACTATCCTTCGAATCCTTTGCGGCAATTACACCTAAGTTATTAAGAGCTTGTGAGTTTTTCTCTTGCAGCTTTAAAACTCGATTCCAAAAAATCGAGGCAATCCCAAATTTGTTTCTTTGAAAATTATAAACCCCTAAAGCATTTAAGGCTGCGATATTGTTTTCGTCGCGGCTTAGTATTTTACCCGCAATGACTGGAATCTCTCTCGTTTTTTGAGCCTTTAAAACTTCCTTTAGTTCATCAGCTAACTTATTAGGGTTCATCTCTTGAGAAACTTTAATTTCCTCTGTTTCAGATTTACCATAAGCTTCTGGCTCAAAATCTTCTTTTCCAATATTTTGCGAACTAGATTTATCATCTGCCTTTTTCGAGGAGCCACCACATGATGCCAAAAAGATAGAGCTAATCATTAGTACTGTTGCACTTTTTTTAATACTCATCGGAAATCTCCTTGATCATCGATTTGCTCACTTCTTGAGGCCTCAAAATTCCAATAAGGATATTTCTCTGGCTTAACCTCTGATAGTTTTTCAAAAGCCAATGAAATGTCACGACTATATAGATCTAATTCAAAAGACTTCTCTACAGCTGCTTCAAAGTTCTCTACGGCTGTTTGAAACATAGGACTAGTAATGGCTGAAATTTGCTCGTCGTATTGTTTGATTTGATCTGCGTTCAAACCAGCTGGTTTTGGCGCTGTCTTAATGGAATTTCCCATATACTCATAGGCCTTACCACTCCAAATCAAAGAACTAATTGCTTGTTCTCCTGAGTTCATCTTTACAATTGACGCAAACTCGGCATTCAATTTTTCTAGATTAACAAGTTGGCTTTGTACAATTTTTTGCTGTTTACGAGTGTCTTTGGGTAGCTTCACAGAAACAAACTTTTTGTACATATCTAAGGTGAGCTCCAATCTTGCAGCCGCTTTATAGTAGTTTACTCGATTGTTTCCACGCACTTCATTTACAATTTTTTTGTACCAAAAATCCGCTTTGCCATAATCCCTTTCTTGATCATATAGCTGCGCCATATTGTAGGCCGTTTCAGCATACTGATCACCTGCGGGCTTAACAGAGTTTAGGTAAATACGATAGTAGGCAATGGCAGACTTTCGATTTCCTAACTTTTCTTGCTCTTTCCCTAAATGGTAAAGAGCTTGAATTCCGTTCGCGTTCTTTTTATTCAATTCGTAATATTTATTAAAAATACTAGAAGCAGTTTTATGTTTTCCTGCTCCAGAATAAATAATGGCTGAATTGAAGTACAGATCCGATCTTAGTTTATCTTGAGGATAAGAATTAGCGTATCCTACATAAAGCTCGGCAGCCTTTTCCAAGTTTCCTGTTTTTTCATAAAGATTTGCCTGTAACAATCTTGCCTTTTTAACTAGGTCGCCATCATCTTTACCAGGTCTTTGAATCACTCGGCTATAGATAGGAATAGCAGCTAAGATATTTCCAGATCTCTCATAGTTTACCCCTGAGTTATAAAGAGCTGATGTCGCTAAGCTTGAGCCTGAGTACTTTTTCGCAAACTTGGCAAAAGATTCCGCTGCCTTCTCGTAGTCACCTTTTTTCTCAAAACTTTGTGCTTCATTAAAAGCTGCTTTCTCAACAATGTCTTGAATGTCATTTGTGAGCTGCGCATTTTGAAAACCTTTTACAGCCAGGATTTCATTACCTACTCGAGCCATTCCGGCATAATCTTCTCTCAAGTTATAGATATCTAGCAATAAATTTGCTGAATATTCTGCGTACTTAGACTTTGGAGCCATTTGCACCACTTGTTTGAAATACAACTCGGCTTTGTCTAACAAATTGTAAAGATATAAAATCCTAGCAACTCGGAATCGAACTTCCACAGAGCTTTCATCATTTGGAAAACGGTTGATGTGATCTTGTCCCGCCAAGACAAACTCTCTAACAATCTCAGGCATAGTAACCGCTTGGGTCCCTTTAACCTTTGCTTCCATATTTTTAGTGTCAGGCAATGACCTTTCCATAGAAACCAAACGATTTAAACTAGCTTTTTTCAAAAATTTGCCAGAGCCAACCGCTGCGGTTTCAACACTTTTTTGATAGTATAGTGAAGACTTCTTATAAGACTTCAACTCAAACATTAATTCACCAGCATAGAAGAACATTTCATGAGCGCTTGGTGACTTTTCAAAGTAATCAAAATAAAGTTCATAACCAGCCAAGGCCTCAGCTACCGCTGACTCAGAACGAGTGTTTTGATAAACTTGGTGCCACTTCAAGGCATCCACTCGAAGAACCTTCTCTCGAGTGGAACTAGATTTGGCAATCAATTCTTGATTCGTTTGATTTGCACGATACCACGCACTATCTGGTCCATAATCCTTAATCCAACGAATCAGCTCTGTCTTAAAGAACTTACGATTACCGGCATTAGAGTAATTTAAAACAATTTGTTTTTGATACTCATAAGATTCAGGCCCCGTTGGGTCTTTAGAGATTAAAGATTTAAATACATAGCTGGCTTCTTGTAGTTTTCCTTTTGCACTATATAAATAGGCAAGATTCTCTGACATTTTTTCAGAAGGCTTACTACCAGCTAAAACTCTAAAATATTTTTGTGCTTTTCTATAGTCACCAGACTCAGAGTAAAACAATACAATGTCTCGCAAAGCTTCTGTCGCTAAACGAATTCGTCCATCAGATGCTTTAACTCCATCTCTCTTTGCCTGTCGAGCTCGAATAATTACTTTTTCTAAAGATTTAATCGCTTTTCCTGCAATTCCGATACGGTACAAACACCAAGCTCTTTTGTAGTAAGCAAAAGAAAACAGTCGACTGTTTTTATACTTAATCACTCGATTGTACTCAGTAAGGGCACTCTTCCAATCATCGCGGTCAAAGTAATATTCCCCAAGAGCAAAATGCGTTTCAGAAACATAATTTGAACGTGGGTACTTTTTAGTTAACAAAGAGTAAAAATGCTCCCCTTCCCCTTTTTTACCCAATTCAAAATTGATATAACCTAAAAAGAAAAGAGCCTGATCCATTTTAGGATCATTTTTAAAGTCAGAAATAAACCATTTATAAAGTTTTTCAGCTCTTCGGTAATAATCCTTGGAAGCCTTTAGATCTATTTTAGGTTTTCTTCTTAGCTTTTTCTTTTCGTATAGCTCAATTTTTCGGTCGTATTCATTAAAAAGTCTCTGCTCAACCAAACGGGCTTTCTCAACATAAAGCTCCCCTTGACGCAACCAAAGCTCCCCACGATTTGAGCTTCTTTGGTATTTTTGTATCAGGCGATGTAGTTGCTCAATGGATTTATCAACCACAACTTCTAAACGACTAATTTCTTGGTTAGACTCACGCATAAAACGCTTCGAATTTGGCGGCTTAATGGCTTTCAAATTTCGATTCTTGGCCTCATCTTCAAGCTCAATTTTATTTCCAGAAAATGATAGCTTTGTCGAGCGCTTGTCATCCGTTTTCTTGATGTTCGAAAGAATGTCTCCAACTGTTTTTCGAGATCGTTTCTTTAACTTCACCGTCTTCGTATTGGCCGCGGCAAGAACTTGCTCTGGGCTAAAGACAAAGCTCATACTTAAGGATACAATAAATATCCTTGCTGATAATTTTAATTTCGTCTTCTCGTTTCTCACTAGCTTAACTTCCAATACTATTTACAAGAGGAAACACCCAAATAATGGTAATTTCCAAGTTCGTCCAACCAATACTCTCCACGGAATGGCCAGTATTCATATCCATTTTCAATATAAATATCTCTCGTTACTTCCGCATCAATCGAACTTTTCTCTGGTTCAGTCTCCAACATACGATTGCGGATGTTTTCTTTTTCACTATTAGTCATTTCAAATCGAGCAAATTCTTCTTGCTCATTGATGCTAGAAATTTCGTCCATTACGTCATAAAGATGTTTTTTAACGTAAGCACCGATTCTTGATTCGGTACTGGCAATTCTTTTTGCTATCAGACGTTTTGAACTCTTACCTACATCAGAGTTTTGCCAAGATGTTGCCATAGAGTTCATAGCATCTTGCTCTCGTCTAAGCTTGTATAGATAGTTCGATGCCGCACGAATATTACCTTGCTCATAGACATGCTTATAGATCATACCCGGTAAGGCATAGCCTTCATTTTCGATTTGTTTTGCGTAGTTTTCAAAATTGTTGGCAAAGAGTTCAAAGTCACTAAATACTTTGGAGTTCTTTGGTCGATTACGCATATAAGTTTTTATCTGATTTGCTACAGGTAAGTAAATTTGACGAAAAGTATCTAGAGTTTTTTCCATCTCCTCATACTTACAAATGTATAAGTAAACAATCCCTCTAAGCAAAAGAGATTCTGGAATATAGTTTACCTCATAGTAGCTAGAGTGTAGCGTGTGGAAATTACTCAAAACCGATCTAAATTTACCACTTCTCATCTGCGCCCAAGACAACTCAAACAAAGACTGATGCCAAAATTCAGAGCTTTTTGGAACTTGTTTGTAAAGTTCAATGGCTTTGTCCCATCTTTTCGCTTGGTAGTAAGACCTAGCTAAGCCCATTAAAGCACCTACGCGAATGGGATCAGACTCACCATAGTTGTTTCTAGAATTAAATAGTTCTAAAAAGCCTCTAACCGCTTGCTTTACGTTTCCTCTTTCAGCTTGAACCAATGACTCTTGGTATTTAGATCGAGTGTAAAACGGAGATTCTTGTGGAACCTTTTTAAAATATTTTGCCGCCCTTGGTAAATCCCCTTTTTCAGAATACACCTGACCAATTCGGTAACGAAGCATATCCCACTGATCTTTAGGGTATTTATTCAAGTCGATTTTAGTCATTGAGTAGTTTAACAATCTCTCATCATCAAGATAGTCAGCTGCGATCGAAAGCTTTTCTAGTGCTTTATTAATGTAACGAGTGTTTCCACTTTGAATAACACCAACATATTGGTAAGCAGCCGTCTGATACAAACCAAGCTCACTCAACATTAGACCAAGAATGTATTTGATTTGCTGTCTTTCTTTTCTATACCTAGGACTACGACTCAATTGATATAAGGCCTTACTTGCTTCAACGTAATCCTGCTTTCTAGCTAAACGCAAAGCATAGATTAGTTCTTTTTTAGAACTACTACGTTTTTTACGCACCCGACGACGTTTCTTCGACCTTTGAGCTACCGTGATACTTTCTTGTTCCTTTAGTTCAAGTTCATTTGCCGTTGTGGTGTCTGAAACCACAGGCAAACAAAGAGAACTACATATTGCAAAAATCCATAGTTGTTTTTTCATCAGTTATCAACTCCTGGAAAGAAAAAGCTTGCGCCAATTGTAAAATGAATGTTCGTATAAAGAGATTCGCTACTTGTGCTTTGATTGGCTGATTTGTACCAATAAAAACTAGTGTCCCATCGAATCGCTAAGGATTTATTTAAAGCAAAGTGTTGGCCAATACCAGCATGCAAACTCATTGGTGATGTATCTTGATTTGTCTTCATCATCCCTAAACCTGCCGAAAAATAAGTTTCATAAGGTACGATGCTCGAATCTACATAGGACATCTTTCCGTAGAAAGGCGTAAACTTCAAATCAAGGCCCGTAAAAGACTGCGGAGTAACAATGCTTGATGTAGTTACTGATAGCTTACTGTCTAAGTCAGTTGTCACATCTTTCTCACTCTGACTCAGTCCCGCATAAATGAACTCGGTAGAATACTTTTCACTAAAGTGATAACCAAAACGAAATGAAAAAATTTGATTCGTAAAAAAAGCGTCATTTAAAATAACACCTATGCCAGGGAAGGCTTCCCATCTTGAGGTTTTAGGTAAAAGCTTTTTCTGAATGATTGCTACATCTTTAAATGGCGATAAGTATTTTAACTGATTTATCTCTTCAAACTTATAGCTCTTGTTCCTGTTCCGCCTACGAGGTTCTGCTTCTTCGTTTTTATACAAAAGATCATCAACCTGAGATTCAAATTCATCATCAGCTGAATATAAGTTTCCACCAGCCAGCAAAGTGACCATTAAAAAGATGAGTTGCATAGTAAGTTTACTCATTGGATTCTCCAAATATCTACAATTACTCTAGAATAGAATAAAGGACTCGGTGCATTTAATGTAGCTTACCGAAATTAATTGGACTTTGATCTGAAGGAGATCTTTATGAAAAGCGAAAGACTTTAAATAAAAACAAAAAACCACTTATTTTTGAAAAGTGGTTTTCAGTCTTTTTGTTGTTTTAAATTTACTCGGAAATTTTATGCACTTAGAAAATATAGAGCAGACCAACAGACAGCTCAGTATTAAAAACACTCTCATTATCAAATGGAGGTACCGGAGCACTCTTTGTATCCCCTGCTTTAGAAACGAAATCAGGGAACTGATAAAACTTTGCCCTTAGGTCTAACTTTAAGCCAAAGTTCTTACTAAAGTAGAGTTTTTCTCCCAGTCCCAAATGAAATACCGAACTGCTTTCACTAATATTTGGACCTGAATACTGCAATTGCCCATAACCAACAATTGTGTAAATCGATAGGTTATAAACCGTATCCTTCGAAAAACTTATTTTTCCATAATAAGGCGTATACTCCCAAAGCAATGAATACATACTGTCTAAAGTAGGTACCTCATCAAGTTGAAAGTAGCTATTACGATCTTGTACCTGCCCGACAAAGGAGTTTTGGGAGGAACTATAAATACCATATTCAATCTGCACACCATGCTTTTCATTTAAATGATAGTTCCCTTGTAAAATCACGGGATAATTATCATAAAAAGCATCGTTCATTGTTTTTCCAAAAATTCCAGCGATTTCAAATCGCCCTTCTGTTTCCACCGTACGACTTTTTACCACAACCTGGTTTCGAAAAACCGGCAAAACCGCATCTCTAGCCAATTCACTCTTTTCAAACTTTACTTCTTCAACCACTTCCTCAGCGGCTGCCAACGACATAGAAAAGCCGACAATCATTAAACTTAAAAGTGTTTTCATGGATTTCCTTTTCCTTGCTCTGAATACTTAATCACTAAATCACAAAGCTCTCTTACTGCCCCAGTTCCACCCTCACGTTTTGTGATGTAGTCAGCCTTTTCGAGGCATTCATCCACGGCATTAGGTACTGTTACCCCAAAACCACAGCGTTCAATCAAAGGAAGATCAAAAACATCATCCCCGATAAAGGAGCACTCTTCTTCTTTTAAATTATGTTTTTTAAGGTGTTCATCAAAAACAACCGTCTTATCTACAATACCACGGTAAAAATGCGGTATCCCCAAAAACTCGATCCTCTTGATCACATCACCAGACTTTGCGCCAGTAATTACACAAACGTGGTAGCCATGTTGGATTAAAAATTTAATTCCAATGCCATCTCGAACATTAAACCGACGAACCCATTCTCCATCTTCACGGAGTTGAACTCCGCCATCAGTCATGACTCCATCTACATCAAAAAAGATCGCCTTAATTTTTTTTAATTTCGCAACTTCTACCATATATATAGTCTGCCTGAGCTTTTTCGATGCTTCAAGTGATTGAAGAAATTAGGAACTATACTTTGGTAGGTAACAGACTTATTTAAAGGCTCACTCTAACAAAAGCCTATAACTCTTGCTACAAATGCATTTCTAAACAAAAAACCAGAGCCGCTAGACTCTGGTTTTTTATTTTCACATACTGAATATAGAAGAATTCTCTAATTAACGAATTTTCGCTTTTAAGAGATCCTGAAGATGTAAAAGCCCCACTGGCTCAAGTGAATCTTTATCGGTATCAACAACAAATAAAGTTTGAATTTGAAATTGCTCCATTACAAACAAAGCCTTTTGCGCAAGCTCAGTGGCTTGAATGGTTTTAGGGCTGGTAGACATAAGCTCTTTCGCTGTTAGAGACAAAGGCTCTTTTGATTTCTCGAAAGACCTACGAATGTCTCCATCAGTGATAATTCCGACTAGTTTGCGACTAGAGTCGATTACTCCCGCAACACCACGAACTTCTTTCTTGGTCATTTTAGAAATGATCTCTGACAACAACTCTCCTTCAGTAACAAGAGGTAAACTGTCGCCTGAATGCATTACATCAGAAACGCGAGTTAAAAGTTTTCTTCCTAAACTGCCTCCGGGATGAAATTGGGCATAATCATTTTCCCCAAAGCCCTTTTTAACCAAAAGACCAATGGCTAAAGCATCTCCTAAAGCCAATGTCAGTGTAGTACTTGTAGTAGGAGCTAAGCCCATTGGGCAAGCCTCTTCTTTTACAGAAATATCAATGATATGCCTGGAAGCCTTTCCCAATTGAGAATCTGGATTAGAAGTAAAGCCAATCAAAGGAATATTTTTTCTTCCGCAATAGGCAATGATGTCATTCAACTCGACGGAATTTCCACCGTTTGAAATCATTACGACCACATCTTTTTCATCGATTATACCAAGGTCCCCATGGGAAGCCTCGGCGGGATGAACAAATATGGAAGGGGTTCCGGTTGAAGCCATTGTCGAGGAAATTTTTGTAGCAATATGGCCCGACTTTCCGATACCACTAAAAACTACCTTTCCTTTACACTCACTTAAAACCTCAATAGCTGCGATAAAAGAATCACCTACACTATCTCTTTTGGCTAATATGGCTTGCGCCTCTTGTTCCAATACCCTCTTAACTGTTTCGATTAACTGCATATTAAGCCTTTGATTTAATTCCACTCATATAGTGTTTTAGTGCTGCCTTCACAAAGTTTTTAAACAATGGATGTGGCGTTAATGGCTTGGATAAAAATTCAGGATGAAATTGAACACCGATAAACCAAGGATGATCTTTTACCTCAATGATCTCAACCAAATCTCGCTCTTTATTAACTCCAGCCAAACGCATTCCACGCTTCTCAAACAAGGCTTTATAGTTATTGTTAAATTCATACCTATGGCGATGACGCTCTTGAATGTTTTTATGCTCGTAAATATCAAAACTCAAGCTGTCTTTATCTAGTGCACAAGCGTAAGTTCCTAAGCGCATAGTGCCACCTTTTTCTGTGGTGGTCTTTTGCTCTTCCATAATATCAATAACAAAGTTTTTCGAACGCTTCTTACCAAATTCTCTACTGGTAGCATCTTCAATTCCACAAACGTTTCTAGCAAATTCGATGGCAGCCATTTGCATTCCTAAACAGATTCCAAAAAACGGAATCCGGTTCTCACGAGCATATTTAATGGCAAGAATTTTACCCTCAATTCCACGTTCGCCAAATCCACCAGGTACTAAAATTGCGTCCACTTCTGATAAAATTTTATCAATGTTTTTAGAGTTTAGATTTTCCGAATCAATATAAACATTCTCCACGGAAGAGTTATTAGCGATGCCTCCATGAATTAATGCTTCATTTAATGACTTATAGGACTCTTTTAACTCAACGTATTTCCCAACGATACCAACCTTTACGCTATGCTTAGGTTCTTTTAGAACCTTAACGATTTTGCGCCAGCCAGCCAAATCAATTTTATCACCAGAGATATTCAGTCGTTCTATCATTTTTTGATCGAACTTTTCTGAGTTTAACATCAATGGAACTTCATAAATTGTTGAGGCATCGTTCATCGAAATAACATTTCCTTCAGAAACGTCACAAAACAATGCTAACTTTTTCTTTAAGCTTTCTTCAATCTCATGTTCACAACGACACAAAAGAAAATCTGGCTGTATACCAATCTGCCTTAATTCTTTCACAGAATGCTGGGTCGGTTTTGATTTTAACTCTCCCGCTGCTCGAATGTAAGGAATTAAAGTAACGTGAACAAAGGCAGAATTTTCTGGTCCCACGTCATTTCGCATTTGGCGAATGGCCTCCATAAAAGGAAGGCTCTCAATATCACCAACCGTACCGCCAATCTCTACCAAAACAATTTCAGCACCTTGGCCAGCTTCATACATTCTTTCTTTAATTTCATCAGTGATATGAGGAATCACTTGAACCGTTCCACCTAAATAATCCCCTCTTCTTTCTTTGGAAATCACTCGGTCATATATTTGCCCTGTGGAAACTGAATTTGCTCTTTTTGCAACCGCATTCGTAAAGCGCTCATAGTGGCCAAGATCAAGATCCGTTTCGGCACCATCATTGGTTACATAAACTTCACCGTGCTGAAAAGGGCTCATCGTTCCTGGGTCCACATTAATGTATGGATCAAACTTCATGATAGAAACTTTTAAACCACGAGCTTCTAATAAGGCTCCTAAACTAGCCGTGGCAATTCCTTTACCAATAGAAGAAACCACACCACCTGTTACAAAAATAAACTTTTGTTGAAACTTAGCCTTGCGTTCAACATTTTTCTTCGAAGAAGTTCTTTTCTTCTTTGCCTTTTTCTTCGCAGCCAAAGACACTACTTTTTTTGTACTAGTTTTTTTACCAGCTACTTTTTTCGTTGCAGACTTTTTAGTACTAAGCTTTGCTTTTTTCTTCACCGAAATCTTTTTAGCCATTTTCTTCACGTTCCTTCATGATATTTTCTATTTTCAAAATATCCTTTGGAGAATCTACTCCCCAAGAATCTGACTCTACTTGAACCACTTTAATGGTTGCTCCTAGATATAAAGCTCTTAATTGCTCTAAACTTTCTTGTACTTCTAATTGGCTAGGTCCCGCTTCACAAAACTCTTTTAAAAAGTCTTTGCGAAATGCATAGATACCGATGTGTTTTAAACACAATGGCTTAGCGTCTCTCTCTCTAGATTGCGGGATAGGAAATCTCGAAAAGTACAAAGCCTCTGATTTATGATTTAAAACTATTTTTGCTGTATTCATCGACTCTAGGTCATCAGCATTTAAAATCTCTCGTCCAAGCGTAGCCATATTTACATTTGGATCTTGAAAACAATCCACTAATAAATCTAGGACCTTACCATCGATCAAAGGTTCGTCCCCTTGAACGTTTAATACTATGTCAAAATCTTCTTCTTGCACAGCTGCCCAAACTCTATCTGTTCCCGTTGGTAATTCTGAATCAGTCATCACAGCTCTGAAACCTTCTTTTTCAACAAGGCTTGCTATTTCTTTATGGTCTGTAGCTACAAGAATTTCGTTCACTTTTGTTGCCTTAGCTGTCCCTTCAAGAGTCCAGGCTAACATTTCGCGACCATTGATTTTTGCCAAAGGCTTCCCAGGAAATCGTCTTGAGCCATATCGTGCTGGTAAAACTGCTACAACCTTCATAATAAACCTTTCATTTTTTGTACGGAAATCCAAATGCCAAAAACAAAGCAACAGACAAACAAAAGTATTCCGCTCAGAGTTGTTAATAATGTATATCGATCAAAATCAATTTGACGAAACTGTTTCATGGGGCGCCAGTCTTTTAAAAAGATCTGCGGCCGTAACCAAAAACTAAAACAAAAAAAAGAGATTAAGAGTAAAAGTGCGACGAAACCAAAAAGTTTAATCATCGCCACGAATCCATTCTTCGAAGAAAAATTCTTCTACCTCTTGAAGGCCCGTTTTTTTACTTGAGGAAATACAAAATACATTTTTCAGACCGCTGGCTTTTTTAATTTTTGCTTGAGCTTGAAATTGATGATTTCGCGTTAGCTTATCAGCTTTAGTCAAAACAACTATGGTATCTAATTCTTTTTGAGCAACCCAATCCACCAAGTCTTGTTCTTGGGCGGTCCAATCTCTACGGATGTCCATCACCAATATCATACCAACCAAACTGGCTCTTAAGCTAAAGTAAGTTTCAACCATTGGTCGCCATGACCTAACTTCGCTTGCCGAGCGTGCTGCATATCCGTAACCTGGCATATCAACTATTTGATAAGTTCCGCCACTCACAGAGAAAAAATTTAAGAGAGTCGTTTTACCGGGAGTTCCAGATACTTTTGCAATACGAGTATTAAACACAGCATTAATAAAGCTAGATTTTCCTGCATTTGATCTACCAACAATGGCGATTTCGGGGCAGCTTGACTCTGGGAACTGCTCAGGCGCAGTTGCACTTTTAATAAACTTGATTTTACCGTTTCCACCGAATTTCATGGCTGTCCTTTTGGGGATTTTTATATCAAAACTTTCAGTGGAAGACAAACTTAGTTTGGCAGAAGCTTTTAGAAAATCTCTCAATGATTCGAGGCATTTCGTATAATTTTGTCTCTATAAAAAACCACAACGCTCTGAAAACTTTTTCACTTTATTTCCTATTGTTTTTACGTCTCCTCAAAAAAATACGGGCTCCAATTTGCCAATCTTTCAATCAAAGCTCTACTTTTGGAGATTTTTCATTCTAGTTTTCCGGAATAACCGGATCAGAAATCCAATGATTCGGACCGGTTGCTTGGAAAGTCGGCCGCTAAGTATCTAAAATTACGGGATTTGGGATTTAATAATTTTTTGGCAAAGAACTTGAAAAGATCATTCCTCGTGAAAAGGAGCTGGTCAATGATCACAAGAAAAATTCAAAGAGAATCGGAAGTAATTTATAGCCAACAGGCATTCTTTAAACAAATTAGCGGAGAGCAAGTAAGAGTCTATCGTTTGTACGATCAATTTATGATCGGCAGAGAAATTAGCAATGATATTGTTTTAAATGACAACTTCAGTTCTCGAAGCCATGCCATGATCAAACATCGTCCCGATGGTTTTTACCTTGAAGATCTAAATAGCCAAAATGGCAGTTTCGTCAATGGTGTAAGAATTAAGGAAATTCAACTCCAAGAAGGCGATCAAATTCGTCTAGGCTCCACAAGCTTTCTCTTTTCCTCCAACAATGAAACACAGGACAAAAAATTAGAGTTAAAAAGCTACAACCTAGAATGGAACAAACAGCTTCAAAAACTTCCAATGATTGCAAACTCCCAAGAAAATGTTCTTTTACAAGGAGAGTCTGGTGCTGGTAAAGAGATAATCAGTAGAAAAATACATGACTTATCTCCTAGAAGAGACAGGGCTTTTGTTACACTGAACTGTTCCAATTTTAATAGCAATTTGATTGAGAGTGACTTATTTGGACACCAAAAAGGTAGTTATACTGATGCCAAGGAAGATAGAAAAGGAGCTTTCCTCCTAGCCAATGGCGGTACACTACTTTTAGATGAAATCGGTGATATGCCATTGAATTTGCAAGCTAAGCTCTTGCGCGTACTTGAAAATCGGGAGGTAAAACCCCTTGGTAGCGACAAAAATATCTCAGTAGATGTTCGAGTGATTGCTGCTAGCCATAAGGATTTAAAAGAACTCATAGCGGAAGGAAAGTTTCGTGTTGATTTGTATTACCGTTTAAACATCATTAAATACACAATCCCTGCCCTACGCAACCGAAAAGAAGACATTACTCCACTTCTATTTCAATTTAGCAAAGAGTACCGAGTTCATTTTTTACAAGAAGCGGTAATTGATATTCAAAACCATAATTGGCCAGGAAACATTCGTGAACTTAAAAACTTTGTAAGAAGAGCAGCAGCAATCTTTCCTCACCTTCCTATTGGTAGGGATGAACTTTCTCAATTGATTGATTTTGGTTCAGAAAACATTAGCCTAAGTGGAGAGGACAATGACTTGCCACCTGTTAAAAGAATGGAAAAAAAACTAATCGAAAATGCACTAGCTCAAGCGAGAGGAAATCAAAGGTTAGCGGCCAAAAACTTGGGTATGCCCAAAAGCACATTTCATGACAAAGTAAAGAAATACGAAATTGATTCTAAATCATATCGATTTCAATAGGATTAAAAAACTAGGGCGATACAACGAAGTCTTTGAAATAGATTTTTACTACTTTACCGTTGTTTAAAAATTTATTTATCGCTTGAGCGACAAGCTTCTTCGCCTTTTTCTTACCTTCGGCCGTTCGAATTTCATCATATTCAACGCCCTCTAAGGTTCTAGCGGTAATATCTCTTACTTCTGCTTCTCGGTCTTTAATCTCTGTGGCAGCCTCTTGCGAGCTTGCCTCATAGAACAAAGAAAACACACCCATAGTGTTCTTAGAAGAAAAAACGGAGGGTTTTAGCATAACGATGATACGATCAAATCGGACAACATACTCTGGAAATCGATTCGGATTACGAAACTTTTCCCAAGCCTCGTCTTTTTCAATCTTAAAGACTTTGTCAGCCACTTCATTAAAATTGAAAACATACGGGTCTTTGGCTTCTGGTAAAAATTTTCCGTCTAATGCAATTTGTATCACAAATGGAATCACTACTAGTAAGCTCAGGATAAATACAAAAATAAGCTTTAACTTCCAGCTCAAAGACATAAATTTCTTTAGTTCTGCCGAAACCTTCTGAACGCCCGCTTTTATTTTTTCAATAGCAGTACTTAGCAAGACTTTAGAGTCTTCCTTGATAAATTTAATACTTATATCTTTAAAATTACGAACAAAATTTTTACTTTTCGAAATACAGGCTTCGATGAAGTTCAGTATTTTAGTAAGGACGAAGTGACGGTAACTACCTTCGGGAACCAATCTAGCAAATAAAGCCTTTAATTTAGACTCTTTTTTATCTAAATTTTTGGGCTGAGCAACTTCCACCTTTTTCTCAAATAGATCGATTGCCTGTTCTTCCTGTTCAGCATGTTCTTGCAGGGCATCTTCGGCAGAAGCAGCACCGGTTTCATTATCTCCAGTTGCCAAGACATCACTTAGATCAACCATGCCTTCCACTTCTGAAGCAATGTCAGGATTGGTTTCTACCTTGTCGTTTTTTTCTTTATCGTCTTCTTCTGCCATAATCTTCGCTGTGTAATTTCTTGGTTAAGACCTAGGTCCTAGCGCAACTGCTCTCCTTTTATTTTCTCTCAATCTCTCAGGAAACTCAAAGTCTTAGAGTAAAATCCAAAGATACAGAAGAAGGTCTAAGTAAAAACTTCCTCTCTACTTAAAACACCGGGACTTTAGACCTTTGCCCTGTAAGTTTTTTCGACGATAAACCGATAAATAAAACAAGAACAAGGAGGTTCAGAATGAAAAATTATATTCTCTTAGCTATTAGCTTTAGCATGATTTCCTGTACAAGTTTACGCCGTTCTAATGAATACTCTCAATACAAAGAACAAGATCCGTACTATACAGCTCAAGATATGAAAGACGCTGAACTTAGTCGTTACGAACTAGGAATCCAAAGATTAAACCGTCCTCTCACAGAGGCAGAGTATCAAGCCTTGCAAATGAGATTAGACGTAAAACGTTTGGAAAGAAATTTACAAAGCAGTCTACAAAGAAACCTATATTATAAAAACAAAGCCTTTTTTAACGGCGATCAGGAGCGCATCGAATTTTTGCAAATTGAAGATTACGCCGATCAGCTAAATTGGTTAGAAAACCGACGTTTCTTCAAACGCTTGTCCAACTACTCCGAAGAAATCAAAGAAGCCATCGAGCAAAATGATCTAATCCTACATATGCCTATGAGTGCTGTTAGAGAAACCTGGGGCGAACCTGACCTCAGAGAGGTATCAGGCAGTGACTTTCGCGGAAATGAACGCTGGACCTACAAAACCTACCAAGGCACCCGAGAAGGCTACAAAGAACAAGACCGTATAATATTCTTCGAAAACGGCCGAGTAGTAGCCTGGTCCACCCAATAAGCCCCCCAAAAACAAATACACCCAGAAAAAAACAAAAGCACCTTTGAGGCAAAAGCCTCAAACAGCCAACGGCGGCAAAGCCGCCCCATCCCCCCCGCGCCAGCAAAAAAACAAAGACGACGAGATTTAGACAAGAAGAAATGAGAAAAACACTTTTGTTTCAGAAGGCCGGCTCATTCGAAGCCCCAAACCGAGGAGTAAACCAAAATAAAAAAAAACTAATGAGCTTCCTTCCAATTCCTACCACTAGCAATATTCACCTTCAAAGGCACACGCAGCTCAACCACCTCTTCCATCAACTGGCGAATCACTCCCATAGACTCATCCACCTTCGAATCAGCAATCTCAAAAATCAATTCATCATGAACCTGAAGTAACATCTTTGCTTCCGGTATTTTTGATTCAACAGCAACCATTGCCTTCTTCACAATATCACTAGCACTTGCCTGCATTGGCGAATTGATGGCAATTCTCTCGCCATTTTTACGCAAGATCGCATTGGAAGAATTTAGCTCAGGAATATAACGACGACGGCCAAAGATACTCTCTACGTAGCCCTTTTCTTTGGCTGACTCAACCACTTCACTCATATAATCTTTTACATTTTTAAAACGATTGAAATATCGATCGATAATCTCTTTTGCTTCTTTACGACCTATCCCCAAGTTTTCCGCAAGAGAAAAGGCACCCATTCCGTAAGCGATTCCAAAATTGACGGCCTTTGCTTGCCTTCTCATTTCAGAATCCACTTTATCAAAGTCTACTTCAAAGACCTCGGCGGCTGTAGCGGTATGGATATCACGGTCTTCAGCAAAAGCATTACACAAGCCTTCGTCCTCTGTGATGTGAGCGAGCAAACGAAGTTCAATCTGACTATAATCTGCTGAAACAATTTGAAAGCCTTCGGGACTAACAAATGCTTCACGAACAGCATTACCTTGTGGTGTTCGAATTGGAATGTTTTGTAAATTGGGCTCCGTCGAACTCAAACGACCTGTTGCCGTTACCGCTTGATTAAAATGAGTATGAATTCGCCCATCCTCTTCTGTTAATTCAGGCAAGGCCTTCACATAGGTAGAAAGCAATTTCTTCAGCTCCCTGTAGGTAATTATTTTTTCTACCCAAGGAGCTTTCTTGGTTAATTTTTGCAAGACTTCTGAGTTTGTTGAATAGCCTGTTTTAGTCTTTTTCACTACCGGCAAGCCTAAGTCTTCAAAAAGGACTTTTCCAAGCTGCTTTGGAGAGTCCAAATTAAACTCTTGTTCACAATGCTCAAACACTTCTTTTTGAATTCGATCCGCTTCTTCTTGAAGAGCAAGCTCTTGTTTTGATAAAACCTCTTTATTCAAACAAATCCCACGAGATTCCATCTTATGTAAAACCTCCAAACAAGGAAGTTCCACATCTTGATAATCCTCTAAGCAATCTACTTCTTTTAATTTTTTCTCAAGTACTTCGCTCAGATCTTTTAGATAAAGGTAATAAGCGCGAACATCATTTTGAAACTCAGCTCCAGGATGATACTTTTCAACTAAACTTTCAAAGCTACCAATGGATTTAGAAATTAATAAATACTCCGCAATCAGAGTATCACTTTTTGCTTTGGCATTTTGAATGTGAAAACTTCGCCATAAACTTTTTAAATCATGACCACGCAGAGCAAGGCCATCCAGATCAAGTTTCTCAGTCTCTAAAACTTCTGCCGGAACACTAAAAATTGTTTCATTCCTTGCGAAGCATACTTTGTCACCACATAAAAAGAAAAAGTATTCATCTTTTTTTAGTGCGTTTTTTAACTCGTCAACTTTACTAAACTCATTTACTGCAATTTTATTTAGATCAGAATCAGAAAATGACTTTGCAACTTGTTTTTCTTCTGCCATTTCAGAGTTTGAAAAATCTTGTCCCAAATAAGAAGCGTCCTTAATTAAGCGTTTGCCCATATTTTTAAATTCGAGCTCCTGCATTAAAGACTCTAGAGTAGCTGCATCAAAGCCTTCCCACTTCAATTCTTCGATCTCGTGAATGTCTGTTTTATTCTCGGTAACGATGGTTACCAGGTCTTTAGAAAGAAAAGCATTGTCTTTGGCATCGATCAGTTTTGCTTTGGTGCCCTTAGGACCAACTTCCTCAATGTTTTCATAAATTCCTTCTAAGGTTTTGTACTCGGTCAAAAGCTTTACCGCACCTTTGGGACCAACTCCTTTTACACCAGGAACATTATCAGAGCTATCTCCAACAATCGACAAATAATCAATGATCTGACTAGGCTCAACTCCCCACTTTTCTACAACTTTATTTTTGTCGTACAAAACTTCTTTCATCGGATCGAACATTTTAATTTTATCATCTACTAATTGCGCAAAGTCTTTATCTCCGCTCACAATCATAACTTCGAAGCCTTCGTCTTTTCCTTTTTTAGCAAGCATACCAATTAGGTCATCAGCTTCGTAATTAGAAACACTCACAGTTTTAATGTTTAAAGCTTCTGTTAACTTTTTAATATAAGGAACCTGCGGCTTAAGCTCTTCCGGCATTTCTGAGCGGTTGGCTTTATAGTCTTCATACATTTCATTTCTGAAGGAACCATCTTTTTGGTCAAAACAATAAGCAATATAATCTGGCTTTAAATCCCTAAGCATTTTTCCTGTCATCGACAGAAAACCAAACAATGCATTTGTAGGAAGTCCTTTAGAGTTAGTAAGAGGGCGAATAGCATAGAACGCGCGAAAGTACATCGCACTTACATCAATGAGGCATAATCTTTTCATAGCCTGCTTTTACTTTGTTTCTGTCTCCAAGGCAATCTCTTCCAAGTCTCTTGATGTTGCTTGGGTCATAGATTTATTTTGAAATTTTGAGGCGGCAGATGCTTTGTACTTAATGCCTCTGCTATAAGATTCAACACTCTCTTGAAGCTTATCCAACTCATCAAGGATAGCTGCACTTAATAAAAGAGCTCCATCCTCTAACTTGTAAACTCCATCCAGGTTTAGACCCAAACGACGTCCAAACTCTGCTCTACTCCATCCTAATTTTAGTCTCAACTGGCGAATTCTTTCGGATGACCAACCCATAAAAACCTACTTGTTAAAGTTCCTTCGGTCTCTCATTTAGAAGACGAACTGCTTCTGCCTGAGGGCCACGCTCTGTATCAAGTTTGTTGTACTCTACCATCTCCCCTTCAGGAAGAATCTTGTTGTCGCGGTCTAATACAGCCGTATAGTGAACAAATACATCCACACCCGTTTCGTCTTCGATAAAGCCGAAACCCTTAACTTCATTAAACCACTTTACTCTGCCGGTCGCCACTAAGCCCCCTAGGTGTTCTTAAAAATCAGGACAAAGACTAGACCTTTGTCGTTTTTGAGGTCAACTAAAACAAAGTCCTCATCTAAAAGTGTTACATACTGCTTAATCAGATAGAAGAATTTTAAGTATTTAGAACACACCGCCACCAACGCAAAGCAATATTTCGCTCAAAATTCAACAAGTCCTAATCAAACAAACAAAGAAAATTGATGTATTTTTTCCCCTACTTTTTCCCTGGTAGCAAAAACTGCCTAAAGATGATGAAGATTAAAAGTTTCTAGTTGAGTGTTTGAGTTGGTTTGGATGCTTTAAAAAATCATGTTTTAGTTCAGCTTGATCCATTTTTTAATAAATCTGAGGTCTAATATTCATAAGGTGGTTCACTGAATTGCGGATGAATTTCGAAAGCATTGGTAAATGTTGCTTCTTCCCCATCTCTCCGAGTTTTGTCCCTAGCTTCACTGTTTAATGCTTAAATTTTTAAAGCTTTAAGTGGCTATCATCCGCAATTAAAGGAGCCAGTTAAAAGCTTTCATGAAATTTTCGAAGAATGCTTAGTATTTTAAATAAGCTTCCAATTAGTATATTATCGCAGAGAAATTAGCGCTCAGATGGAAAAATATAAAGCACTTCGTCTTCTTCTAGCCAATCAAACTTTTCCCGCGCCAATTGGCGTAAAAACTGCGGGTCCTTGGCTTTTTCAATTAATGCTTTGTATTTTTCTGTATCGATTGTGGCTTGTTTAATGTTTTGCTTGAGTAGCTCTTCTTGTTTGTGCAAATTATAGAGCCGCCAAATGCTTCCATCGAAGACCAAAGTAAAAAAGCAAAAGCCCAAGCAAAGACTCAAAAACTTCTTAGGATTGCTAAATACTCGGTAAATTTGTTTTCTAACACCACGAAACATAGCTTTATTCTGCCAAAAAAAATCTACTTACGAAAGACTTTAGTGTTTTTGGTCTGGCAAACAGCAATCATTTTTAAAATCCATTTGAAAAACAAAAGCCTTTGAGTGATTTCCCAGGAAGCTTTGCCTCAAAGTAAGGAGCCAGTTCTCAGTAACTAGATCAAGCGTTTTAACAGTTAGTTTACTAGTCAGAGCCTGAGCAAAAAAAAGCTAGGGTAAAACCCTAGCCTTCTTATTAACGTGTAAATCCAAATCTATAATTAGAACTCAATTTTTGTAGTATCTTCTGATCCACTAAAACGAGTGTTGTACAAAGGAGAATGCAATCTACGAATCTCGTAATTTACATAGTACTCTTCTCCTCGATCTAAGCTTTTAGAAAACTCATAAACCATTTCAGACTTACCAGATGGAATGCTTACAGTAGCTTCGCTTACATCTGCATCAAACCATAGGCTTCTTTTTCTCTTTAAAACCATTTTTACTTCCATCAAGCCAGAATATTTCTCTCCACGAGAAGCTAAACGATCTAAAATCTTCACACCCAATCTTCTTCCTGAAGCTTTATAAACTTCAACTGCAGCAGAAGAAACAGATGGAGTCACTTGCTGACGGGCAAACTTTGCCAACAAACTAGGACTATCCACAGAACCAGTATTTACAACATTTACTACTTTATTTTTAGAACCGTATGGAACAGAGATTGAGTACTTAGGAGCATCTCCATCAACGATTTCATGAAAGTGAATTGTAAACTGTTGCGATTCACCTTGTAAAAGTAGAGCACCTTCTACAGTAATGTTAACAGATAAATTTCTAGACTTTAAAAATTTCTCTCTAGTTACTTCTTTATAGTCTCTGTAAGAATCTACCACTTCATATCTACAATTTTGTTGGTAAGAAGAATCAACTGTAAAACCTAAGTTACGTTTGTTGTCTTCTTCGTATCTACGAACATTAGCTACCAAACCACGAAGATTGTTTGGGTTTCTCTCTTGAGCATCATGTAGATCTCTCATAAACTCTGACCAAGTACTTGGCTTTCTACGTAGAAAATTTCGATCCTCAACAAGGTGTGGAGCGTATCCTTTTCCAATACCTTTTACGGCCGCAGCCAAAGCACTGGCTTTTTGAGATTTTGGTACATTGAAAAAACCTTTCCAGTCACCTTTACCAGTACGACGATCTCCTGACGGACAAACCCAATCGTAAATATCCACAACTACAGGTTCGTAATCAACGTATACACCATACATTTTAAGTTCTAGCTCAACCGCTCCTGAAAAGCTTTCTCCTTCAGTTGGACCTTCAATGTAAGTTGTAGCTGATGTGTCTTTATAGATGATTGCATCATATGATGGCGCAAAAGTTTGTCCCCAAACTGTCATCGATAAAAATGTAGATAAAAATAATGCGATAGAAAACTTCATGACCCCTCCCTTATAAAAGTCAAAGTTTTAATTGTTTCGAGCTTTGTCTAAACAATAAAATCCATCGTGGCTATTTATTTCGGACAAGTAAAAATATTTACAGGCTAAGTTTGGATATTTATAACTTTGCTAATCTTTGCCATTAATTTTCCAAATAGACTATTTTCAAATCGCCCAGTGCGCATCGAGTCATTCACTTTAAATACGAAATACTCTTTAAATCTTTGAATTCATCGATTCTTTGATTTTGAGGGATATTGTTTTGGAAAATTGGCAAACTACATTTACGGAGTGTGCTTTCCGAAATCAGGGTAGCGTCGTAGGAGTGGACCTGATGTAAATCTTCCTGATGAAAAATATGCTTCGCAATCGGAAGATGGCAGCATTAAAATTTTAATTCCCGTTGAGAATGCGGATTAATAAAAAGCTACACCTTTACGTGGCTGGTACACTTGTTGGAATATCTCGTTTCCAGTTTCGATCAAGATCAAAAGCTTCGTTGATTTCGGGGGCGTAATTTTCATAAATGAATTCTAAGGCATCCGTCCACTCATCCATCGTGCCCTTATACTTTTCAGGAATCTCTTTTTCCATAATTCTAACCAGCTTTGCAAAATCAAAGTCAGTAGAGTCATAATGAAGAAGATTAATCACTAAATCGCCCTCTATTCCAAAAAGAATTTTCTTAAAAACGTATTTTTGCATATTTCTAGGAAAATATAAATTCCCCTCATGAATCAGATAAAAGAATAAAATCTCTACTCGATCCCGTTCTCTCGTATCTGTGATTTGCTCCATTTTTTGAAACAATTCAATAAAAGAAGATCGCATCTCAGCCCAAATGGCTTTTCGTGACTCTAGATCACCCACATACCTAGTTTTGAAGTTAACATCGGTTAAACCTAAAACAGCACCCATTGTTAAATCAACTGAGGAGAAAAAATGATCAAAATCATGTCGCAAAGCGATTGATGGAGCCATATCGACATTATCAATTTTACTCCTAACATCAGTGAGTAATAGTAAACCTAAGCCTGAAACAAAACTCCTATTCAGACTCTCGTAGCCAACCGCTTTGTGGTAGGGTAAGAACTTAAGCTCCAACCCAATTTCATTGGCCACGTTTTTTACTTCTTCATAAGAAGCTTTCAGCTCGGCAATGTTTAAGTGAATGTAGTCATTAATACTCGATGCATTCGCTGTAGTCTCTGGCAAATACTTTAAATCGTTTAAAACCACAAAGTGAAAACTAATGTTAAGCATCTCTTCATAACGTAAAGGAAATTCTTTTTTTAGTTTTAATAAAGCACTAAATTTCGCAAATTCCTCAGTGAGTTGCTTAGAATATTCCTTAGAGGTGATGCTCTTATCTAAGCTTGATATCATGAAATCAAACTGATCTTTAAAGTCGTTCACAAACTTTAGATCTTCCGTTAACCAAGATTTAAAGCCTTCTCTTTGGTGTTTTGCAACCAAGTCTTTTAGTTTCGATTTTACTTTTGGAGTTTGCTGTGTACTAGCAGAGCTTAGACATGCAGGCTCTTGGGCATAGGAAGATTTTGAAATTAAAAAAAGAAAGATAAAAAAGAAAATACCAAAGAACTGTCTCATAGGACGACGAAGTTTAAGTCTAAACACTTAGAAACACAAATTTATTAAGCAAGCCTAATTTAGAATGACTTCAAAAGAAAAACTTTTCACTATGCACTCGCCTGCAAAGGCGTAACAGACTAAAACCAAATTCGAATTTTAGACATAAAAAAACCCAGAGCTTAGAGCCTGGGTTTTTAATATCACATTTAAAAATGAGATTAGAAGCTGATACCACCATTAATGTAGTACAAAGAACCTTGGTCAGCAGCATACAAAGCAGAACTAGCAACATTCATAGCTTTCACGCTGTAGGCAGCGATGGAAAGATCAAATGAGTTAGTTACTTGCATTCCTAGCTCAGAGTAAAGGTATAATTTAGGAAATCCTTTTTCTCCTTGGTAGTTAATATCATGCTGTACACCCGCTTGGTGTAAAAATGTAAAGTTACCCATTGGTACTAAACCCATAAGGTAGTTACGTAGTCTCCATTGATTGTTCACTTTTCGAGAAGCTTCAGCAATGTTTGTGTCAGCGTTGACCTCAAACTTTTCGTCTTGAAATTCATCAGCAATGTAGTAACGAGTTTGTGAGTGAGCAGAAAGTGCTAAATGTCCAAGATTAGCAAATGTACCACTTACTTCACCACGAAGTTGTAATTTTTGATTCGTCTCTTCTCTTGAAGAAATAGAAGTTGGAAGAACTGTACGGAAATAACCATTCAATTTTGTTCCGAATAAGTTTGATTTAGCAATTTGAAGGTAAGTGTCACCAACGTTAGCTTGAACTCTTTCACCGTCTGCAAAAGATTGGTTGAACTCTTGATTAAAACGGAAGCTTGTATCCGCATCAATTTTATAGTTAAGACGAAGTTCTAAATAACTTGTTCCAGTATCACCATTTGCAATTTCCATCTCGTTCGTTAACAAAAGGTTTCCGCTGATACGGCTTGGTGCTGTAATGTCTTTGGCCTTAATCTTTTGCGTTACAGGTGATTTCTTTGGCAATGTTGCCTGTTTCTTTTTCGTGGTCGCAGCTGTTGCAGCTAAAGACCCGCCCATAACCGCTACCGCTACTGCGATGGACAAAAGTGACTTCATAAAAATTCCTCCAATTTTTGCCGGCTCATTTATAATGAGCCAATCTATTTAAAAATAATTGCTCGCTCCACCTGATATAGGAGCAATCTATATGCCAGGTTTAGTTTATTTTGAGCATTAACACTTAACTATTTATAATCACTTGCCAAAATCACAAAGTGATTTCTTTTTAAGCACCTAGAAACAGGTGCATTTTGCAACTTTTTCCAAAAATCGTCTTTTCTGCCGCGCAAAATGGCACCAAATATAGACGATCTCTATGAGCTTCATTTAAGGCTTAAAAGAAATGGGTGCAAGGGATAACACTTTCAATGCCTAGTCACAAGTTCAAAGTGCTCTGTGAAATTTAATTCAGGCTTTTGGGATTAATGCCTGCAAAATTAGCTTTGAGTTTTATGATTACTTAGCCTTTTCGTTCTTGTCTACGATACCTAAGCAATAATAACTGGCCCACTTAATTGCGGATAGATACACGCAGTAGCTAGAAACTATTAGCTTACTGAGCTTTGTCCAAATCAGGTTTCAATTTACAGTGCATACAAATAGTGATTTTACGAACTTAGTTTAAATCCATCCGCAATTAAGTGGGCCAGTTTTCAAGCAACAAAATTGATTGATAAATCCTTAGCTAGTTGAAGATAGTAAGCTCTTACAAATTAGCAAACAGTATAGAACTTATCTGAGAATCAAATGAAGCTCTTAATCTATATAGCTCTTCTCGTAACAGAATCGGTATACATCCAAAATCTAAACTAGTTATCGAAAAACGCCTAGATTACATTACAAGCTTGCATTTAGATTTTTACAGCTCTCTTGCTAAGGCATCTTAAAGATACTGATCAATTTTCACATACCGAGTAAAAATAAAAAAGCTTCCTGCAAGGGAAGCTTTTTACTGTGCAAAGACTAGCCAGAATAAATTTCTTATAAAATTACAGCCGCTTCAAAACCCGTAGACTCAGAGGACTTATTTAAAATTTCCACAAAATCATTTTGGTTTTCCAAAGGCATACTTGTAATACATTGAATTTTAATTTCATTACCATATTGTGTAACAAAGTTTACTTCACTCAAATTTAGTCTACCTAACTTCAGATCTTCAACATTGTAAGACTTTGCAGAGGACTGAGAAAACAAGTTTTGCAAAGAGCTTCTGTCACCCTCAGCCAATTGCATTTTCAATTTTTGCTGAAAATTTGCTAAAGCCTCAGAATTCAGGACTTTCAAAATGTCCTTTGCAAATTTTAGAATAAATTGGTTAAAGCGCTTTGTATCTTCTAAAATGTATCTTTTTGACAGTTCGTTCCTAGCTTGAAACAACTGCGATGCATAGGCAAAGCTCAGGTTTCCCGAGATACTACCGAAATTACATTGGTAATAAAAACTCTCACCGCTCTTAGAAGAAGTAGCTGAGCCAGAAGTCAATTCCGCTTCAGAGCTAACCAGAAATTGATCATTACCCTCTAGTGGTAGAATTAAAATTCCAGCTTGCGCTTGGAAAAACAAAAACAATGAAACCAACAAATACTTCAACATAAACAGGTCCTTGAAAAGTAATATAATATTAGGTGTAAACAATAATACAAAGACCACCTTGCTGGAAGAGCATTGATGGCTTTACGAAAAAACTTCTGAACTGTAAAAACATTAAACACATTTTAGTCCCTTTCTCAAAAAAGTGTAA
>DJMA01000013.1:1959-21992 GCA_002436415.1 Bdellovibrionaceae bacterium UBA6502 | reverse complement strand
ATATATATACTTGTCTTTTTTTTTGTTTTTTTTTTTTTTTTTTTTTTTTTTTCTTTTTTTTTTTTTTGAAAAAGAACCCAGTAGCAAAACGATTCTAAAATCAATGGTTTCAAGCTTTGAGGGAAAAGTTTTGGTTATTAGGGTAATCATGGAAATGAACTGAGTGACTCTAATGGGATATGGACAAATTGTATAAATCCCGAAGCTAGGCACGATGAATTTGATGTAAATCTCGATTTAGGGACTGTCTTATTTTTCTTCATTTGCCAAGGTCTTAAAGCAATCTTTTAGGCCCCGCTTTTTAAGGGAGTTATAAATGATGACTTGGAAAAAGAAGCATAAAATTTTGAGCTTCTTTTAATTTGTTCTTAAGATGTGTGAGTTTCAGCGATTTTAGAGTTTTTTGGGTCTTTGTACACAGGTAAAGAGCCTAGATTAAAAGCTGACGATGCACTAATTTGTGTTGGCCCACGGTACACGGGAACTAAAAGCTAAGGCTGCTAACTAGCGAAATCTACCAATAAATTGATAAAATCATTAAAAAATATTTAAAATAAAGGCCTTAGAAGGGCTCTGGCTTGAATTGATGGCAAAAACTGGGTATTTGTGCTAAAATATAAGTTAGAGATAAATTAACTTCGTTGAGGAATTTATGGCGAAATTAGAGATAATCACATACCCAAATCCGATCTTGAAAAAGATGTCCACTAAGCTAGATGAAGTGACAGACGAGATCGCTATTTTGGGACAAGATATGCTAGAAACTATGTACGATGCTCCAGGGGTTGGATTGGCAGCTCCACAAATTGGAAAAAACATTCGTATGTTAGTAATCGATACAAGATCAAAAGATGAACAAGGCAATTTTACTACTGAAGATATGACTGAGCTTGAGCAAGCGATTCCATTTCCGTTAATTTTAATCAATCCTGTTATTACAAAAAAAGAAGGAAAGATTAAATGGGAAGAAGGTTGTTTGAGTGTTCCCGGTTACACTGAGCAGGTAGAAAGATTTGCTTATGTTGAAGTAGAAGCTTTAAATGAAAAAGGTGAAAAGCTTTTTCTTAAAGCGGACTCATTGACGGGAGTTTGTATTCAACATGAAATCGATCATTTGGACGGGAAAATTTTTATTGAACGTCTTTCCATGGTTCGTAGAAATCGCATCACAAAACAAATCAAAAAATACGGTTACGACGACACAACAGCTGAGGCCTAAAACATGAGCGTAGTTCCAGTAGTATTCATGGGCACCGCAGACTTTGCGGTGACAGCCCTTGATGCTTTAATTCAAGATGAACATTATGAAGTATTGTTAGTGGTGACTCAACCGGATCGCCCTGCAGGTAGAAAAATGCAACTGAAAGCAAGCCCTGTAAAAGAGCTAGCTTTAAAACATGATTTAGAAGTCTTCACTCCTGAATCCATTAACACTCCCGAGAGTATCGAAAAGCTTCGCACTTGTAATGCTGAGATTGGCGTAGTGGTTGCTTATGGACAAATACTAAAACAAGAAGTGATCGATAGCTTTCACCGAGGTTGCGTAAATATTCATGGAAGCCTGTTGCCAAGATGGCGGGGAGCTGCTCCTATTCAACGTGCCTTAATGGAAGGGGATGCCGAGTCGGGCGTGAGCTTGCAGAAAATTGATTTAGCTTTAGATGCTGGAAATTTAATTGGAGTCCGAAAAGTAGAATTGAGTGATGATGTAGATGCTGTCGTTTTGTATGACCGATTAAAGCACTTAGGCGCTGACTTGATTCGGGTCGATTTAATGGACTACATCCGTGGAAATTTATCTAGTGAACAACAAGATGCATCCAAAGTGACCATCGCAAAAAAACTAAAAAAAGAAGATGCAGAAATTGATTGGTCTTTATCTGCGCGTGAAATTTTTAATCGCTACCGCGGTATGAAAATTTGGCCAGGCTCTTTGACCTACCGTGATGGTAAAATGCTGAAAATCCATAAAATGCTAATTTCTGATAAAAAGGGTGAAGCTGGGCAGGTAATTGCTGTGGACAAAAAGTCTTTTACAGTAGCTTGCGGTGAAGCATCGCTTGAGATTTTAGAAATTCAGCCGCAAAATAAGCCTAAAATGGAAGTGAGTGCCTATCTTACAGGGACTGACTTGAAAGTAGGAGACAAACTTGGCTAATTCTTTAATTTCCCCATCGATTTTATCGGCTGATTTTTCAAAACTAGGTGCTGAGGTAGAAGCGGTCATTAAGGCTGGGGCAGACTGGATCCATGTTGATGTGATGGATGGTCATTTCGTTCCTAATTTAACCATTGGTGCTCCGGTGGTAAAATCTCTTCGTCAGGTCGAAGGCGCTTTTTTAGATGTACACTTGATGATCGATAAGCCTGAAAAATGGGTTGGCGATTATTTAAAAGCAGGGGCTGATTTAGTGACTTGTCACTGGGAAGCTTGCGAAGATTTTGACTCCTATGTGCAGCAAATTAGAGACGCGGGTAAAAAAGTAGGTTTAAGCATTAAGCCTAATACTCCTGTGTCTGAAATAGAATCTGTTCTTGAAAAGTTGGATCTCGTCTTAGTGATGACTGTAGAACCAGGTTTTGGTGGTCAGAGCTTTATGGCAGATCAAATTGAAAAGATACTTCAACTTAAAAAATGGAAAGAAGATAAGGGCTTAGATTTTTACATTGAAGTTGATGGTGGCATTAACGAAGAAACAGTAAAACTGTGCCGCGATGCTGGTGCTGATGTCTTCGTAGCAGGTTCGTTTGTTTTTAAAAGAAATTATGCTGAGGCTATCGCTATTTTGAAAGAAGACTAGGCCCTCAATTTGACAAGCTTGAAGGCCTCGAAAAAGTCTAAGATATTATTTTACATCGACAGTAAAGCTAACTCCTAAAACATCGTCATGTTGTTTCTCTTTGGTGCTTCCATCCCATTCGTAGCGATTGGCTGAAGAGAAGAACAAATCAAAGGTTCCTAAGTTATATTCTTTTTCTAGGCTGATTTTGTAATCATGGTAGTTCTTGTATCCCGCTTCAACTTCATCTTCATAAGTTGTTTGTCCGAGATTTAACTTCATTAAAATATCGGAAGTGACTAAAAACTTCGTTCCAACATTTAAATAAGTAGAACCAGTATTTTTCCCAAAATACTTTTGTGTGTTGTAAACTTTAAAATTGAACCATTGGTTTTCATAGGAAAGGTGCGCCTCTGTCGTGTTATGGCTCGTATGGGTTAGGTACAAATAGCCAACAACACCAATTCCAAATCTATGATTTTCGTTCAGATCAAAATATTGGATCAAATGTAAGTCAGCTTCTGAGTCCCTTTCTGAAATGTCTTCGGAAACATTTGAGGCAAACAAGCCTACTTCTAAATTGTGGTAAATTTCTCTACTTAGTTCCGCTTGTGCAGCCGCACCGTTGGAAAGTCTTGTACCACGCCAGACATATTCACTTGTAACAGTTAATTTGGTTTCACCTTCTGCGTGCCCTGAGAACGGAATAGCGGAAAAGAATAAAACAAACAATATTTTCAATTTCATGGGGCCTCCAATTGTTTAACAGTCTTTGTTCGGTAAAATTAGATCGAACTTAATGCTAGAATTTTTAATCTCGACTCTGTTGAGCTTTGGAGTTTATTTACAAGATATCTTGAATATCTTTCCCTAAACTTAAATGGATTTACATTCTTCAATTCTCGAAAGGAGAATTAGAAACTTAGCTGTATGAAAGTGGGTTTAATAAAAATTGTAAAGTGAATCAGTTCTATCGGTAGAAGGCTAAAACATCAAGAATATGGCACAGAATAGTGACTACCTACTTAAAAAAATGAGAAGGTTTTCAAGTAGAAAATCAATCTAAAGCCGAATGCAAGCTTAGATTTAGTTTATTGGGATTAACTTTCCGTGCTAATTTTTTCTTTAAAAGCTGGTATTTCAAATTAGTAAAAGGCAACCAAAATTGAGCACATATTGCAAGACATCAGATAAGTAGCTTAAGCTTTAGGATTTTAGATATTTTTTTGTGTCAGCTAGCAGCCATATGTTACTCTTAGAAATCAATGATTCTTAAAAGGGGAGCTGGATTGATGCTTAAAATTTTCTCGACTCTATTAACACTGTTTTTACTAAGTGCGTGTGCAAGTTCTCCTAAGTATCCACGCAAAACAAAATACTCTGATCAGCTAATGGCCTATGACAATTTGCAGCCAGTTTGTAAGAGTGTCGAAGAAAAATTTGCGACCTTAGCAATTACAAAGAAAAAAGATAGTTATCCGTTTTTGAAGAACAAAAAAGATATCAAGACATTTAGGGAGATCATTAAAAGTTATCCTACGATGGATGAAAAGTTTTTTAGAATCAGAAAGGCCTATTACACTGAGCTTAAAGCCAGTCCTGTAAAGCTTTTAGATTATGTTATACTGATGGATAAGCCATGTGGATTACTCACTCACTATCGATTGATTCGCGCTTTTCTTGAGACTCATTTACAGTACAATATCAACTTATCTGTCAATGATATCCAAATTTTAAAAAACTCCATGCAGTCCTTGTTAAAAAACAATCAAAATCTATTAGGAACGATGATGGTAGTAGGTATTTTATCTACTGACTATTACGCTGAGAAGTTAAAAGTATCTGACGATGATGTATTAAAAATGAAGATATTAAAAAAGCAGGTTCTTTTCGAGGCGAATGAATTTACCCAACGCTTTGACTCAGCTCTGAAACAATTTACTAAGGAAGAGGATAAAACTAAACGAGAGAAAGTTAACAGAGAAGAAGAGATAGCTCGATACGACTCCGTCCCTCAGGAAACCGTCGACTTAGTGGATCAAATTTATAAAGATGAATATGCGTCAGCCAGCGTGTACAGAGAGCAGGTGTTGGAAGTCTTAAGTAATTAAGGTCCTATGCTTTCACGCTGCTTTGGAGCTAAGAGAGCGGAATTTAATCTTATTTCTTTAAGCTAATACATGGGTGAGCTTAGCTCATTAAATTAGAAAGCTAAGCTTGCGACGATCGTTTTTGTAGTTATGTTTTTAGAGACTCTGTTAGAGTTTTAAGATTAAAAATGAATGAAAAGTGGTTTTTGTTTTATGATAAGTTTGTCATACTCAAAATTAGGCTTTATTGAAATTTAAGTTGGCATGGATGTATTATTTTAAGACGACCCAAGTATATAATTGAGAAAGAATCTAATTATCTAACATAAGTGTCCCAACTTAAGTTGCTGGCAAGCTTTTTTGCCAAAAAGTGAATTTCTTTAGGTATACTAGCTTCATGTCAAACGATAATTTATTGCAAGAGTTAAGTAGTCTGTGTGCCGGTTTTTTTGAGTCTAGTAGTTGGGATCAATTGGTTCATAAAATTCTAAGCACAAGTATCCAAGCAACAAAAGCAGATCGGGGAACCATTTTTATCGCCGACGAGATTGATGAAAAATCGAATAAGAAACAAAAGTTAACTTCACTTATCGCTACTGGTTTGGGAACTAAAAAAATTAGTATCGCGGCAAATCAAGGTATCGCTGGATACGTTTTTACCACTCAAGCTCCTTTGATTGAAAATGACGCTCTTAAAAACCAAATGTTTCTAAGCAATATAGATAGTGAGACAAGTTATGAAACCAAAAAAGTATTGGCCATACCATTGGTCACTCCTTCTGGGAAAAAATTAGGCGTCTTGGAATTATTAAATAAAGCAGACGGCCAAAGTGATTTTGTTCCAGCAGACCTTCAAGCGGCTCAAGTCTTGGCTTTGTATGCTAGTTTGGCCATCGAACAAAATAAAAATACAGAGAGTTTAAAAGCAGATAAGCACAAGCTTCTTGAAGACCGCAAAGAACGTTTAAGTGTAATTCAAGACAATAAACTCCTTTATAGTAATCATAGCTTTTTGCAACAAACCTATTCCCAATTGCCTTTAATGGCTGAATCGGACTCAAGTGTTTTAATTGGTGGTGAAAGTGGAACAGGTAAAGAGTTGATCGCAAGGTATATACACCTTAATTCAAGTAGAGCGGATAAGGCATTTATCGTTATTAATTGCGCTGCAATTCCAGAGAATTTGTTTGAAGCCGAGTTGTTTGGAGTGGTTAAAGGTGCGGCTACTGATGTTACTGAAAGAAAAGGAAAAATCGAACTAGCACATGGTGGTACGTTGTTTTTGGATGAAATTGGTGAGATGCCCCCTGCGGCACAAGCTAAGTTGTTGCGTGTATTACAGGAAAAAGTGGTTTGTCGAGTAGGGGGAGAGGATGAAGAAATCCCTGTAAACTTTCGACTGCTTGCTGCAACTCACAGAGATTTGCCCGAGCTTGTTAAGAATGGAAGTTTTCGAGAGGATTTATTCTTTCGCTTGAATGTTTTGAGTGTTCAATTGCTTCCGTTAAGGAAAAGACCAAAAGACATTGGTTTTATTTGTGAAGGAATCATGGATCACTTTTCCAAAACTAGAGGCTGGAAGTCGATAAAACTTAGTGACAAAGCCTTAGAGGCTTTGAAGTCCTACTCTTGGCCAGGCAATATTCGTGAGTTACAAAACCGGTTAGAAAGAGCGATCATTTTGGCGGGGAGTCGCGATGTATTGGTAGAAGAAGACTTTGATTTAAGTACGAATCAGCTAGGTAGTTCTGAAGATAGCAATGTCGCAAAACTAAATATTGGTAATGTAAGTTTAAAAGAGGCAAAGAATCATGTCGAAAAACAACATATATTGCGAATACTGAATGAGGTGGAAGGGAACCGAACGAAAGCCTGCGAGATTTTGCAACTCTCTCGTGAAGGTTTGAGGAAAGCGATGTTGAAACATAAAATTGCAGCCTAAAATAATTCTACTTAAATTATGAATATAAGTTCTAAGGAGGCATTGCTCTCCTTTTTCTTTTTTTGAAACAGCTATTCTTAGATTCCTTATGCCAAGCAAAGGTGGCATTTACCACTTTTGTTGGTACTAATTCCTACTATAGTTGGCATCTCATACTGATAACCGAATGAAATTAGGTAGTTAGTGATTGGCACTCTTTGTGCTTATTAATAGGGTGTTCGGGCTTAGGATAAGCCAAAACTACGGGGGAAAAATGAAAGTTAGTTTCGGAAAAGTAGTTCAGTTTTTATTTCTTTTTCTTCTTGGTTTGAACAATTCGGCTTGTATCGAGATCAGCAAGGAGCAGAGTTTAGTAGATTTGCAAGGAAGCTTCACAAGCCTGACCTATGGTCAAAAAATGCATAGTGTTCCTAAGGAGAAAATCGATTTTGCTTACTACATGATTCATTGCAACTCAAAAAACGGATTGCGTGAAAAGCGAGTGGCTATGATTCAAGGGAACGGAAATTTTAAGCTTCGTGTGAATCAGGCGGAGAATTACGAATGTAGTGTGAGAAATAAAAAGACATTAAAGGCAATTGCGAAACTGCGTTTAAAGGATCTTCTTTCAGGGCATGAAAGACCAAATTTTGCAATTGATCGACCTACAGATTTAGGAAACTTAAACCTAGATCTTGATCGCAAGGAAGTGATCGTACCCAAGGATAGGGTCTACCGAGGCTATCGCTCAGGAAGAGCGTTTAGTTCCTCATTGTTACGATATGACAAAGTTTAATTAAAGAACCAATTGTAATGATTTTTCATTGCATGAATAACACTCGAGCCTACATGGAAGATATTTTGCCGGTAAGGAAGCCGGCATATTTTTTTTAAAAAAAAGGCCTCTCCCTAAAGGAGAAGCCAGGCGCGTGTTAGTATAAAAATTTTTAATTAGTACCAATATTTCACAGCGGCTCTTAGAGCTAATTCGTCAGGTCTTGCATCGGTTACAAATAAGTAACTCGCTCTTAAACCTAAAGTCATTTCTGACTCTGACCAAGCTTTGATGGGTTGGTCAAAACCTACAGCGGGCATGATCCCTAGAGCGAATTGATCATCGCCTTCGAGTTTGTCTAATATAGCACCACTACTAAGCATTAAATAACTGTGTCTGATGATTGGGGTAGAGCCTCCAAAATTGTAACTTGCTGATGCAAGTAGACCGAATCTTTCTACTTTAGATTCATTTTCTCCATCCATTTCTGAAAGCATAAATTGTAGTCCAGCGGAAAACGGGATTACTGGTTGAAGAGCGGTTTCGACGACCAAACTACCGTGAGCATCAAGATTTCCTTCTGGTTCTGTGAAGCCACTTAGTATTCCAATGTGTGGTTTATAGTTTTCTTTTAAGGTTACTTTTTGTACTTCAGGGGTTAAGTCTGAAGCTAGTAGTAAAGGGCTTGCCAATAAAAATAAAATCATATGCTTAATCATATAGTTCTCCTTGTATAGGTTTATAGATGTAAATTCGTTGGTGTTGTTTCTTTGTACCTAGTTTGAAAATCATGTTGCTTAGTTTTTTCAAGCTCTTGTCTTAGTAGATAAATTTCTTCTTCGAGTTTTTGTTTGTCATAAAAGTCCTTAACAAAGCTTAGAGCTAGACTTCCAATTTCAACCCATTGTTCGTTTTGTTTCATTTGTTCTCTTTTAAAGTTTCCTAACTTTCTATCGATGGCTAAGAATGTTATTGCCGAAATTACTATAATGAAAACCGAAAGTAGGAGCCATTGAATCGGGCCAACAACAATGGCATTTGCACTCAATACCCAGTGGTACAGGCTTGCCACAAGAGCTACGAAAGAAATCGCCATGACTAAGGCCAAAAAATTTAGAGCGGTCAACATGCGAAAACTTTCGTTTAGACTTTGTTGAATATCTTTTGTGATATTACTAGCTAGGTCCTCCACTTTACGAAAACCTAGGTCTATGATTAGCTCAAGGACTGGTTTCATGGATTACCTCTTTTTACCTAAAAGATAACCTAGAACCAAACCACCCAAAGTAGCTCCAGCTACGTATTGCAGGGGTTTTGCTTGAATTCTTTTTTCAGCTTTAATTTTTGTAGCTGTGACTTCTTCGCCAACACTACTACTTAGGTCACTGATTTTACTTTTACCTTCCTCGAGGATTTCACCCATTCCAGCAAGGGCCTCTTTGCGAATTGTTTCCATATGATTGGATTGTTTTCTTAGTTCGTCTGTTCCTGAACCATTGATCATTAGTTTCCTCCATGTGTTTAAGTTTCTAAAATCTATGAACTCATCCTACATAGAAGCTGGAAAATAGTATTTTTGTGAATTTGCAGTAAATGTGTAGATTCTTAAAAATTTATAAAAGCTTTGGATTTAATGCTGGCTTTTGAACATGCTTTACATTCAAAGTATTGAAAAAACTTGCTGGAAACAGAAGCAAATGAAGAAAAGCCTTTAAATGGATTATGTCGCGCCTAGCAAAGCACTTAAAATTTATGGGATTTCTTTTTTTATGATGGGTTTTTCTTGGCAGCATTTAGCTCATACTTTAAATTCATAGCACGAAAATACACTTGTTTAACATAATATTTCTAGAGAGGGGCGGCCCATGCGATTAGAGGGGAAAGATTTAGATTTGCAACAGGTTTGGAATGTTGCAATGAGGGAAGAGAAAGTTGAGCTTGGTGATCTTGCGAAAGAGAAGTTGAAAGAAAGTCGTGATTATATTGAATCAAGGTTAAAATCAGGCGAAGCAATTTACGGTGTGAACACCGGTTTTGGTGCCTTTAGTTCGGTAAGAATTTCTGATGAAGAAATCGAAGAGTTACAGTTTAATTTGATTCGTTCCCATTGTGCAGGTGTGGGTGATCCATTCACAAAAGAAGAATCCAGAGCCATCATGCTTCTTAGAGCCAATGCTTTAGCTACTGGTCATTCGGGAATTCGCCTTTGTGTGATTGAAAAAATCTTAGAGTTTTTAAATAACGATATTATCCCAGTGATTCCACAGCAAGGTAGTGTAGGAGCTTCTGGAGATTTAGCGCCACTTTCTCATTTGGCACTGGCCTTAATTGGTGAAGGTGAGGTTTGGCAAGATGATAAGGCCGTAGAGGTTGCAGATGTTTTAAAAGATAAAAACATTGAGCCCCTAGTCTTAAAAGCAAAAGAAGGTCTATCTTTAATCAATGGCTGCCAGGTAATGACGGCTGTTGGCTTATTAAATGTATATAAATCCAGAGACCTGGCTTGGTTGGTGGATATTGTTGGAGCTGCAACCTTAGAATCGCTAATGGGTTCACGATCTGCTTTTGATCCATTGATTCCGGCAACAAGGCGACATCCTGGGGAGGCAAAAACAGCGAGAAATCTTTTGAAGATTTTAGGGGATTCCTCAGAGATAAGTGAAAGTCACCGTGACTGTGGAAGAGTCCAAGATGCTTACTCCCTACGTTGTATGCCAGCTGTTCATGGCGCGGCCAAAGATGCCATTGGCAGAACTTTAGAAACCTTAGAAATTGAAGCAAATTCTTCAACTGATAATCCTTTGGTGTTTCCTAAGGAAGGTAAAATATTAAGCTGCGGAAATTTTCATGGCGAACCTGTTGCCTTTGCATTGGACTATTTGTGTATCGCCATGGCAGCGATGACAAGTATTAGTGAGTGTCGAATTGAAAAATTAATCAATCCAGCAATGAGCGGTTTACCAGCTTTCTTAGCACCTAAGGGTGGACTAAACTCAGGGATGATGATTGTTCAAGTTGCTGCGGCTGCATTGGTAAGTGAGAATAAAATTTTATCTCATCCGGCATCTGTGGATTCCATTCCAACGAGTGCAGATAAAGAAGATCATGTATCTATGGGTACAATCGCAGCTAGAAAGCTCGGAAACATTGTTAAAAACGCGCAAGCCGTTTGTGCTATGGAAATACTTTGTGCCTGTCAGGCTTTGGACTTAGTGAAGCCTTTAAAGCCTACTGCAGGGGTAAAAGCTTTGTACGATGCTGTAAGAGAAAAGGTGCCTTTTGCAGAGACAGACCGAATCTTTGCTAAAGATGTAGAGGTGATTAAAGAAATGATCAAAGACGGTACTTTGATAAAAGCAGTAACTTCAAAAATAGGGGAACTAGAATGTTAAAGAGAACCATTAAAGCTCCGACGGGAACAAAATTAAATTGTAAAAACTGGCAAGCTGAAGCTGCTTATCGAATGATTCAAAATAACTTAGATCCTGAAAACGCAGAATTACCAGATCAATTGATCGTTTATGGTGGTAAAGGAAAAGCCGCAAGAAACTGGGAATGTTATGATCAGATTTTAGCGAGTCTAAAAGATTTGGAGTTAGATGAAAGTTTACTAGTGCAGTCAGGGAAACCAGTAGGTATCATTAAAACTCATCCTGATGCACCTAGGGTTTTGATTGCAAACTCCAATTTGGTTGGCAACTGGGCAAACTGGGAACACTTCAATGAGTTAGAGAAAAAAGGTCTAATGATGTATGGTCAAATGACTGCAGGCTCTTGGATCTATATTGGTACTCAAGGCATCATTCAAGGAACCTATGAGTCCTTTGTTGAGTGTGGACGACAACACTTCAATGGAGATTTGACAGGTAAAATTATTGTAACAGCTGGACTTGGAGGAATGGGCGGAGCTCAACCTCTAGCGGGAGTTTTTGCTGGGGCTTGTGTACTTGCGGTTGAGGTCGATCAAGAAAGAATTCAAAAGCGATTAGATACGAAATATGTTGATGAGCAAGCTGAAAGCCTTGAAGATGCCATCGAGAGAGTAAAGGCTTACGCAGCCAAAGGCGAAGCTAAATCCATTGCTCTTTGTGCTAATATGGCAGAAGCCATTCATCAAATGATTGATCTCGGTTTCCAACCAGACATTCTAACAGACCAAACCTCTGCTCACGATCCTCTAGTAGGTTACATTCCGGCTGGCATGAGTTTGTCAGAAGCAGATGATCTAAGGGAAGCAAATCCTGGAGAATATGAGAAAAGATCAATTGCATCTATGGCGAAACATGTAGATGGTATGTTGGCTATGCAAAAGAAGGGCGCAATTACTTTTGACTATGGAAATAACATTCGAGCCATGGCCGTGAAAGGCGGTTGTGAAGATGCTTTTAAAATTCCTGGGTTTGTTCCAGAATTTATTCGACCTTTATTTTGTAAGGGTAGTGGTCCATTTCGTTGGGTGGCTCTAAGTGGTGATCCTGAAGATATTAAAGTAACTGACGATGCCTTGAGAGAATTGTTTCCCCACAAGAAAGATCTACTAAAGTGGTTAGATATGGCAGAGGAGAGAATTGAATATCAAGGTCTTCCAGCTAGGATTTGTTGGTTAGAATATGGAGAACGAGAAAAGGCCGGTTTAAAGTTTAACGAACTGGTTGCGCAAGGAAAAGTAAAAGCGCCAATAGTAATTGGTAGGGATCATTTAGATTGCGGAAGTGTTGCGTCTCCGAACCGTGAAACGGAGGCTATGAAAGATGGTAGTGATGCCGTGGCTGATTGGCCTATATTAAATGCTCTAGCTAACACCGCCGGTGGTTCTACCTGGGTGAGTTTTCACCATGGTGGAGGAGTTGGTATGGGTTATAGTTTACATGCAGGTCAGGTGATTTTAGCTGATGGCTCTGATGAAGCGAGCAAGAGGTTATCTAGAGTGCTGAGCAACGATCCAGGTCTTGGTGTGATGAGACATGTTGATGCTGGTTATGGTGAGGCTAAAGAAGTCGCCAAAGAGAGAGGCGTTAAAATTCCAATGCTAGATTAATTGAAAGGCCCGAAAGGGCCTTTTTTATTATACTTATATTCTAGGTAATCGTGTAAGTGTGTGGTAGCTCATTCAATCTCTTCAATCCAGAGTTCGGACTTCTCCTTTGGAAACATTTTACAGATTTTTTTATTTTCTAATTTTATTTTAACTGCCGAACTTGAGAGTAGCTCTCTTCCTTTATCAAAATTTTCTGCAAAACTTTTTTCAAGCAGAGTATTTTTTTTAATTTCATTGAGCCCTGATTGAATGACTTTGGCTAAAAATGGATTGTCTCGATGAACGTAAAAAATCATTGGCCAAGGATAATAGAGGATTAAATCTTTGTATATTTCTATGTCCTTTGATTTTGTAAAATGCTTTTTTATGTTTTTAATTTCGCCGATCCCTAGTGGAATCATGTCAATTCGGTTTTCTTCCAACATTTTTATGAGACCTGGAATATTAGCCTGAATGATTTTGATTCCGTGGTTTTCATAGACGAGAATATCTGGCCAACCGATACCTTGTCCAATTTTTAAATATTTAAGATCTTCTAAGTCTTTTACTGACTTAACTTTTACCATAGCCTTTTTATGAACTAGAGCCAGTCTATAGCTAAGAACTCCTTTAGCTAGAGGGAAATAGATTGGTAGATATTTTTTTTCGAAATCAATATCGCAACTGCTCCAAAGGATATCCATTTTTTTTTCTTCAAAGTGTCTAAAAGTCCTCTGAGCTGATGGAAGTTTATATGGCAAGGCTTTGGCTGTGAAGGAATGTTCTATTTTTGAGTTTTTGATCGCAAGCTCAATTATATCAGTGAAATGTTTGTTGATCCCAGGAGGAAAGCTAGGGTAGTAAACCTCTTCTGCATTAGCGAGAGCTGCATTGAGTAGAGCAAAAAATATTGGAAAAATAGTTTTAAAGATAAACAAACTCCTAAAAGATGATTCGATACTCGGAAAAAGTTTATCGGTTTCTTTTAGGAATGGAAAAGACTAAATAAAATTAAATTAAGAAAATAGGGCTTTGACGCGATATTTATTTGCAGACAAAGAAAAAAGACAGCTCAAGGCTGCCTGGGATTAATTGTTTGAGAGAATCTCTTTAATAGTACCGATACTTCCAAGTGCCGTGGAGGACTCATATGGTACAAAAACCTTATCTCCATCCTTGCTTACGAATTTTCCAAACTCTTGAATGTAGGCTGTGGAAATTAGGTATTTAACAGCCATGTCTTCATTGTTAATCTGTTCTTTAATTTGTTGGATGGCTTCTTTCTTAGCTTGTGCTAATTCACGAATCGCTTCAGCCTCACCGTGGGCTTTTCTGATTTGTGATTCTTTATCACCATCGGCAAGATTGATTTGCTCCTGCTTCATACCTTCAGAGATAGCGATACGAGCTTGTTTGTCTCCTTCAGCTTCAAGAACCTTGGCTCTTCTTTCTCGCTCAGCCTGCATTTGTTTTTCCATGGCATTCTGAATATCTGCAGGAGGCGTAATGTTTTTAAGTTCCACACGGTTTACTTTGGTTCCCCATTTGTCAGTGGCTTCATCTAAAATGGTTTTTAACTTTGAGTTAATCACATCTCGAGAGGTAAGGGTTTCGTCTAGATCCATTTCACCAATCACATTTCTTAATGAGGTTTGTGCTAGTTGAGCTATGGATAGTGGAAGGTTAGAAATCTCATAGGCAGCTTTGATCGGATCAATGATTTGCACATACATGATGGCATCAATACTGATAGAAACATTATCCTTGGTGATCACAGACTGTTCTGGAACATCAAGAACGGTCTCTCTCATATCGATTCTATTTTCCAGGAAAATATTGCCATTTGAAATCCAATATACCTGCAAAGGTTTATCGATGAAAGGAATGATGATGTTAAAACCATTGGTTAAAGTTTTTTGGTAAGAACCAAGTCTTTCAATGATCACACATTGTGACTGCTGAACAACTTTGAATCCTTGAGTGATAAAAAAGAACACTGCAAATGCAATGATTCCACCGACAATCGTACTAAATTCCATTTTTAACTCCTAAATATTTTAATGTTTAATTTCTTTAACAATAACTTTAATGCCGTCGATTTCTAAAATCTCTACTTTTTTCCCAATGGCAATGCTTGAATCATCTTTGCTGATGGCTTTCCATTCATCACCATATAATTTTACGTAACCGGGATTTTCAGGATTAATCTCTTGAATGACCGAAGCTGTTTTTCCAATCATTGAATCGGCGTTACTTTTATAAGTCTCTTTTCCTACAAATCTAGGGCGAACGTACTTCATAAAAATACCAAGAACAATTAGCTCACTGGCAGCCAATATAAGAAATCGCATAGCATAGCTATCAGTGAACTCTACAAAGGCACTAGCAATCAAAAAGCCCAAACCAAGTGGTAGCATTACAAAACCAGGAATGAAAATTTCTGAAATGGCTAGGATCAAACCAATAACAACAAAAACTTGCCAAATGTGGACGTCAGTAAAAAGTTCCATAAAAACTCCTAGAGAAATTTAGCTAATTTTATCTAGCGTACAAATTTTTAGCAAAGTAATTCGAAATAAAAAGCAAAGCATTATATCAAACTGCGCGCTATTTAGACAGGCAAAGTCTTTGCGAGTGAACCATCCCTCTAGTATAATGAGGCGTCTAAAAAAAGGGAGAATATGAGTAGAAAGATTTTTACGAACATCGGTGGAATATTAACTTTAAAAGCAGCTGCAGCCAAGTCAGGACGTCGAGTGGATGAGAAAGACTTATCTTGGACGAAGAATAACACGATTGTAGTGGATGATCGTGGTGTGATTTTATGGTTAGGAAAATGGGAGCGTTTGCCAAAGGAGTTTCACGATGGGAAAAAAATCGACTGGGATAAGAGAGAAGTAATCCCAGCATTTATAGAATGCCACACTCATAGTGTTTTTGCAGGTGATCGATCGCAAGAATTTGAAATGCGAAATACCGGTGTATCTTACCAAGAGATCGCCGCCAAAGGTGGTGGCATTTTATCCACAGTAAAAGCCACTAGAAACGCTAGTGAACAAGATCTACTTGATAGTGCTCAAAGAAGAATAAATCGTTTTGTAGCACAAGGGGTTTCCACCGTCGAAGTGAAAAGTGGTTATGGTTTAAAAAAAGCCTCTGAAGAGAAAATGTTACGAGTAGCTTCTCAGTTAAAAAAAGCTAGAATTTTAAAAACCTATTTAGGGGCTCATGCCATTCCTCCTGAGTATAAAGCTAAGCAGGGTAAGAAACTTTATATGGATCAGATTCTACATCGTGATTTACCAGATTTGGTTTCTAAAAAATTATGTGATCGTGTAGACATTTTTGTAGACAATGGGTACTTCGATTTAGAGGACGCTTCTCATTTGATAGAGAGAGCGAGGCATTTTGGTTTACAAATTTGTGTACATGGGGATCAACTTACTCGAACTGGTGCTTGTAAATTTGCAGCAAAAAACAATGCGCAAAGTATTGAACATGCCATTGAGCTAACAGCAGCAGATCGAAAAATCATTGCTAACTCAGATACCACTTCAGTTCTTCTTCCGACGGCCGATATTTACATTCACGCGCCATACCCAAAGGCGAGAGAATTGATTGATGAGGGTGCAAGGGTAGCCTTAGCAACTGATTTTAACCCTGGTACATCACCAACACAGGATTTGAGTTTTGTTGGTATGTTAGCTCGCTTAAAAATGAAAATGTCCTTAGCGGAAACAATTTGTGCCTACACTTTTAACGCCGCTCACGCACTGGGAATGCAATCCAAGCTTGGAAGCATCGAAGTAGGTAAGCAGGCTGATCTTTGCGTTTTAGACATGAGCTGGAAAGATTTATTTTACTCTGTTGGGCACCACGATGTGTATAGAACCCTTCGTGGTGGTAAGATGATTTATTCAAAGCCAGCTAGCTTGGTGGAGAAATAGTCTAAAAATTGAGGGGATGAATATAACAAGGACCGAAACTCTCTGTTATTATTAATTCCCAAATAAAGATTTTATTTCAGCAATTCTTTTTTCATCCAACCAATCTATATAACCTTGAGCACTAAAAATTTGTCTACGATCCTGATCGAGTAAAATGCTAGTGGGTAAGACTTCCACAGAAAAGAGTTCTGCGTTTTTAAAGTCTTTATCGAAATAGAGAAGAAAGTTCTCTGGGTCGACCTTCAAGGAATCGAAAAATTCTAGCACCAAATCTTGCTTGCCTTTTTCAGCCTCATCTTCGTTGATTAATAAAATCTCGAATTCATCTCCGGGAAATAGTTCTTTTAGTTTTACTAGTTCGGGAATTTCCTTTTTGCAAGGTTCACACCAAGTGGCCCAAAAGCTAACTAAGACCACTTTCCCTTTTAACTCACTAAGGTCAGAGACCTTACGTCCAGCTGGGTCCATTAAAGGCATGGAGTTTACTATTTGTGATTCCTGCTCTACAGGCTCTTGAACGCCTTCTGTGGATTTAAAAATAAGGTAACCTACTAGGATAGCGACTAAAAACTGGATAAACTTGATTTTATTCATCAGAAGAGAGTAAAATTAAGACACTAATGGGTCAAGAAAAGATAGTTATAACAAATCGAAGAAACCAAAAGTCCTTTCTTAAAGGCACACTCCTTGGTCAAAAAGGTCAATTGGCTGTTGAGTATGTTTTGATGGTTGTTGCTGCCGTAACGGTGGCTACCTTGATCGTTACGGCTTTAGTGAGTCGAAGTACGGATGAGCCAGGTCTTGTAATTCAAGTATGGCAAAATATCGTAAACGCAATAGGTAATGATAACGCCGCAGAACCCTAAAAACTAGATTTTACGGCTTTATTCCAATCTCTTCTTTTTTCAGCTCTTTGTTTCACAGAAATTTTAGATTTAAATTCTTGATCTTTTAACCAAATTTCCTTGATCTCTTTTTTCGATTTCCAAACGCCAGCGCCTAAACCAGCAAGGAAAGCAGCGCCGAGGGCAGTGGTTTCTACTTGAGTAGGACGGATCACTGTGCTCCCTAAAAAGTTTGACTGCATTTGTAAAAGGAGATCATTTTTACTAGCGCCACCATCTACTTTTAATGATCGCATTTTCTTTTTTAAGTCTTTTTCCATGGCCAGTAAAAGATCAACATTTTGTTGGGCCATTCCTTCTAGGCAAGCCCTGGCAATATGGCCTCTGTTCGTGCCTCGAGTTAAGCCCGTAATGCAGCCCCTTGCATCTGGGTTCCAATAAGGTGCGCCCAAGCCGGTAAAAGCAGGAACAAAATGTACGCCATCAGTGCTCTCGACGGTTTTAGCAAGACCTTCAATCTCTTCGGCCGAATTTACAATTTTTAATTGATCTCTTAACCATTGAACAGCGGCACCACAAATAAAAGCACTGCCTTCCAACGCATAGGTTGGTTCTTTGTCTTTGGCTAACTGCCATGCCACAGTTGTGAGTAAACCTGCTTTTGAGCGTACCATTTCTTTACCGGTGTTCATCAATAAAAAACTTCCAGTCCCATAAGTGCATTTTGCTTCACCAAGCTTAAAACATGCTTGGCCAAATAGAGCTGCTTGTTGATCACCAGCCATCCCGGAAATAGGAATGCCATCAGGTAGAAAGTTTAAGCCAGAAGTGTAGCCGTAAATTTCGCTGGAGCTAGAAATTCTCGGTAAAATTTCTTCTGGAACTTTAAAAAAGTCTAAAAGCTTTTTATCCCATTTACAGCTTTTTAAATCCATTAGCATAGTACGTGAGGCATTTGATACATCAGTTACATGACTGCCACCATCGGTGAGACGCCAAACTAAAAAACTGTCCATGGTTCCGGCTACCAAATCTTTGGCTTTGACTGCAGGTTTTGCTCCGACAGAGTTATTTAAGAGCCAATGAATTTTTGATGCGCTAAAGTATGGGTCTAAAACTAGGCCTGTTTTTCTTCGGATCCAAGTTTCTTCTTTTTTATGCTTCTTACAAAAATCAGTCGTTCTTCGACACTGCCATACAATGGCATTGTTAAATGCTCTGTGCGAGCTTCGTGACCAAATCCCTACAGTCTCTCGTTGATTTGTGATTCCAATGCACTTAATTTTTTTGAGAATGTCTTTTTCACCATCTCGAATCATTACCTGACACAAGTCACCAACGCTTTCTTCCACGGAGCTCCAAATTTCTTCTAAGTTGTGTTCTACCCAACCAGGTTTAGGGAAATGTTGTGAAAACTCGCGATTAACCTTAGCGCGAATCTGTCCTTTTTCGTCAACAAACAAAGCGGTAGTTCCTGTTGTGCCTTGATCGATCGCTAGTATGTAAGTGCCCATGAAAGCCTCTCTTATTTGTGAAATCTTTAAAGTCGTGACCATTGTCCCTGGTCTTTTTTACAAATTCAAGTGGCAGCTTGCTACTTAGACGCTTTTTTATTTAAAGTTTTGCCTAAGCTAATTAAACTTGTGGTCGTATTTAATCTAATACCGAGTAAGGGGCTCAAGAAATGGTCAATTTTTTCGAAAAAGGCAAAGAGAAAATTTTTAAGCTCAATGAGCTGCCTAAAGATGTTTTGATCTACCGAGTAATGCCACATTTTATACTAGAAATTATAAAAAAATATTTACGAATGGAAGTGGAAGGTATTGAGAACGTTCCCAAAAAAGGAGCGGGGATTATTTTGCCAAACCATTCGGGTTTTTCTGGTTTTGATGCCGTACTTCTTGGTTACGAAATTAACCGCTCTTTAAAAAGAACAACCAGAGTTATGACTCATCACCTTTGGTTTTTAAATGACAAAGTTAGTGTTCCAGCAAACAAACTTGGCTTTTACGAAGCTACCAAAGACAATGGTAATCAAATTTTAGAAGATGGTGAGTTAATGACATTGTTTCCAGAAGGAGAGCATGGAAACTTTAAGCCTAGCGCTGATGCCTATCAGTTGCAGTCTTTTAAGCGTGGTTTTGTTCGAATGGCTTTACAGCATCAAGTACCAATCATTCCAACGATTGTAATTGGTGCAGAAGAGACTCATATTAACCTCAAAAAATTGAAGTTTAGTAAGTTTTTAAGAGGTGTGGTTTTGCCTTTGCCGGTGAACATTATTCCACTTCCTGCAAAGTGGAAAATTAAGTTTTTAGAGCCAATCTATCTTCCTCATGCGCCCGAAGCTGCTAATGATACTCAGCTAGTACATGAGATTGCAACTGAGGTTCGGGATCTTATGCAGGGGGAGTTGAATAGGGAGCTTCGAAAGAGACCTTATGTTTATATTAAAGGGGTTTATTAGTTTTTCTGCTTCTTGGTTTTTTTCTTTGAAGGAGTAGGTCTTCTGAAATTAAAGTATTTATCTCATACACGTTTTTGGCCTTCGGCTTAGGGTTCTTTTTTGATATTTTGGCGTGACTCCTCGGTTTAGGTCTTCGAATGAGCCGGCCTTCTGAAACAAAAGTATTCTTCTCAGACACGTTTCCGGTCATT
>DJMA01000013.1:0-1572 GCA_002436415.1 Bdellovibrionaceae bacterium UBA6502 | reverse complement strand
TTGTTTCATACGGCCTCTTTCTCACTTCTTTTTACCTAAATCTCGTCGTCTATTTTTATTTTTGCTGGCGCGGGAGAAGGAGGCGGCTTTGCCGCTGTTGGCTGTTTGAGGCTTTTGCCAAAGGTGCTTTTGTTTTTTTGGGGGGGGGGAAGTAAATGAGCCAGGAACTGGTGTTCCTGGCTCGGGGGATTTGGTAGTTCGTTGAAAGGGGGGTAGGGAAATACTATTGAACTACCAAATTAAAATATTCAAAAATACCACTACGGATCATCATCACACCAATTGCACCTAAAAAGATGGCAAATAATTTGCCGGTCGCCTTAGCTGCTGCCTCGCCAATTACTTTGATGATAAAATTTGAATACCAAAACACTGCCAGCACGATCAAAATATTAATGATGAAAGCACTTAATACCATTCCTTCTCCCAAGGAAGGGGACAGCAATAACATACTTGTTAAAACTCCTGGACCAGCTATTAGAGGCATCCCTATTGGAACGATTCCTAAGTGCGGGTCTTTGATTTGTCGACGTTCCATTTCTCCTGAAGTTAAATCTTTAACACTGAATAGAAAAAGTAAAATACCACCGGCAACTTTAAAGTCAGCCATAGTAATTCCTAAAAAGTTAAATAAATACTGACCAGTAAATACAAACAAGACTCCCACACAAAAGGCTGTAAGAATCGCTTGAAGAACGATTTTACGTCTTTCCTCTACGGCAGTTCCATCGGTCATGTTCAAAAAGGTTGGTAAAATTCCAACAACGTCAATCGCTATGAACATTGGTAAAAACGCGGTTAAAAAATTATCCACTTTAAAATCCTTGGTTGGGGGCTAAGTCTTAGTCGTTGGGGAGGGACTTGTGCAGGGCTTTTGAGTTAAAGCTAGCGTCAACCTAAAGGCAACTCTACTAAGTTGTAGTTATAATAAGGGAGCTGGTGAGTTTTTACCTAATTATTAGATATAATCAGAGATGATTAGGGGATCTACTAAATCATCAAAATTTGCTTACTAGGCTTTTGTAAAAGTATTTTACAGTTTTACTTTTTGCTCATTAAAAAAGGCTCCTAAAACTAGAAGCCCATTTATAGAATTATCTTTTAGCTGGTGTTTAGTGCATTGACTCGATGATTCTGCGGCGGCCGAACTTTCGACGAATGAATTTGAAAGTTTGGCGAAGATTTGTTCTGCGTCTTTCAAGAGTCGCTAAATCCTCTTGTTTTTGCCAAGCACTTGCAGTGAATTTTTCGTTGTTAAAATCCAAGTATGCTTCAAATTGTGGTGTCATTGGGAAAAGAACCTGTTTCATTTTTATCTCCATCTTCTCGAAGCTTAAAATAGTAAAATTTGGGGGAAGTATAAAGAGGATTTATGACTGGGTGTAGGAATTATAGGATTGTATAGGCTTTGTTGGTTTTAATTGGGGGCTTAGGCTTCGGTTTAGGGTTTTAAATGAGTTGGGTTCCTGGCATTGAGGTGTTTTTCTTAGATAGGTTTTTGGCTTTCGGCTTTGGTTTTTTTTTGACTTTTTTCGCTTACTCCTCGGCTTAGGTCTTCGAATGAGCCGGCCT
>DJMA01000020.1 GCA_002436415.1 Bdellovibrionaceae bacterium UBA6502 | reverse complement strand
ACTTTTTTGAGAAAGAACCCAGGGCTTTTAAGCCTGTTATCTCTTTTAGATAAAAAACTTCCACAAAGTATATAGTAACACTTTAAGTATATTAAGAAGTAGTGACAAAGCAATCTGAAGGCATATGGGAGGCTTTTTTCGGTGAGCATGTTTTGGTTTTTTTTCAGCCTAGAGTCTATGCCTAGTATTTTAATATAAGACTGTTTTTACAGACATAGACTAGCAAAAAAAAAGAGCAGCCAGTGTGGCGCTCTTTTAGTGAAAATACTTATAGCTAGAAGCTTTCCAGTCTTTATTGGCTTACCTACGCCATGCGTGGAACTTTTGGAGGTATGGCATAATCCATTCTGGCTTGGTGGCATTTTTCCAAACTCCAGCCACAGATTTGTTGGCTTCCATCATGCTAGGGTAGAGATGCATGGTTCCCATGATTTTATTTAATCCTAAGCCATGCTTCATGGCTAAGGTAAATTCGGCAATTAAGTCACTGGCATTGCTCGCGACAATTGTGGCGCCTAGGATTTTATCTTTTCCGGGTGCCAGAAGAACCTTTACAAAGCCTTTGTTGGCGCTATCAGCGATGGCTCGATCTGAATCCTCTAAGTCGTATTTGTAAACCTCATAAGCAATGTCTTTTTCTTTTGCCTCTGCTTCACTTAAACCTACACGGGCAACCTCTGGGTCAACAAATGTGGCCCAAGGAACCACGCTATAATCGACTTTAAAGCGATTAAAAAATAGAGCGTTCACAGAAGCATACCATGCCATATGGGATGCTGTGTGAGTAAATTGGTAAGGCCCAGCTACATCTCCAACAGCATAAATGTTTGGAAAGTTTGTTTGTAGTTTTTCGTTGGTTTTGATGGTGCCATTATCATTTAGCTCAATCCCAAGTTCTTCGGCGCCAAAGCCTTTGGTGTTGGCTTTTCTGCCCAAAGCACAAATGCATTTATCAAAAGGAATTTCTTGTTTGCCATCGGTCGTTTCCACCACAAGGTAATTAGTGGAATCTTTTTTGTGGAAAGAAGAAATTTTACTATTTAATTTTAATTGGACTCCGTCTTTTATAAAAGCTTCCTTCACGATTTCAGAAGCATCTTCGTCTTCTCGAGCGAGTAGGCGATCAGCCATATCGACAATGGTGACCTCTGAACCTAGTCTTGAAAAGGCTTGAGCCATTTCACTGCCAATAGGGCCAGCTCCTAATACAACAAGTTTCTTGGGAAGTACTTTGATGTCCCATAGATTCTCGCTAGTTAAAATATCAGAGCGAACTTCATCTATGCCAGTAAACTGAGGGACAAGAGGGGAGCCACCTGTGGCAATTACAATATTTTTTGCGCTAAGTACTTTACCATTTACCTCAACTTCCCAGGGAGAAAGGATCTTTGCCTCACCTGTAAAGCAATTAACACCTAATCCTTCGTATCTTTCAACCGAATCATGGGGTTCAATGGCACCAATAATTTTGTGAACTCTGTTCATCACATCAGGAAAATCAAAATCTAGCTCAGCTGGTTTCAAACCATAAGTAGCAGCATCTTTTGCTAGTTTTCTTATTTTACCAGAGCGAATGATGGCTTTTGAAGGAACACAACCTGTGTTTAAGCAATCACCACCCATTTTGTGTTTTTCAATCAAGGCTACTTTTGCCTTTACAGCAGCGGCGATATAGCTAGTGATCAATCCACCTGCTCCAGCACCAATTGCCACTATGTTATAATCGAAGCTTTTTGGTTTTTTAAAGTTTTTGTAGACCTTTCTTGCTTGAACGATGCTAACTATTTTTTTGGCGATAAGAGGGAAAATCCCCAGTAAAACGAAGGAGATTAACACGTCAAATGAAACAATGTCTTTTAGGCTGTTGATTTCTGCGATTTTCTCACCAGCGTTTACATAAACCGCTGTACCAGCCAACATTCCTAACTGGCTGACCCAGTAGAATGTAAATGCTTTCATTTTAGTTAAGCCCATCAAAAGATTGATTATAAAAAATGGTACAACAGGGATAAGTCGTAAACTAAATAAGTAAAAAGCGCCGTCTCTTTGAACGCCTTCATTGATTTTATCAAATTGTTTTTTGTATTTTGCCTCAATGCTATCTCGAAGAATGTATCTAGAGGCTAGGAAAGCGCAGGTGGCACCAATACTACTTGAGAAACTAACAATTAAAAGCCCAAGGCCTAGTCCAAACACAGCCCCACCAGCAAGAGTTAATATGGTTGCACCAGGTAGGCTTAAGGCAGTTGCTAAGATGTAAATCAGCATATAACCAGCAATGCTTAAGATTTGATTTTGCTGGTAGTATGCATCTAGCTGGCCTTTGCTTTCTTTTAAGCTCTCTAGGCTAAGATAGCTGCCAAGGTCGTAGTAGAAAAAACAAGCGATCAAGACCGCGATAATTCCCAGAAGTAGTATTTTGGACTTTTTCAATTTTCCCCCTTAGGTGTTTCTCTCTAAGTCAGACATAGGTGTTTGTTTTTGCTAAGATATTACAGAGATTATAGAGAATTTTTCTGGTGAGGTCTTCTGTTCTTGGGATTTTGTTTTTTTGGGTCTAGTTTTTTGGGGGTACTCCTCGGTTTTGATCTTCGAATGAGCCGGCCTTCTGAGACAAAGGTGTTTTTCTTAGACGGGTTTTTGGCCTTCGGCTTTGGTTTGTTTTTTTTGGTTTTACTCCTCGGTTTAGTTCTTCGAATGAGCCGGCCTTCTGAAACAAAAGTGTTTTTCTCAGACACGTTTCCGG
>DJMA01000011.1 GCA_002436415.1 Bdellovibrionaceae bacterium UBA6502 | reverse complement strand
GTCACTTTTTTGAGAAAGAACCCACATTTTAGCAGGCGTAAATATTTTACCTAGGACCAATAAACGAATCTGAAATTCAACAAGATAGTGATAAAATGTAACTATGATTAAAGTTTGTTTTATTATCTCTTTGCTTTTCTCTCTACTTTCTCCTGTCTTCAGTTATGCTGCCGACGGAGAATTCAAAAGCTTTCTAGAACGAAACAGTGATACCTTTAAACAACCGAGTGCTCCGATGAAATTATTCATAAAACACGCAGAGAAGGCAGTAAACTCCTTTCTAAATGCTCAGGAACTCTATGCAGTCTACACCGAATCAAACGACCTAAATGTTACAGAGGAATATAGAAATGATCTTTTAAAATTGATCGAAGCAGACACTCAAAAATTCCTAGAGAACATATCTATCATTACAGCCATGTATACGAATTATGATAGAAAAATCCAGCCAGAAATAGTAAGGCTCATCATTCAATTCCTATCAGCACGACTAAAAAAATATCAGCTTCACCAAAATAATGTATTCTTAGATGGGCTAGCTTATCGAACTTTAGAAAAAAATAACTTTCCCAATATCTTTGAGCCTATCAAGGAGAAAAACTCGCCTTTTTTACTTAAAGTTGCAAACTTATTCTCTAAACCCAACCTAAAACAGATAGGAATGTTTCAAGCACTCGCTGCAACGATAGTATATCTTGGCGAAATAGTTTCTTATGACTCATCAGTTCTTTTTAATTATTCATTAGGGGCAGGAATTAGTATTCAGCTATTTGTTTTTTACTTAGTAAAAATATTTATTTCTAACAATGTAGATCTTGATAACCAAAAACAACCTAAATATATGGTTCAAAGGACTAAAAAACGAATTCTTGATATGTTGATTCAACTAAAAGAATATAACCAAACTATATGTAAAAACTCAAGTAAGCCATCTTAAGATTGGTATTTTAATTTTAAAATTTAAAACTAAAAAACCTCCAATGAACTAACAATGGAGGCTTCTTTAATTTTTTTAGTTTTTAAAATCTAAGCTTTAGAAACAAGACTTTCCAACATACTTAGCTTTAGAGCCAAGAATCTCTTCGATGCGAAGAAGTTGGTTGTATTTCGCCGTACGCTCACCACGACACAAGCTACCTGTTTTAATTTGGCTTGCACCTAATCCTACCGCTAAATCTGCAATAGTAACATCTTCGGTCTCACCAGAACGATGCGACATCACAGTGTTCATCCCTGCCTTATGACACATATCCATTGCTGCCATAGTTTCAGTTAAAGACCCGATTTGATTTACCTTAACAAGTAAAGCGTTGGCCGCTTTTTCCTCGATGCCTTTTGCAATTCGCTTAGGATTGGTTACAAATAAATCATCTCCAACCAATTGCAGGCTATCGCCTTTTTTACTCATGAAGCTTGTCCAAGAGGCCCAGTCATCCTCAGCAAAAGCATCTTCGATACTAAGGATTGGATATTTAGAAGCCCAAGAAGAATAAATCTCACCAAGCTCTTCGCCAGTGATTCCTTTTCCTTCCCACTGGTATTTTCCTTCTTTGAAAAATTCAGTAGAGGCAACATCTAAGGCAAACACCACATCATCGCCCAACTTGTAACCTGCTTTTTCTACTGCTAATGAAATTAGAGACAATGCTTCTTCGTTACCACCAAGCACTGGAGCAAATCCACCTTCATCACCAATTCCTGTTGCTAATTTTTTACTAGTTAAAATCTTTTTTAAGTTATGAAACACTTCGGCACCACAACGAAGAGCTTCTGAGAAACTGGCATCCATCACAGGAACAATCATAAATTCTTGAACGTCTAAACCATTATCAGCATGCTCACCACCATTTAATATATTCATTAACGGAGTTGGCAAAGCCACATTGTCTGGGCCCAACAATTGAAACAATTCTTTTTGTTGCTCCATAGCAGCCAATTTTGCCATTGCAAGAGATAAGCCTAAAACTGCATTGGCACCATATTTTGATTTATTCTCTGTTCCGTCTGCTGCTAAAAGCTCTTTGTCTAAAGCTAAAAAGTCTTGTGCATCTTTACCTGTGATGACTGGAGCTAAATGCTCACGAACATTATTGATCGCCGTTAAAACACCTTTTCCAAGATAACGTTCTTTATTACCATCACGTAACTCAAGAGCTTCATGAGAACCGGTAGAGGCTCCTGATGGAACAGCCGCTCTTGCACGAAGTCCATTGTCATTGATTAAATCTATTTCTACCGTTGGATTACCACGACTATCTAAAATTTCTCTGGCCAATACTTTTTGAATTTTTGCCATTTCTACCTCTCATATATTGTTGTTAAATCGCTTGATAATATAGGCCTAGAAGTTCTAGCTAGCAAGGGGGAATAAGCAATTGAACAGTGATGCAACAGGCAAAATATCTAATTAAAGGCGGAGATGCCAAACTTATTATAAATCCTCACGAAAAGCTGTCTTTATCGCCGAATGGGCAAAACTATTAGCTCTGTGCTAAGCCTTATTTCGATGATAACAGACCCTTACGCGGTACTAAAGGCTTTAGCTCCACGAGCAAACTCTTACGAAATCAGCTAAAAAAACTCTAAGACTAATTTGACTCTGATCGGCACTTACTCTGATCGAACTCTTTGTTTGCCATATTGAAATGATACACGGTATTAGCTGCACCTTCTCCGTAAACGATGATGCCATCAAAATCTCTCTTTGGACAATCTTGGATTTCAGTTCCAGCTTCAAAGATACCTACTGGTCCCCCAAAGTTTTCGATGTCTAAACTATGAATAACCTCTTTAGATTCCAAAAGCTCAACTTGTTCTTTTTCCTCCAAATCCTCTGCTTTTTCTAATTTTTCTTCTTTTGAAGATGAATCAATTTTTGCCTTCTCAGGTAGACCAACAAAATAGACTTTACTCATAGAGCTATTTGAAACCACAAAATCCATCTCTCCATCTTTGTCTAAATCTGCTGATATACATTTTAATTCGTTGTATTGCTCAACCGTTACATCTAGATCTTGAACTTTACTAACCGCTTCCAAACAAGAATCCACTTTTTTTTCATTCATGGCTTCCATCACCTGCTCTACAATCTCTTCCGATTTTTCTTCCATTACTTCTACGATAGGTGGTCTTTCTTTCTTTGCATTACAAGATAATAAGAAACTAGTTAAAATAAATAGAAACAAGGTTTTGCTGTACATAGAAGAACTCCTAGATTTATCTAAGACTATATATTTTTTTGCAAAATAACAACTGGATTAAAGAATTAAACTTTAACAAGGAAGTTGAACAACAAACTTTGTGCCTTCATTTGTTGTTAAGACAGTAAGTTCACCACCATGTCTTTCAACAATGGATTTAGCGATTGGCAAACTTAACCCACTTTTGGGCATGAACTCACCACCACGAAATGGTGAAAAATCATTAACTAATTCTTCTTCAGTACGACTTTTACTGGAGTTAAAGATTTCAATGATCGCTGCAGAATCCATTCTAAGAGTTCTAAGGCGAAGCTCACCTTCCGTACCAATGCTTTGTAAAGAATAGGTTACTAAATTTAGCATTGCTTGCTCAAAACGAACTGGGTGGAGCTTCAGTTTTCTATCTAGCAATAGCTGGGTGCTACAGCTTACCAAGCTCGGAAGATTTACTAGGCTTAAAGTTTTCTGTAAAATATCATTTACGTCAACCGTCTCCAGTTCCCCTTCATTCACCTGACTAGGCTCTACCAATAAGGAAAGATCCATTAACATTGTTTTTAATCGAATGATAGAATCGGTAGTGTTTTTAATTAAGACCGGATAGTTTTCTGTAATTTGATTCCAATCCATTCGGCGCATGGCCTCTTGAATCTGCTTGTCTTTACGCCCTTGCCCAACAAGGAGAGTCACCAATTGTTGTGATCGCCCCATATAATCACTTAGACGCATCACTTGCTCTTGAAGGTACTGAACTGGTCCGTGAATCTCTTGGGCAACTGTATCAGCGAGCTGTGCTAGATTTACCACGGTAGCAACACTATGCCCAGTGCTACTAGCAGCTTCATTTTGCGCTTCAATTTGCTTTTCTAAACTGACCTTTGCCTCTTCAAGCTCTTGGTTCTTTAAAAGTAGCTCTTGGTTTTTTTGTTCCAGCTCTTTTTGCGAACTCTCCAAAGAGTTTACAATGCTCTCAGCAAGCTCAGGCTTTAATACTCTTCCAGGATCATTGTCGCCTGAAAACATTTGCTGTTGATCATCCTCAGCCCAACTAATATTCATACGATTGGCTCGCCAATCTACTCCAGCAAAACCTTCCCCAATAAAACTAGGGACTGCCTCAAACGCAGATTTTAAATAAGAAGTTGTAAAAGGAAATTCCTCGGCGCTAATTGGGATATCAAAAGAGATCGACTTTGCTGATTTCTCGATGTCTCCAATTGGCGGTGCTGGGCTAACGAAGTAACTTATGAAACGATCAGGTTGAGCAAAAATATCTTGCGACTTTTGCATCATTCTTAAAACAGAATCCAATACGCCCCAGGATCTTAAGTGATAACAATTGTGACCAAGGTAACTTGCAAAACTTTCGGACTCAATTCCTGGAATGTCTACGCTATGACTTAACTGTTCTGCCTTCTCTAAAAACTGCTCCATCTTTTCCGACTCTAACCAGTAGGACGGATCACGCAAAAACTCCTCGGGGATTTCGACGCCCCGATATAACGGCTCTAAATCTACACCACTAGTAGACAAAAGCTGGATTGCAGAGTTAGTGATTTTACAGCTAAACAGCATGGGCCAATTTCTACCTGTAAATTCAAAGGGATACAAGATTCTTTACCAATAAACTAGCACAAGTCTCTTACTCTGGAAGAAAATCGCTTACTTAGGAAGCCTGAGACCTATAGTTTTTACTAAAACTAACGCAAGTTCATATAAACTGAATCCGTTGTTAACATATCAATGATACAGATGGCACCATGCGAAATTTTTAAGCTGCCTTCTTCTTTTGAAACTTAGACCTTGGAATTGGGATACGATTGCCTTCCATTTCTTCCATAAAGCTAGGTAAGTTGCCAGTTGGTTTCAGCTCTCCAATCATAGTTCCATCTGCGGCTCGAATCATGCCTGACATGTCATAAATTACATTGGTGATATAATTTTCGTCCTCATCGATTCCTAAGACTTCGGTGATCTCAGTGATTCGGCGGGAACCATCTGATAATCTTGATACCTGTATGATAACATCGATTGCTGACGAAATTTGGTATTGCAAAGCCGTTAGCGAGATTTTTGCATCTCCACCCATAGCTAAAGACTCTAATCTAACAATGGCGTCTGCTGGAGAGTTTGAGTGAATGGTTCCTAGACAACCTTTATGGCCTGTATTCATCGCATTCACCAGCTCCATTGCCTCGGAGCCACGAACCTCACCGACAATGATTCGATCTGGTCGAAGACGAAGCGCACTTTTTAAAAGGTCCTGCATAGATACTTTTCCCTTACCTTCAGGGTCACCCATCTGTGTTTCAAAACTTACGACGTGTTCGTACTTGATATCTAATTCACTCGCATCTTCAATTACTAGAATTCTCTGCCCCTTCGGAGTGGAAGAACACAAAAGATTTAATAAAGTGGTTTTTCCTGAACCGGTACCACCACTGACTAAAATATTTTTTCCTAAAAACATACAAGCATTTAAAAAAGCTGCACCATCAAGGTTAATGGCCCCCCACTCGATGTATTGTTTAAAATCCACTTCTACTTTTTTAAACTTACGGATACTAAGCGTAGTTCCATTTCTAGAACAAGGTGGAATCACAGCATGAATCCTTGAGCCATCGGGCAGTCGTCCATCAAGTCTTGGGTTGTCTTCAGAGATTCTACGGCCAACACTTTGCGCGATATTATTAACAGCCGCTCGTAGCTCATCCTCAGAAGGAAACCTACTTTCGGTCAATTTCAATTTTCCACCTATTTCTACAAAGATTTGATCTGGACCGTTTATAAGTATCTCTGAAACACTATCGTCTTCAAGATACGGAATCACCGGCCCTAAAAAGTTTTGAATGGCTGCCGCAAAGGCACTCATATCTTCGCTCATTTTTTCTCGCTTGCGAGACCTCTAATGGTTTTTGATCCTAATGGATTTGGTCCCTTTTGCGGTTGGTAAGATTTGTTCTGCATATTTGGATTAGCAGTTACAACTAAGCGACCTTCAAAGGCTAACTCGGGACATTGGTAAGAATAAATTCCCTCTTTATCGGTATTCAAAACGAAAGACTTCTTCTCACCATAAAAAGTACCATGGTGCTCTCCAAAATAGTCCATGATAAAACTATTGTTTTTACTATCAGGATTAATGTTCACCACATGAACTTTATATCTTTGTCCTTGCACCAAACGAAGGGTGTCTGGAACAAAGCCCTTTTCTGTGTTTAAAATTACAATTTCTTGCTTAGGTTGAACAGGTACTACTTGATTCAGCATATCAGTCGCACTTGGCCCTGCTGAATCTGTATGAATGCTCGCTTCTCTTCTTCGCATATCCTTACGTCGACGAGAAAGGTCTATGCTCCAAGCAAGACCAAGTTCACTAACTAGAAAAATCGTTAATAAAAATAGAGCGTGAAACTTAGTGTAGTTCTTCACGCGCATGAAAATCGGCAAATTCACGAGCAACCTCCATGGCTAAATAACCCAAGGTTCTTTCATCATATGATTTTAAAACCTCGGCAAGTTCTTCTCCAGATCCTTTAAACTCATTTACCATCTGGATTAATCCATGAACTTCATCAGAGTAATTTGGCATAATAGTTAGAGCTTCGTCCCAATCCATTTCTAAAACCGGGTCGATAATCCCTAGGTAGTAAAGGGCATCAAAAATATTTTGTAGATTTCCTTGTAAGAAAACACTACTTTTATCGGTCTGAATAAATTGTTCAATTTTTCTCGCTGCGCTCATAACCGCCACTCCTTTTTACAACACATATTCTTATCGGAAGGCTTTAGACCAAGCTTGATGAATTAGCTCCATATCGAAACGATTCAGGACCTTTGAGAAGGGAATATATTGCCCCTGAGCTAAAAAGCTCCCAAATGGCGATTTATTCACATTTGAAAGCCATTTCTAATGAAATTTAATTTATTAAAATACAAACAGAAGACTACTGATTTGTTAAGAATACAGACTAATGTCTTGGCAGGTTTAATTAAGAGTTTTGCTTTTATAAGTCGACCAAATACCGTGATCTAAAATATCTCTAGCCTCTTGGACTAGATCTTTGTTTGAACATCGTTTTGTTACAGCTGTGGCTAACTCCTCTACCCATATCGTTAACTCACGATCAAAAGGATCAAGACGAAGCTCTTTGGTTCTTTTCACAAACTGTAAAATGAGTTTATAGAGATCGCACTTATAAAGTTGTGATTGGTTTAAGCCCCAACGTTTGTTTTGATTTTGATATTTTTGGATACTCACAACTCGAGTCTGCATTCTCATTCCTCCAGGTCCTGGCCATATTACCATAAAGCCCGATTATCTGAGAAAACTAAGCCAATGCTTGAATTGTTTTCTCGAGTGTCAGCTTTCTTTACAGCCATACAAGCATTCAGCCTCAGCTCCCCTAAAAATCTACATAAATAGTTTCTTAAGGCAACTAACGATAAAAGATCATATGGTCCTGGACATTAAAAAATTTTACGAAGCATAACTTTATTAAAGAAACTGCTAAAAGTTCAAAGCCTTTTTACATTCTGTGAAAGAGATTGAAAATTTCTTTAATCACCACATAAGCGGAATAAAAACTTAGAAGCATAAGAGCAAATAATAGAGCTAAGTTAACAAAAACGAATACTATAGAACGAGATTTAGTTTCGCCTTCGTTTTTTTGGTATGCACTTAGAAGCTCTGCATTTTTTAAATTTGCTTTGAAGAAAAAATCAAACAAATCACCAAAAACAGGTAAGCTTCCTAAAAAAAAATCAAAAAATAGGTTAAGTATCATTCTAAAAACCACAAAACCAGAAACACCCAAACGTATCGCTTTTAGAACAATGTAGGAGCCAATAAAATTAGCTAGAAGATCTCCAAAGCCCGGAATCAAACCTAACAAGCCATCAAACCCGATCTTAATTCCAAATGGCAAACGAAACTGGCTATCAAGCAGTTTTGCTAAAAACTCAATGTCTTTTTCACTTTTTGGGGCAATGTTTTTTTCTAAACTCAAAACTCTTTCCTTTGGCTAAAAGGATATAACAGAGCTTTAACATATTATTAAGATTGATTTAAGATCTGCATGAATTTACCGCTACAAATTCCAAAATTATAGAAATCATCGAAAAATAACGAGACTTTATGTCTACTTTAAAAGATTTCACCCACCTTTTAAGCATTCAATTCTTACTCGTCAAAGAACACTAAAATTTTGATTTGTTTAAAGTGATCAGAACTTTCACTAGCCAAAAAACTCATCAGCCCTTCAGTCAGTAGACACTCTAGATCCAACTAGGACTTTTTTGAAATGCGATGTAGTACTAAAAGTATTACTACTTTTATCTCAACGGGTCTTTTAGTTTATCTTACCTATTTTAAGCCAAGTCGATTGAGCATAAACTAAAACTAAAACTTAAACTTAAACTTAAACTTAAAACTTAAAACTTAAAACTAAAATTAAAATTAAAATTAAAATTAAAATTAAAATTATCTTTAAAGATTAACTTCGCGCAAGCATGAAAAGCTAGAGTTTTTTAAACACGCAAAAGACTTAAGCCTTTTGAGCAGAGATTTCTAAACTCTCCCCTTCTCTTTGTACTAGTTTTGCTTCCAGCAAGGAACCAAAGAAATAGAAGATACTTAAAATTAAAATACTGAGAGAGAAACTGCTTTTCAGTTCAATAAGACTGTGGAAAGAAAAACTTAAAATCATACCAAACACCAAAGTTAAAATGGCTGTTATGTTTCCACCTTTTTTCCAATACAATCCACCTACAAAACTCACCAAGACCCCTGCTGTTCCAAACGAACTAGCCGTTTCAACCATTGAGTAAACACTTTCACCAAAGAGAGCAAGGACGTAGGCTACAATTCCACCACAAACTAGTAATGATCTAGCAACAAAAAGCTTTTGCTTAGGTTCAGTAATCTTAGCCATTGGAATTACAATGTTCTGACTCACCAATGCACTAACCGCTAATAAAATGGAATCAATCGTCGAGAGTATGGCCGAGATCAGTGCCCCGATAAATATAATGTACAAAAAGCCCGGTAAAACTTTTTTCGCAACAGCCGGTAAAAACTGTTCTGCGTCTGAAACTTGAATGCCAAGTTGGGAGCCGAGTAAACCGAGAATTATTGGAATCGAACCAAACACTAAATAAAGTGCCGTCCCACTTAATCCAGCTTTTACAGCTTGATGTTTATGTTTCGCACTTAATGTTCGTTGAATCAACTCCTGAGAGCATAGAGAGCCTAGTATTGGAATTAACCAACTATCTAAACGATCAAAGATGTTTTGATCAACAGAAATAAAACTTAAACGCTCACTTGGGATTGGTGAGAACGCCTCACTAAGTCCACCTAACTCACCAAGCGCATAAGCTAAAACGGCAACCAAACTTACTGCTAAAATTCCACCTTGAATCACATCCGTTACAATATCACCAAGCATCCCACTTAATAGGGTGTAGAATATTACAAAGACCGTGGCAAAAGTGATCGCCAAGCTAATATCAAAATCGGTGTACAAGGAAATCACTTGGCCAAAGGCTCTCACTTGAGCTGCTGCCCAAATCAAGCCACTTGGAATCATAATCCAAACTAATAATTTTTCAGACAAACCAGAGTATCGTTCTTTGTAATAGTCTCCTAAGGTCGTATATTTTTGGTTATACAATCTAGGAGCAATAATGATTGCCGAGAGTAATAAGCACAAACCATAGCCAATGGGTTCTGCCTTGGATGCCGATAAGCCACCATTAAAAACCGCCCCAGAAGATCCAATACAAGTCTCTGCCCCAAACCAAGTGGCAAAAACTGAAAATGCCAAAGCATAAGTTGGTAAATTTCTACCTGCTAAAAAAAAGTCAGTATTATTAGATATATAGCGATTCAGATAAATCGCTAAAACCACTTGTAGCACCAAATAAATGAGAATGTAAAAGATGTCCATTCGAGGAAGCTAATTCAGAATAGGTTTTCGTCAAAGAGGAAAAGCCTAAGCTTGGAGATTTTATAGGCTTTTTCGTTTTTCTAGCCATGAAAAAGCACTTAGATTTAGACAGGTAAATAACAATTTTTGTTAGCGACAATTGCTTAAACAGGCAAAAATAACTCAACTCAAAATCACTTAAGGAATACCTGAAATAAACCGGCACTATTCTTGAACCGTTAATACTTGTGCGAAACTTTATTTATATATTTATATTCCTGTTCTTCAACTTAAAGCTAGTGGCAGCTCCTTGTAGTACAAGTCCGCGGCTCACTCAGTTTACCCCCACACAACTCCAACTAATCGCTAAGGCCCAAAAAGATGGGTACAACATCCGTACAGTGGACTTTTACTTAGCGGGAAAACTAAGAAGTCTAGTCATTTTAGGAGAAAACCACGAGCAAGTTTTTAGTAAGAGCATAGAAGCCACCAAATTGATTAACAGTTTTCAATTAATTGGGGTGGAAGATGCTAGTACGACGAATAAACAACTGCCTTATATGAACTTTTTAGTAGAAAACAGCAATGTCATACACGAGCAACGTATGAAAAATATTTCTGAGAAAAGAGTAAGTCTAACTGAAAAACTAAAGTCAGGGCCTTATAGAGCAAGCTTAGAAGTAGGCCTAAAATACCCTAAAAAAATTTTGAACGAGTTTTCAGAGGAAGTTGCAAATCAAGCCGTAAATCACTTAAACGAAAATGTTCATTCTATGGAAGCAGCAGTTAAATGGCTATTAGATGAGGCAAACAAACAATTTTTAATTATTTCGCCCTATCGAGAAAAACAAATGGCTCTAGGCAGCCTACAATTTTTCGAAAACGATCCAAAATCCAAAACATTTGCCATTGTTATCGGTAGAAGCCACACTGAAGCGGTGGCTAAACATTTCTCCGATCTTATAAAATCGAGTAAAGACCCTGAAACAAAACTAGTTCAATCTGAAGAATGATTTACTTTTTGTAAATCACTTCGGCTGGTTTACTGCCGTCAGCTTCTCTATAGTCTTCAATTAAAATGATTTCTTGCCAAGAGGATGCCTTTGCTTTTAAAACTGCCGTCAAATCTTCTGGCCAGAACATAATTTTGTGTTTTTTGGCGTCTTTGACCGCAGAAGATAACCGGCCCTCCATAAAGCTTCTTTTAAACCAACCAAGGTCAAAATACTCCCAAGTTTTTTCAGCTCGTCGTCCTTCGATAAACTGAACCTGTGAGTGGATACTAAGATTTGCAAAGGCCATTTCTACCGCGTCCGTGGTCATTGTAGTGCAGTTGTTTTCTACAGCATCAAAATCACCTAAAGCTTTTGCGAAATAATTTGTTGCTCCATCAGCCACATAATTTCTTTCTCGATTTTGATAAACTCCGCCTTCTTCTGCGATTCCTATGTAAAAATTAAGAATATTATTATTAGCCTCTGAATTACTCGCAAAAACAACTCTTGTAGTTGTGCTACCATATTGCGAGCGGTACTCCATATACTTTTGCATATTGTCTTTCCAAATACGCATAACTGGATCACCTTCTAAATCAAAGTTTCTCATCTCCCCGTAACGACCAAAATCGAAAATGTAATCATAGCCTGGTCCAACCACTCGAACAGATGCATGTCCCCAACGTGCACCTGGAGCAATACTAGAAACAAGGGCTTCAATTTGATAAGGATGATTTGCTTTGTCCTCAGGACTTAATACAAAAGGCTTTTGGATTTTTTTGTCTGTGAGGTATTTCGCACTAAAATAAAAAGTATCCGAAGAATTTAAACCAGAGTCTTGATAATCAATCAATCGAATGGCAACAAAACGATATTTGCCGATCTCTTCCGAGTCAATGATCTCAACTAGATCATTGACGAATAGCTTTCCGGCAACGTTATTAGAAATGTCAGGAGAAGTTCTTAAGTTTACTCCATTGGCCGATACAAAAAGTTTATCCCCTACGACAAGCTCAAAAGCTTGTAAGTTCATCGAAAGCAACAAGCTAAATACGATGAAAGAAAAATAAGACTGCAGTCTTCTCATATTGTTTCCCCCCGCCAAGCAACGAATGCTCGACTTAGCATTTTTAAAACAAATCCATGTTCGCTATGGGAGTTAGATAAAACAAAAGCCCAAGGCGGTAAAGCAACTTTCTTTTCTTGAGAAATTTTTTTAAATATTTTCAAGAATTCATCAATAATTTCATATAGATTCAGCGCATTCTTGAAAAGCTTTTCACGGGCAGTGCGTTAGTGACCTCTATTTAATCAAGCAATAGAGCTAAAGCAAGACACAAAAAAGAGGAACCTAAGGCTCCTCTTAAAAAAATTAAAATTTATAAAACAGACTATAAAACATTTGAGGCTGTTTCTGCTAACTCCGATCGTTCCCCTTTTTGCAGAGTTACGTGCGCAGCAATTTTTTGTCCTTTAAATCTCTCTACACAATAAGTTAAACCCGAGTTAGCCGAATCGATATAAGGATTATCAATCTGGTAACAGTCACCCGTTAAGACTACCTTGGTACCTTCTCCGGCACGAGTAATAATGGTTTTAATTTCATGCGGAGTTAAGTTTTGAGACTCATCTACGATCAAATACTGGTTAGGAATACTACGACCACGGATGTAAGTCAGAGGCTCAATATTTAGTAAGCCTTGATGAATCAACTCTTGCGTTCTTCCACTTGCTTTACTGTTTGTAGAATCACCACCCATTAAAAAATCCACATTATCAAAGATTGGCTGCATCCATGGATTTAGTTTTTCATTGATATCACCTGGAAGATAACCAAGGTCTTTACCCATTGGAAAAATAGGTCGACTCACTAAAAGTCTTTGGTATTTACCTTCATCTAAACTCTTCATTAAACCAGCTGCAAGAGCCATTAAAGTTTTACCTGTACCAGCTTTACCTACTAAAGAGACCAATTTGATTTCATCATTTAATAAACAATCTAAAGCAAAGCTTTGCTCCATATTTCTTGGAGAAATTCCCCAAACACTTTCAGAGATTCCTCTTAAAGGAACTAAGCCACCATCCACTTGGCTAAATCTCGCTAGCGCTGAATGGTTGGGATTTGTTTCATCTTTCATAATTACGTATTCGTTAGGCACTAAGCGAGAGCTAGCATCTAATGGATACAATCTTTCTGTATAAAAGCGATCAATGGCCTCGGAGCTAACGTTCAATTCACGGTAACCTAAGTACATTTCTTCAAAAGAAACATCGTCTGGCTCGTAGTCTTCTGCGTTTACTCCGTAAACATCAGCCAAAATTCTTAAGTTAATGTCTTTTGAAACCAAACGAGTCGTGTCTTTTCCAAACTCATTTTGTAACCAAACGGCACAAGCTAAAATTCGGTTATCTGCTTTGTTTGGTTCAAGCTCTTTTGGAATACTATCTAGTGCATAGTTAGCTGTTACAAAAACCTTTGTGTGGCGGTCTTCAACCTCTACACCATCAATTAAAGGTCCCTTTTCCCTGAGCTCATCAATGTATCGAGAAAACTGACGTGCGTTTCTTCCATTCTCTCCATTGTCTCGTTTGAATCGGTCGATTTCTTCAATGACCGATATGGGTATGAATACGTCCGCATCGGGGAATTTAAATATAGCTTGCGCATCAAAAAGTAAAACATTCGTGTCTAATACAATCTTGCGTTCGTATTTTGCAGCGGCCAAGACAACTCCTTTTCTAGAACCATAAAACCCGTGTGATACCCACACCTTAGTCCTATTGTATTAGAAAAGTCAGAGGCATTGCAAAAAGCTTCGGTCTGTAAACCAGATTTTGTACTTACGCGTTAGGAACTCACTTAAGTTTTAAGCAGTTTTTCGTATATTTGGTTAGATTTAAGAAATAAAAGGATTAGTTTTTGGCTTTTTGAAATACCAGCTAGACCTTTGTCTTAATCAATCCTGTTTCACATGTTTGAAACTTTTTGCCCTGAGAAAGCTCCATTGAGTACTTATAGTCAACGAAGCCTCTTGATTTTAATAATTTTAGTGCTCTACTCTTGGTTCTGTTTCAGAATCTTGAGATGTCATAAAGCTACCTGCAACTGCAGAATCAGAATCAGAATCAGAATCTTTACTTGTTAAATCAATTTCTTGCTGGCGAGCAAATTCTTGAATTTGACTATTTAATTTATTAATTTCTGTGGCAATTTTTTTAGATTCAGGTCCCTCATAAGTCATTTGCTCTAAGTTAATTTTAGACAGAAACTTATTAATACGCTTACTCAAACTCATTACCTGAGTAAACTCTTTAGGAAGTTTTGGTTCCGTTTTGTCAGCAAGCAATGCTGCATCTACATTAGACTTAGAAGCATTGTCTACAAGCTTACGAATGTCTTTGATCGTGTGTTTCTTGATATGAGGTAAGATTTTATCTTGGTCATCTTTAGACATACGAATCAATTCATTGGCTTGCCCTGCACTGATCTCCCCTTGGCTACGAGCCTCTTTCACCTTTTTAGAAGACAAAGCATCGCGCTTAATAGCACTTTTAATCACAGATTTAGATAAACCAAGCTTTTCGGCACTTACTGCTGCGTAAGAATTTGTATCGGCTTCTTCTTTTTCTTTTTCTTCGGCTTTTTCGGCAGTAGTTAACTTCTTGGTATCTAGAGAAACTTTTGAAACTGTAGGATTTAGCTCTTCATAAATTTCACGGCCACGATTTAAACACTCTTCAAATTGAAGTTTATCTAGAGCTTTGCGAACCAAGTTTTCATCAATAGAAATCAACTCTTGTTCTAAATCAGATTTAGAAACTACATTTACTTCGACTTCATCCCAGCCTAGCGATTTAACAGCACTAAAACGACGACCACCCGCTAATAACTCATTTTTTTCGTTCACACTCAATGGATGAATTAAACCCACTTGCTCAATGCTTTTTGCAAGTAAATCTACATCTGTGTCGAGTCTTAAGTATTTACTATTAATCTTGATATCACTGAGTTTCATTTTCGCCACAATCATTTTCCTTGGTTCAAAGATTTGACCGCATTGAAGCGAAGTTTCAATTATCTGTCACCAATTTGGTGCCATGAAATGCCCACTGCCAAGCTGCGAAAAACAATTTTGCATACAAGCCAAGCATAGCAAAACAAAACTTCTTCCTTCAAACAAACCAAAGCAATTTAACTACAATCTTTTTGTGTTAGAGCGACTAATACTTTTTTGTTATCATTTTAGTATGGATAAAAAAGATAAGCATAGCATTCACACCGAAACATCATCCGACTTACCTGGTCTTTGGGGTGTCTCCGAGCGGCTGGTTCGACGCTTTAAAACACTTGCCTTTTTATTAACTCTACTACCTTTAGTTTTTCTCAGCCTTTTATGTTTCGCTCTTGCCTTCACTCCTGGCGCATTTTTATTTCAATATTTTGGACCTAGTATTGAAAACTTAGAGCTTTGGCAAAAAGCTTTATCATACGCATTTTTGCTATCCGCAAGCTATATCGCATTTGCCATTAGTTTGATTTTCATTGTTCCTTTAGTAAATAAACTTTTGCCGCTAAAAATCAAAGAGTCGCGAGGCAATTGGTATTCCTTCCAAGTCATTCCTTGGTACTACCACAATGCACTTACACAATTGGTTCGCTATACTGTTTTAGACATCGTAACTCCAACTCCATTGACTATGCTTTTTTTTAGAATGATGGGAATGAAGATGGGTAAAAACTGTGTGATCAATACTAGTAACATTTCCGATCCTTGCTTAATAGAATTGGGTGACTATGTTACCATCGGTGGAAGCGCTACTATTTTTGCCCACTATGGAATGGGTGGGTATTTAATAATTTCCAAAACTAAAATCGGCAGCTACTCAACCATTGGTCTAAAAGCAAGTGTAATGGGTGCCGTAACTGTTGGAGAAAAATGCGTAATTAAACCACACAGCGTTTTACTACCAAAAACAGAAGTGCCCGATGGCGAAGTGGTCTAAATTTTATTATTAAACTTTATCAACTCTGCTCGTTTCTAATCCTTTTTAAAGGTCTAAAATTAAAGGGAAAATTTATCTACTACAACCAAAGCGTTCAAACACAACAGAACAAACAAGCTACTGTAGAACACAATTACACGACTGCCTTGAGGCTCTTAAAATAGAAAACCCAAGACTTAAAAGCCTTGGGTTCTCTTTAATGTTTTTAATTAAATTCTTATCGACGAACTTTGGTAACTACAACATCACCGTTATCGGTACGAAGACTTGAAGAAACACTTTCTAGAAAAGATACAAAGTGCATTAAAGCATCATTATCTGTAGACTCTTTCATGAAAGCCACACCATGTCTGTAAACACCTTCTTCGGGAACCTTTCGTACGTTATAAACTTTTGCTACAAAGGGTAAGAACGTATCATTAGATAGATAAATTCTTAAGGCAACCTCTTCCCCTTCTGCGAAGTTTCCGTATTCTGATTCTAGGTCAATCCCCATCCCTTGCTCTGAAATATCATAGATGGCTACTTTTGCTAAACCTTGTTCAGGGATCACCGCATACGCGCCTATGAACTCAGATAAAATGGTTCTTTTAACTAATCTTCTCTCTTCTTTAATCACTTCCTGACGGCGCTCTGTCATATCGAATACAGCCTGATCTGTTTCAAATGCAGGACGAAGTCCATCTTCACTTGAAATTTGTTCTTTCCGACGAGCGGTCATATCGATCACATTAGAATTTTCAGCCATTAGGCCCCCCTGTTACTAACCTTTTATCGGCAGAAAAGTGTCTCAACTTTAACCACGGGGTGTTGAATATTGAAATCTTAACCTTTGTGGAGTAACCTGGGATTTGTTATGTATTTTCGAGCACTTAGCATTAGTTTCTTAGTACATTTGGTGTTTTTAGCTGGACTATACCAGCTAAAACCTGAACCTATGGCTAGTGAAGAAAGTACTCCAATTGTTGAAATCGAATATATCGACACTTCAGAAAAACAAATAGTTGCTGATGCAGTTGCGCCTAATGTCGATGTATTTTCGAATAAAGCCACTCGCCTTGAAAGTGCTCGTAGTCAGAGAGTCATTGAACAAAAACAAGCAAGCACCACTGGAAAAACCGAAAACCGCTCCTCCATTAAAAATATCGATCCAGAGTTGCTCCCCCCAATTGGCCAAGCCAATAATGGCACGGCTTCTGTAAAAGATCTGATCGAAGACTCTGACAATGGTGATATTCAAGCCGCCATTGTTGATCAAGTAAAGCAAGAAGAAGTCTATGAAAACTTCTTTGATAAAAAAGGTATCTCAAGCATTCAAGATCGAATTTTTGAAGATATTGAATACGGTAATTTCACAGCTTTAAACACTAATCGAAACCAGTTCTACTCTTTCTATCAAAGAGTTAATGAACAGGTACGAATTCGCTGGGTGCAAAATATAGAAAAGCACATTGAGCAACTAAAACTTGGACATCCTGATAAACGTTTTAAATCAAGAGAATGGCTAAGTAAGTTGGTCATCATTTTAAATGCGAAAGGTGAAATCGTAAACTCCTACATTGAAAACTCATCCGGTGAAAGCAAGTGGGATAGCGCCGCCATTCAAGCCTTTCAAACGGCAGCTCCTTTTGTAAACCCACCTGAGGAAATGCAGGCAGATGATGGTTTAATTCGACTATCTTATCTATTCTCACTTAGACTTTAATTGATATCTTAGACTCTTGATGAACCAAATTACTAAGTTACTAAGTTACTAAGTTACTAAGTTACTAAGTTACTATCGCTCTTCAACTTTCAATTTTGTCATCAAAAACTTTTCATAAAATCTAAATATGAGTAAAAATGCCCTTGCCAATATGTCTCATTGGGACAAATTGTAAGCTAGCTTCTTCAGATCATTTCTAAGGACGATAGAGAAGATAATTTTATTGATCTAAATCAAGGTTATGAAAAACTACTCATGATCTAATAAGGTATCAGGAGGCATTAAACATGGAAATAAAATCTTTTTTTCATCCAGACACATTTACATTAAGTTATCTAGTATATGACGCGAATTCAAGAAAAGCACTTCTTATTGATAGCGTAGCTGACTATGATCCAAAGTCTTCAAGCGTTTCATTTAAATCATGTGAAATCATTGATGACTATATGAAAGAACATTCTTTACAACTAGAATACCTCATCGAAACTCATGCACACGCAGACCATTTGACTGGCATTTCTTATTTTAAGGAAAAATACCCCAATGCAAAAACTGCCATTTCAGAAAACATTGTTGATGTTCAAAATGTATTTTCCGATCTATTCGCAATGGATAATGACAAAACAGGTAAAGACTTTGATCACCTAATGAAAGATACTGAGGAGTTTCAAGTAGGAGACTTAAAAATTAAAGCAATCGCAACTCCAGGTCATACTCCCGCTTGTATGACCATAGTAATTAACGAAAAAGCCGCCTTCACGGGTGACCTTATATTCGCACCTGATTACGGAACCGGAAGATGTGATTTCCCAGCAGGAAGTTCAAAAGACATGTTTAACTCTATTAGTAACAAGCTTTACAAGCTAAGTGATGAGCTAGATATTTACCCTGGTCATGACTATATGCCTGGTGGAAGAATCGTTTGGGAAAAGGCAAAATTAAAAGAGCACAAAGATCATAATGTACAAATCACTGCAAAAACCACTGAAGACGAATTTGTAAACTTTAGAGACAAACGAGATAGTGGCTTAGCAGCACCTAGACTCTTACTACAGAGTGTACAATTTAACGCTTGGGCTGGAGTGTCTTTGTTTGAGGAAAAAAGTTTTTTAAAAATACCTCTAAGAAAAAAGATGTAGTTTAAAATTCCAATAAAAAAAGCCCTATCATAAGTTGATAGGGCTGCATAGTTTTGAATAAATTGACTTAAGATTTTACTTCGTCTTTTACTTCCTCAGACTTTTCTTCGCCATGTTTTTTACCACAAGCACATTCTTTACCTTCGTGCTTATCGCAAGATTTCTTAAGAGCACACTCTTTCTTTGCGCATTCTTTTTTTCCACAGTCACAAGCTAAGGCCGATACCGAAGAAAAAGATACAGCCATAAGGGCAGTTACAAATAATAGTTTCATATTATCTCCTTCAATAATTCCCATTATATGACATAAGATCTTATTTGATACAGCAAAAAAGGATGAAATTGCCTAGATCTAAGGCCTAGCAATCTCAGCTCACAGAGAAGAACTCCAGGCCTGAAACGATCTTTGCTAAAATATCAGTATGATACATTTAAAAGTACTATTAGCCTGTTTTTTATTGTTTGCCTCCACCAGTTCTTATGCGGGAGTTTTTGAATTTAGCGCCCAAGGATCATTGCGAGAAACTAATGTAAGTGAAAACAATGAGTCCGAAAGTAGATCAAGCTCTGTGTCTCTGGCCTATTACTTTTGGGAAACTGGCGCTTTAGAATTTACTTATATGACCGGTTACAATTACTCTAAAACCACAACCTCTACGACAACTTTAGAACAATCCTTAAATTACACCTACGGCGGAGTTGACTTGGTTTACAACCTAGGGACCAGGGAATCAACCTTCAATCCTTACGTTAAGGCAGGTATTGCTGAAATTAAAAAACGTCTTACTTTTAGAGAGGATGGAAACGCCTCGAGTAGTCCAGAAGTTAGTGGTAAAAATTTAACATACGGTTTAGGTTTCAAACTTCGTCTCACAAAAACTTTTAGTTTACGTCTGAGTTATGATGTTTGGCAGGGCCCTATTGATGGCGAAGAAAGTGAAAAAACCACGGATACTTCCACGAAAGTGGGATTTTCATGGTATTTATAAAACTTAGCCTTTTTCTGTTTCTCCTTAGTGGCTGCGGTCTGACTTACTACACAAAAATAGCCTTTCATCAAATGTCTATCCTGTGGAAAGCCGAAGAAATAGAAGACGCCCTACAAGATCCTAACCTCTCCCAAAAAGAAAAAGAAAAATTAAAACTAATTCAAGAAGTTAGAAAATTTGGGTTTGAAAAACTCGGACTAAAATCCTCAGACAATTACACTAGCTATTCCAAACTAGATGATAAATACGTTAGCTATGTAGTTAATGCCAATCCCCTATTTGATTTAAAGCCCTATAAATGGTGGTATCCTATCGTCGGCGACTTGAGCTACAAAGGCTTTCCCCAAAAACAACAAGCAGAAGAGCTTGAGCAAGAAATGATAAAAAAATCTTTAGATGTAAATCTAAGAGGAGTTACAGCCTACTCCACATTAGGTTGGTTTAACGATCCTGTACTTTCGAGTATGATGAATTACCCAGAGGTTTCCTTGGTAAATCTCATTCTACATGAAAGCACTCACGCTACAATCTACATAAAAAGCAACGCAGAGTTCAACGAGCAACTCGCTACTTTTGTAGGTAATAAAGGTACAGAGATATTCTATCAAGATGCAAGGCCTGAGCTCGTCGCCAAAATAAAAGCAGCTAGAGATGAGCGTAAACTTTTCTATACTTTCATTGCCGATGAAAAAAAGAAGCTACAAAAGCTTTATGATGATGAAAATTTTCAAAAACTTCCTTTGGCTGAAAAACTAGAAAAGAAAAAAGAAAAAATTCTCAGTTTGCAAAGTTCTTACCGAACAAGGATTCGCAAAAAAATTAAGGTATTAAATTTTGATGACATTCTAAGGTCTGATTTAAATAATGCTCACCTAGCCTTATATGGCACCTATACAGCGAATCAGGAGCTCTTTGAGCAAGTCTACCTTGCCCTTGGGTCTGATTTCAAAAAACTATTAAATCACTTAAAGTCCTATGAAGACTCCAAAGACCCACTTAAAAAACTAAAATCATCAAGTAAGATTGAAAAATAAAATGACATAAAAAAAGGGACTCTCGAAAGAGTCCCTAAAAATTACTCAGCCACCAAATGGTGCTTTTGTCTTTGTTTTTTTCGTGGTCGGAAAATTTTAATCTCCTTATATTTTCGAATTCGCCGTTTCAGTTTTGATTGTAATTGCGCGTTCAATGCCATCAAATCTTCGGCTTTCGCTTTGATATAAAATATTCCCCTTTTTGTTTGAATCCTCAGTGCTGCTTCAAACTTAGAATGTTCCTTGCGAATACTAACGTTACTAATAGAACCGGAAGGAAGGTGTTCTTCTAACTTTTCACGAGTAAACTTTAGTAGCTTTTTCTCTTCTTTTTCAGGTTTGAATTTTTCGAAGCGCATGTGCAATACACTGTCCATGATTTCTCTCCTTTGTTGTTAGTTTTTAGAGTTTGGTCTTCGGGAGATTCCGATAGAAAACAGGAACTCTAAAAAAGATTTGTTTGACTAGTCCGGAAATGTAGACAGGCTCTTTTTAAACTCCTAAGCTTAGAATCATATCTATAGGCTTTTTAGCGTCTACTTTTCCAAATCAGTCATACACCTCTTTGGAACGTTTTAATTATCTCCCCAGCAAAGATAAAATAAAAATAGATATTTTCGACTCAATACTTCGATTAAATCGAACTGAATTTTAGTGGTATTTTTAGTTTTCTGTTTATGTTTTGTAAATTAAATTTCATCTCAAATGCATTCGTACTTCAAATCAAAATTACGAACTAACATCCTGCCATTGAAGAATTTTATGGAATAGGAAACAAAAAGTTTGATTGCAAGTTTTTCGTTTTTAAAAGCTTTCTAGACAGAAGACCTTAGCTTTTAAGTAACAAATTGTAACAAGCAAGCTTGGTTTTTCAGTTTAAAGATTGAAACACCAAACAAATAACTATGGGATGGATTTTTAGCCTTTTCATAAAGTCGAAAAATTTAGGTTTTGAAGATAAACTCTAGTCTACTCTCTATCGTCTAGTTTGCTTACAAATTTCCTTTTAAAACTTTATGATATCAAGCATTTAACCGAAAGGTAGTTAGCTGGAGGAGCAACAATGAATTTAACATCTTTATTTGGAATTGGACTGCTTCTTTTAACTGTGTACTATGGCGCGATTAACGAGCTTCCAGCTAAAGAAATGATCCTAAATCTATCCTCAATCATCCTAGTAGTTGGTGGTACTATAGCCGCATTCTTCATTGCCTTTCCCATGGATAGGGCCAAAAGAATCGGAAAGATCTTTGTAAATCGAATGATTAAAAAAAGTAAAGTGGATTACCGTCGAGTTATCAAAGACATGATTGAGATAGCATCAAATATCCAAGCTGGCCAAGAAGTGCTAAGAACCAACTACTCTCACAAGCTTCTGTCTGAGGGTTACACAATCATGCAAGACAAAAGTCTGGACATAGATGATTACGAATACGTTTTAAAGTCACGAACCAAAGCTTTTAAGAAAACTTACCATAAAGACTATCACACCCTAGTTACTCTAGCTAAGTTCCCTCCGGCTTTTGGACTATTAGGTTCAGTTACAGGAATCATTGCGATGCTTATGAATCTAGGGAACGCAGGTAAAGAAATCATTGGACAAGGTATGGCCATCGCTCTTCTAACTACGTTTTGGGGTGTTGCTGTCGCAAATATGCTGATTCTACCTTTAGCTGACTTAACCAACCGAGTAAATAAAGAAGATGAAGAGATGAGAAACTTAATTGTGGAAGGACTAATTCTTATCAAAAACAATGAGTCCGCACATACACTCACTAGGAAGTTACGAAGTCTTCTGCCTTTAGATCAAAGAATCGAACTATCCGATTTACAAATGTCGGTAAATAAAAACAAAAACCTTGAGATCCTATTAGATGAGGATGAAGAAGAAACTGTCATTCAAAAAAGTTCTGGCCAAGGATAAGTATGGAAGCTGAGGACTTAGAGGAATTAAAAAGGCAAAGAAAAATCAGTCGTAAACGCTACCTACTTAGCGATGATGACGATGATAGTGAGGATGATGTTCAACTTAATGAAAGTTGGCTACTCTCCTACTCTGACCTTATGACACTCTTGTTTGGTTTTTTTATTATCCTATATGCCCTAAGCTTAGAGGAACGTCACAAATTTGAAACCTCCGTTAAAAGCCTGGCCATCGGTGATTTTAACAAGTCCCTTGATGGTGATGGGCAAACTTTAAAAAACGACACTCCTTTAGAAAATCCAGATCAGGGTAAAGGCAATGAACAACCCGTTGAAAAATCCTACGTGCAAGAGATTGAAGGCCTAAATCAAAACATTGAAAAGCAAAAGGAAGAAATTCTAAAGCTAGAAACCAAAGTGATTGAACTTGAAGATAAATACTTGGCTGTCTCTAAAGAACTCACTGTTAAAAAAGAGCAAGAAAAATTCGTTAACAAATCAGAGATTAAGAAAATAACAGAACACTTTAGCTCTGAAATCAAAAAGAAAAATTTAAACATCGCTGAGTTAAAAAAAGAATTGAAAGCAATGGAGGCTAAGAATCAGTCTCCTAATACAAAAAAAGAAGACTCAAAAGCCTCCTCCTCTCAAGCTGCAAACAATGATAAACATCTCTCTGTTTTAGTTTACTGGACAACTGAAAAGCATGACATTGATCTTTCTATCACAACACCTGAAGGTGCTGTCTTTGATTTTAAAAATAGAAAGAACCCTAAAGTGAAAGGTGAATTCGTTTTAGATTCACGACAGGGGCCAGGAGCCGAGTTATGGCAACAAAAAGAATTAAGCCCAGGGATTTACAAAGTAGATATCCAGCTATACGGTCAGTACGATAATCCTAAGCCAGCACTGGTTGGAGGGAACATCTCTACTAAAAAAGGCCTTATTGAATTTCCTCAAATGAAAATTGACCCTAGAAATAGTAAACGAAGTCTTCGCTTTTCGATCGATAAAGACTACAAAGTGGAGAGGCTAGATTGAAGAATGCTTTCGCTCTCCTATTTTTATGCACGTTCTTTGTAAGTCCAAATCTGATGGCAAATGAGATCTTATTAAAGCTTAATTCAAAAAAAATTAGCGGAAAACTGATATTTATCAAAAACAAAACTAAACACCAAATCCATATTAATTTTAAATTTCCAAAAGCCAATCAAATCAAAAAAGCCATTTTTAAAACAAACGGAGAGACTTACCCAGTTATTTCCGACAAAAGTACTTTAAATGTACCTGGCTCAAATGGAATAATTTTAATAAAATATAAAAACAATAAAACCCAAAGCTTGAAACTGCGCTCAGCATCTACTCCTAACTTTTTAATCATTCACGAATCTTGTAAAAAAGATGGACTCAAAATTAGAAAACTGGTCAAAACAAGCTCAAACGCTTTCGCTGGATTGTACTGCGTTTTTTCAAAACAAAATGACAAACTAAACCTGCATTTCTCAATGGATGCCTCGGCCATATGGTATGGGAGTAATCTTTTCGAATCTTCAGGTAAAGGAAGCCGTTGGAAGCTTTTTAATATCATTATCAACGAACAACATAAAGACAGTAAGATTGCATGGGGAAGCAAAAGAAAAAAGCTCGGTCTAAGTTTAAATTATACTGAGCTAATCAAATTAGCGGAACATGATAAAGCCCCCTCTTTCTATGTAGGCCTAAGGTTCTCCCAATTATCTCACAGCCAGGCTTCTGAAAGTGATTCGTCCCTTTTTACTTTAATTGATGCAAATTTCAGTCACTCTTTTACTGATAATTTGCAGGCAAAGATTGGTGGTCAATTTCTTTTAAGTAAGTCACAAACGGGAGAACAAGAGTCACCTAAATATCTTGGTATCAACTTAGAAGGAAATTACTTTTTCACTAAGTCACTTTATTCTGGAGTGGGTTTCGAGAGTTTGTCTTTTTCGACGAGTCAGGGCTTAACTACTATTGATTATGAAGCACCAATGCTTATCTTTGGCTTCAACAGAGCTTTTAAATTGCTAAATTTGAACATGGCTATCTCTTATAGCAAACCCTTTAGTTCTGAAATCGAAGGAAATAAACTAAATCTAATCCTTAGCCTAAAGAATTTTTCATTTGCTAAAAACTGGAAAAGTAAAATCCAAATAGAAAACTTAAAAATTGAAGGTGATGATCCTATGGAAAGTGGATTCACCAGTCTAAGTATTGAGTATGGATTTTAATCCACTTCTTCGTAGGTTCTATCACTACGTAGAAAAAACTTTTTACCCGTGTCTGGATTGGTTATGACTCTTGGAGTTCCAAGATGAGTATAAAGATCAATATCTGTTCGCTCTTTAAAGTCACCTTCTAACTGCCTCTCATAAACAGAACTAGTGCTCAAATCGTACAAATAGGTTCCTGAGTTTCCTGTGCTAAATTTAATGTCTGTAAACTCTGAGAAGTATTGACTAAAACTCGAATACCCATAGGCACCAGGCCCTTTAAAAAACTCTAAACCCAGAGATTCATCGTTTAGATCAATTTCAATCAGACTTTCTTCTGAGATACTTGGTATCTCCCCTGCCATGAACCACTCACTTGTGCTTGCTTTGATTATATTTGCATCCCGAACCACTCTAACCAAAGTTCTTTTACCACTCCATCCATCATTAGAGCCAGCGGGGCCACTATTTTTAAAAATACCGCCCACACTTTTTTCATCGATGATTTTCTTTGTGACACCATCAACATAGTAAAGAATACCCCAGCCTAAGCCAGGCTGTGTGCCCCCTTGCGTTCTAGTTGCTTCAAGCACATGTAGCTTACCTCCAGCATCTGTACGTGCAGCAATGACAATACCAATTCTGTCATCATCTCGATTCGTAGAAGTTAAAACCGCCTCATGAGTATAGTATTCAAAATCTAACGGGCTTAAAAAACCGGTCACTCTACCACTGTTGGCAACACAAATGACTCTAGACGGGTCTCCAACTAGGGACCAGGCCATAGCTAAAAAATCTTCCGAGGCATTACATACATTATTACTTCCTGGGTCTGGTACTGGATTTCCCTCAGGATCCGTAGTACTCGTAAACCTTCCTGTATTAGAGTCTTTCTCACTCATACAATAGGCTAGAGGATTGTTACGATCTACTTCATCGATATTTAAAAAGTATTTTGTTCCGGCAAAACGAGGCCACTTGTTGAAAATTTCACCAAGTTCAGGGGCTTCATAACCTAAAAGTTTTTGTTGAAAATAAACTCTTTCTTCACTACTAGGACCATAAATTAATGCCTTCTTGGTAGGAAGCTCTTCCTGATTATTTAAAGGACGAAAGATTAACTCAATTTCAACTAGCTCCCCGCTTAAACTCTTTAAATAAAGCTTCGAAAAGTCTTCTCCCAAAATACCATTCGCCGGAGTGTAAGTGATCAAGAAACTATTCTGTGCGATTTCAATAACTGCATTCAACTGGGTCAAAGAGCTGAGCAGAGTTTGCTCTTCGTCCAAGGATACACTGGCCAAACCAGCCGATTCCTCCTCTAATGGAATTTGAAAATCCACCGGAGTATTTCTTTCGTATTCAATTATGAATTGTTTGTTTAAGGAAACATCTAGCACACTAGGTACTTCTAAAGAGACCGACTCTTCTATTTGCTTTTCTGTTACTTCGATTCTTCCACAATTTTGAAATGCAAAAACTAGAAAAAATAAAGCAAAGAAAATGCACAACATTTTTCTTGGACTCTTAAGCTTCAACCGGCCCCCTAATTTCTTTCCTAGCTTCACATCGGTATAATTTTGATACAACTTTAGTCCAATTACGGGTCATTTGCCCTTATATTGCGACTTGAGCATAAAATATTTTGATCAAAGCATTAAAATTTATTTAGCTAGGAAAGCGGCCCTTTTACCCATTTAGCAATTTCGTTATTTAAAAATCTGACTCAGGATTTTCCGAAATCTGATAGTCATCCATGACTATAGACTCGAGAACCAGGAGATTTAAAAATGGCAAATCTCCTAAAATCCACTTTTTGGGGGGCTGCTCCCACTTAATTTGAGGGGGGGGATGGAAGCAGTGGAGAAACAATATTCTATTTTATAACTTAATAAAAATAGATAAATTCAAATGAATACTTTGATTTTATGAAAGTATGAACTAGATTGATTCCCTAGTGAATAAAAAAGGAATTACTATGGCTTGGTTAAATTATCATCACCTAATGTATTTTAAAACCATTGCAACAGAGGGAAGTATCTCTAAAGCATCTGAAAAACTTTTGGTTGGTCAACCGGCCCTTTCCTCACAGCTTAAAAACTTAGAAGAAAGCTTTGGCCAGGCCTTGTTTGAAAGAAAAAACAGAAAACTAGTTTTAACGGAAGCTGGTAAAGCAGCCCTAAAATACGCCAATGAGATCTTTAGTTTGGGACAAGAGCTAACCGAAGTTTTAAAAGACCAATCCTTCACCTTACGCCCTCATGTAAAGGTAGGCGCAATGGATAGTATCCCAAAAAGTTTAGTGGTTAAACTCATTCAAGAAATTCGAAAATTTGACCAATGTAAGGTAACTGCCATTGACGGTTCAGGAGAAGAACTACTCAGACACCTACTAGCTAGTTCACTAGATTTAGCGATCACAAATCACCACCTACTAGGGCAAGAAAGTGATAAAATTGTCTTACGTAGTATCGGTAAAGCTCCAATTGGTGTTTATGGTCATGAAAAATATAAGTACTTAAAACGAAATTTTCCCCACAGCCTAAACGGTGAAGAAGTAATTTTACCAACTCCGCATAGTAAATTACGTCACGACGTGGAACATTTTTTTCAGGAAAATAAAATCCTTTGCAAGCTGTTTGTAGACACCCAGGACACCGCTGTTCAAAAGTTATTAGCTACCAATGGCTTAGGTTTGATTGTTGAACCGGACTTTGCTGCCAAACCTTATATAAAAGAAAAGAAAATCATAAAGCTTGGTATGTTACCTGGAGTTTACGAAGAGTACTTTCTAGTGAGTGCACAAAGAACCATTGAAAATCCGGTAGCAGAGCATGTCATGAAAAACTTTAGCCCCAAAGTTAGGTAGAGCTTAAGTTACAATCCTTTGCTAATTAGTCCCATTCATCATCATTTACTCACTATAATCTCTTGCCAATGGCTAAGCCAAAACTGGATAAAAATTTTTTTGTTTGTGTCGTTTTACCATTGTTCAAGATTTCATTTTCTTAAATAAAAACAACTCTAGATTTTGACAAAGATTGTATTTAAAAACAAAAAACCAGCCTTAGAGGCTGGTTTTCTTTTTTACCGAAAGTAGGGGAAATTATTTATTAATTTCCGCCTCTGTCAATGAGCTGAAGATATCGTTGGTGTTCGGCCCATCTTCGGTCTTTCTCCGCTTTCTCTACTTCATTTTTGTTCAATAGAGATTGATATTCTTGAGTAAAATCTGAATTCGGTTTTCTTGTTACGTTGTTTTCACCAGCACGAGCGAAAGTAAAAATAAGTGCAAAAGCAAATAAACTTAAAATAAATTTTGTCATAGTCCCCTCCCAGAGTGATTGTTTCGGTCTGGAGGTGGTGCACTCCCTCTTCACTTATATGACAATAGAACTTATAGTTTCGGTTAAAATTAATTTTCTAACTCGACCTCAGGCTTAGCTAGTTTCTTAACCTTAGTTTCCCCATTATTCCCCATTAAAACCTTTAGGTTTTGCGTAAGTTTAGACTTTACGACTAAATATTTCGCCAACTTTTCAGATCCAAATAAATCTTCCAAGCGGTCTAACTCTTCTTTTTGTACTGCCAAATAAGCGTTTAGCTGTTTTTTATAGGCTTCGATCAACTTAATCTGGACCTCTTTCTTTTCAGCTTTTTCAATCGCTCTGATACTAGCTCGCATATCAATGTTAGCTTGTAACTTTTTTTGGTTTAGGTCTTCGATGATACTTCGAAACTCACTATCTTGTTCCGATGTAAGTTCTAAAATATCACTTACCTTCCATATAAATAATTCTTCCAGACGTTTGCGACCTTTGTCACCGGCATTCGCTGTGAGCAAACAAAAACTCACGAAAGTTACTAGTGTCGCTTGGAGCCAAAATCTTGTACTCTTCATCATGCTTCTCCTTAAGAGCCCCCAACAAAATATTTAAAACTGTCCCATCAGTTTTTCAAAATCTTCTTTCGACATTTCATCAACGACCTCCTCATGGCGATCCATCATGAAATCCATATCAGATTCGTGGCTAAACACTGTATCTTGCACACTACTCAAGTCATCAATCTGTGCGCCTTTGATCATCTGCTTAAAATCTAGCTTTGCCACCTGATCTATATTCGTATTTTTGTTCGGCTTAACTACATCCATTATTGCACTTAATGAGAGTACGCCAACAAAAATTGCCGCTAAAAAGTATCCCACCTGTTTTTTGCCAAAACCAGGATTAATCACCTTTTGCGGTGTTGTATCTTTAATGTCTGCCATGATCTTGTCGTGCATTTTATCGAAAAATAAGTCCTCGTTCTCAATTTCGAAAACAGGTTCATTTTTTTCCATAAAAGCTTTTACCGACTGATAATCATGTACCAGCTTCTTTGCTTCTTCATCTCCATCTAAGATGCGCTCAAAATCTTCCGCTAAGGAAGGTTCTAGCTCACCTTCGAGATAATCAATCCATTTTTCTTCGTTCGCAATTTTGCTTTTAAAATCATGCCCCATAGTTCGCCTCAGTGATCATATTTGATCTTGTTGTTGTTAGTCTCTTGGATGTGGGCTTCTTCATCATTGAATTTCAGCCAGTTACTCAGGAGTTCATCACCACCCATTGAAGCCTTTAGCTTCATTAAACCATGGCGGTAATTTGCTTTTGCAGTGTCGTATGGACAATCCATAATCTGTGCAATCTCCTTAAAACTTAAATCCTCGTAAACACGCAATAAAACCGCAGTTTTTTGCTTGCTTGGCAGCTGCTCTATTTCCTCCGTGAGCCTTTTTTGTACTGCCTCTTGTAACAATCCACTTTCAGCCTCTGCATTCATGGACACTTGAACATCATCGATACTCACCTGCTCAGAACGTAGCGACCGAAGCTTATTCTTGGCCGTATTAATCGCTATGCGGAACAACCAACTCTTAAAAGAAGATCTACCCTCAAACTGGTGGATCTTCTGGTAAGCCTTGATAAAGGACTCCTGCAACACGTCCTCTGCCAGATCCATGTCTCTGCAGAACTTAAGGACAACCCGAAACAACACCTTTTGATGCCTTTTCACTAACTCTGAATAAGCTAGCTGGTCTCCTTCTTTAACTTGTTGCACTAATTCTAAATCCGCTCTCATAATAGCAACCGTCCCTTAGACTAGGTGAACCTCCAAAAAGGTTAAAAAAAACCGAAGAAATTTTATTTTTTCTCGGTACTTAGGTCTTAAGACTTAAGTTTTACGAATAATACTAGACCTTTAGGGGCCTTGCGTCCAGACCCTGGTCTAGCTAGTAGAATTGAGTTTAATAATATAAGTAATTTTTATTTACTAAGTAAGTAAAGATGGAAAAGCCTTCTCGGCTCAAGTCTCTTTAGATAAATGTTTAGATCTGTTCTTGTGATGAATCGGCAGAACAATATTGGTTTGAATAAAGCCTCACCAAGTCTTGGCTATAAGAGTCGTAGGCATAATGCGGATTGGATTTCACATAGGATGATAGTCTTTCACAACTCTCCTCTAATAGAGAATTATCCTCATGAGAACGGTTTTCAATGTAGGGAGCTTGCTCAAAAACATCAAAGAATGAAGCCAATTGATTTCTAAACTCCTTATTATACATCGAACAAGTGTAAGCCACTCGATTTAAAAGTGCTTTAAAATTTGTGCGCTTATTCAATTCCGTGAACCTAAAGTGTGCACCATAATTCCATTTAAAAAACCCTGATATAAAACGAAAACTAACAACAGCCTCAAAGTACTCACTTTGCATCTGTAGTTTAGCAATTGGATGATTGGAGAAAGTTAAATTTTCAACCCTACTGCCAATTTCAGTCTGATATAAATCAAAGTTTAGAGTATCCTCTTTAGCGCAAATAAATCCCTTTTCTTCACAACTATATTCATCAGGAACACAATTCACTCGATAAACTCCTGACTCCAGGGATAAAGGCTGTGCTAAGGCAAAATGGCCAAATAGAAGATAGGCTAAAATTACTAATTTGTTTTTCATATCAAAAATCCCTTTAAAGCTTTGCGTCGAGACTATTATAATAGAAATAAGCCTTAGCGAACATGTTTTTTAGATTTCTAACATTGGACATTTCATAGTTTAGACAGTTTTTATAAGTGAGAAATCCAATCCCAAAAGTTTCAAGGATTTACAGACCTGTTCATATTGTTTACACCTAGCAAATAATTTCAAAGCCAAATTGCATACTTTCCTTTTGTTAGCTTTTGCTGTCTCCTCACTTAACTATTTATAAGGAGCATAGTTGATTGGTACCTCTAACCAATCCTTACCGGTGAGTGTGTCCATCAAATGCTCTCTAAAAACCTCTTCTACTATTTTACAAAATCTCTTGATGTAGTCTTCTGGTGATTCGCCTGGGGTACTTAAAAGTTCATCCGGGTCCTTTTTTAACAGAATCCAAAGGTCGCTTAGGATGATTACTTTGTTTTTACCCTTCTTTGTTATATTAAGAGTAATCTCTTGGCCGTTGCTATAATTGGAATAAATTACTTCTATACAGTTACTTTTCGCTTCGAAATTTAGTTGATGAAAGATTTCATTATTAAAGCGGTTAACCACCTCAATCACACTAAGGCTATACCCGAGCTCCTTCAAAAGTCTAAAGTTTTCAAATATCAATTTCTCTTCTTGTGTTTCCATAGTTCTTCCTAATCCTTTATGTCATTAAATAATGTTAATAACTCGATTTTATAAAACTCTCCAAGCTTACTAGTCTTATTGGAGGGACCAAAATCCAAAACCATATAGCCTTCACTTACGAGTTTTTCTGCCCATTTTTTATTAGCTGAGTAGAACCTTGTTTTAATTACTTTATCTACTGGTAGATGAGCTCTTGTATCATCAACTTTTCTTCTAAATGCTGTTACTTCACCACGAAACTCTTTCCACAATTCCTCATCTTGAAAAACCTCCACCTCTATCCCCTTCTCCTTCAAATATCGACTCGCGGGCAACACATTGCCTTCCATGTCTTTTCCGATAATTGCTATTTTCGGGCTAGTTCCGGGGCGAATTCTATGGACTTTTAATCCTGCAGGTAGAGTTTCAAGGACTGAGTGGACACGAGAATAGTACTTTAATCCCTGCTTTGTATCAACTCCCAAATCCCTCGCTCTTTTAAAGATACTTTCCGCAAGTTCTGTCTCTTTTAGACCAATCTTAAGATGATTTGCTTCAAATCTTTTTGAAAAACTTTTCAACCAATGAAAGCCTTTGCTCGTCATTTCCTTCGCGACCTTAGAAGAACCGATGGGGCCTAAAGCAATCGCCGCAACAACTCCCACCACACTAATGGCTCGACTTAAAGAATCTAGTTTTATTCCACGAATACTTTCACCTGAATAGGCCTCATAAAAATCTTTGCCGGCTGACAAATAGGGTACAAAGCCTAAACCCAACTCCATCATCTCACCTGCTGTATTCAAAAAATTGCCTAGCAACACAAGTGAGTTTAAGGGCTTGAAACTTCCATAAGCCGAGTTTAACTCTGTAATGCTATTTTTTATAATCTCCCTCTTAATTTCACGCCTTTTCTCGTCAAATAAATAATCACCACTTATGACAATATTTTTGTTCTTGAAATCATTTAACTTGGAAAGAGCTTTTTCAAATTCAGGCTGAGCCCCCGCTGCTAAACTTCCAAATTGCATATTTTGTTTTAATGCATTGGCGGATTCAACTTGATTTGCGATCAACTGATCAACCAAGGCCTTACTATTTGGACTAAATTGATTGGGGTTGTACCATCTATCTTTGTCTATCAATTTATTGATTTTTGCAGAGATCTGAGCAAAATCTTCTACCACTAAGACTTTATCTCCTAATATGGTTTTTTTAGAACTGATAAACTCAATCAGAAAGCCTTTCAAATCGATCCAATCATCTAAAGTGGCTCTGAGATCACTATAGTTTTTATCGATGATCGCTTGATCAATACGTTTTGATATTTCTAATATTTGCGTCGAGACTTCAATCCCATATCGGGTTTTCATTTCTTCTGGAGCTATTTCAAATAACTTTAAATCTAGATCATGCTTATCAAAAGCTAGCTCTAATCTAAGACCATACTCACGGAGTTTTTCATCAATCTCTGCCGCACGCTGAGTAACATAGTCATCGCGTAAGGCTTTATTGGCCTGGAACAAACGAGTGTTTTTAACTAGACTTTGCTTTCTTTGCCTCAAACTTTCAAAGCGTTGCAAGTCAACATTTAACTTCCTCAAATCATCAACATTAAAATTTTCAGTGATATTAGATGCGATTGCATTAAAAGCTTTATTTAAAGCCGCTGTTGCTTCTTGTTCTTCTCGGCTCAGTCTTTCAATTTCCGAATTGATGTCATATAACTTATTATAAATACCTTCTTTCGCAAAATAAATTTCTCGTTCGAAATCGTCAACTTGCCGAGCTAGTTTGGGGGATATTTCTTCGAGAGACATATCCCAACTCCACTGCCTTCGATCTAAAGCACGGCCTTTTCTTTTAGTGGTAATTTCTTTCACTTTTTTGTCACGCAGATAAAAGCTCAGTCTCTGCTTTACTTTTATACTTTTTGACTTTGTAACTGTAGCTACTTCGAATTTGACGTGGTTCGCACCTACTTTTAAGCTATTATCTGATATTTTAGCTATCCACCAACACTCATCATCTCGGCAATACTTGGGATCTTGCCTAGAGGTGATCTTCACCTTATTTATTGTAGTAAAAGCAGCTTTGCCCTTGTGAATCCGACAATTTCCTTGCTCGGACTTTAACTCACATAAAATATCAAAATTAATTTTTTCGCTGGAATAAACCACTTTTACAGTCAAAAGCAATACTACGGATAAAATCAGACTCTTTATCATAAACTAGCTGCCTTACACTTTTGATAGGCTTTTTCTCCCAAATGCCTACACATTCTCAATGTAGATTGGATTACCTTGTCGTAGCTTTTAGATTTTCGTCCCTGCGCTACTAAATCTTTTTGACGTTTAATTCTATCTAATAAAAGTTGAAGGCTTGTTTTCGAATTAGGTTCAGCTTTGGTAAGCAAACTAAGATTTAATTTTAACTTCAACTTTTGAGTTTGTTCAGCAATTGGATCAATCTCATGTAAAACTTTATCCACCTCTGCAAATAGAGGAAGAGATTCTTTATAGTTTTTGTGACTAATCTCGTTCTGTAACTTATCTAATACCATTTTTTTTCTGAGTTGATAATTCTCTGGCATCGAATTCAAAAAATTTGTATGAATATTAAGTTTCGTAAGTAGGTTTTTCTTTTCTTCTTCAGAAACTTTCGAATTAAGTAATTGATTAAGAATTTGGTCTAGATCATTCGAAATTTTATTTAACCGAAAAAAGATAACTCTGCGAACATAAGAATGTAGCTCAGACAATCTTGTTTTTACATGCTCTTCTTCAAACATATCTATTTCGTGTTGATTGATTGCAGAGTGCACTTCCTGTTTATAGTTTCGCTCAACATGAGCGTTTGCCTTAAGTTTAATTTCATTGCGTTTTTCTCGATGATAGTCTCGAATGTTTTTCTTTCTCTCGAAGCCTTTCTCTTCCATCGTAGAATAACAAAGATCAAGCTTCTCTTTTAAACGCTTCAAACAATTAAGTCTCCGAACTGCGTACTCTTCTTTTTGACAAAGCTTAAGATCTATATCATTGCAAATTGCTGGTCTACTCTGTAGAGGGCTACATTCATAAGAATTTTCTGATTCACATTCAGAAGCATTAGCAAAGGGAATCAAACTTAGTATAATAAACTTCATAATTAGACTACTCTTATAATTGACAAATTTTTGCATTTTCAACTCCGTGGGATTTATCTCGACAAGTATTATAGGATTCAACGCCATGCTCTGGGCGTCTACAAAAGTTATAAAGCTGAACTCCATGACTTGGGTGGCGACAAAGGAACCATTTTTTGCAGCCACAGCCGGAAATACATCGAAAGGCATTATTGTCTCTATCTTGACAACCACATGCACTAGTCCTACTTTCATAATACAGTTCAACCCCACATGCTTCTGCTCTCGCTAATTTATAAGTTTTGATTCCACAAACCTCAGTTGCCTTTTCAAAATTTATATATCCACACTTTAAAGACTTAACTTCATTACCCATTTTGTAGGCTTGTGTAATCGTATCCGTTTCAATATGGTTAAAGTTGAAAGCCTTTAACTCAACTCGATCATCAAAATAAGAATTACTAAGGTTCACAACCTTTATAGAGTCTTTAAACATAGAACCGGTATAGAGTTTCCATGCATAGTTAAAGTGTGAGTTTCGTAGTGCCGACTCAATACCACTACGGTCCAATTCAATACTTGAAGCTTTATTCTCACAAGCAAAACTACTCTCAATGCTTTCTACAGCAACCAAAATTTGATAGGTGTTTCTAGTAACCAGCCTTGATGCTGTGACTAATTCCAAATTTTCGTGAGCTTTTAAACTATAATTTCGAATTTCATATCTCTTATAAGATTCAAGACCACTGAATTGATCCTGAAGTCGAAGTAAATAACCAAAGTTGCAAAACAAATCCTCATCAGATAGATTCACCATCTTCAATTCAATGCCTTTTTCAACTATTTCAATGGAATGCCAAACGGCCTTTTGACTTTCTCCAAACAGGGAAAGACATGAAAAAAACAGAACTAAGGATATAACAAACTTCACATTAAACCTCCGAATTATCGAGACAGATCAGAGCAATATGAATACCAACTGAGGATTCTTTGTGATTTCGAATAGTTTTAGGTACTTACGGTAGTTTCCCAGAAGAACTTATCCAAAGGATTCCAAAATAATAGAAAAAATCTTAATTTATAGAACTTCAGGAATCATAAATTCACTAATGAGGAAAACTCGAACACAAGATAGGTTCCCTCAGAGAACCAGTGTCGATAGGCTTTTATATAAGAAATATGAAACCAAAAAGTCATTTAATTTCTTGAATCTCTCCACGTATTTCATTGGATTTTTTCGAAAAGCCTTCGGCCAACTCTACAAGCTCCCCTCTTCCAATAAAAGGAACATCTTGTCGCTTTGGGAACCATGTCAGAAACTCTCGTTCGTCACTACGGCAAACCATCTGGCGAACTTTTCCACGCTCTTTCAAAGTGTTGCCTGTAACTCGTAACTTACCTTGATTTGGGTTTTTATAATCTTTGCTAACGTAAAGATAGGAAACAGAAAGATTACTTAATCTCATCGGTATTTTTGACTCAATGTTTTTCAGGTAATCAGGGTACTCCACAAAAAATGTATCATGGCACCAATCTTTTTTTGAGTCTTTCAATAATGGGCAAGTGTGCTGATGGGTACAAGGCGCAAGAACATCATAACCTTCTTCAATCAATTCTTCTCGGTAGCCCATTAAGCGCCTCCCATCCTGATTTGTGGAAGGTTCTAAAATTAAAATTTGATCAAAATCAAAAACAAAACTAGGTAAGCTCTCTGATTCCGTCAACGAATAACAAAAGCTTAAGAGATCTCCACCACTATCTTTACTTCTATGAAAATCAGTCGCCTTTTTCTTAAAAGAGTCTTTAATATCTCTTTGTAAAAGCTTATGTTGGGCGATGGCCTGTTTGCCTTTTTCTACAAACTGAAAACTTAAGCTATCATTGTATTCCAAAGCAGCTAAAGAAAAAGCACCATTTCCTGAGCCCCATTCAAAAATGCACTCCGTATCCTTAAATGCCTTCAAGTTTTTAATCCTATGAAGAACCCCTTTAGCACGAAGATGATTCAAAGGTAGATAGTAGGCCAAATAGGCTTTCTGAAACCATTGCTCCTGCCAAGGGCTTTCTGCTTCCGGATTTTGAATGTAAAATTCATGAGTGCGTGAAATGGCTTCTGCCAAAGACTTATCTTTTTCCAAAGAGCATGCAAACTCGTTAGAATAAACCTCTTGGATGTTTTCTAATAAACTATTCGATATCTTGAAGGTGGGTGACTTGATTTCTACCATTTTCTTTTGATTTATACAGGGCTTGGTCACCAATCTCAAAGAGTTCTTCCCAATTATTGATTTTTTCGGTGATTGTACTCACACCCATTGAAACGGTTACAGGAAGTTCAGTGCCTTCAAAGGCAAAAACATGTTTCTCTACCAAGTCGCGAATACGATCAGCTACATCAATTGCAGTTTTAATGTCAGTTCCACCCAATAGTAAAGTAAATTCCTCTCCACCATATCTAGCAAAAAAGTCACCGGGACGAAGTTGTTTTTTGATCAATTTCGAAAGCTCACTCAAAACAAAGTCACCAGCACGGTGGCCATAAGTATCGTTTACAGACTTAAATTTATCCAAATCAAAAACAACCAAGCAAAGTGGAATATCCATGATTTTGGCACGCTTAAAGGTTTCACTAATTTTATCCAAGAAAGCACGTTTATTGTAAATTTGCGTTAAGCCGTCGATTTGGGAACGATCGTAGGAAGCCTGATTAGATACGGCTTCAATGTTTCCTCTTTCTAAATACTTAAAAATAACATTACCTGTTTTAACTTGGCAGTTATCCGTAAGCTCGATTCTTTGGCCAGCACTTAACTCAATACCGTTTACTTCGGTACCATTTGAACTACCAAGATCTTCTACGTAAACATTTCCTGCTTCTAAAATAACTTGAGCGTGAGTTCTACTTACACTTCTGTCATCAACACAGATATCAGATTCGATAGATCTTCCAATTTTGTAACTACCTTCAACGATCGGCCATTGCTTACCAATTTGATTGATCGGGCCCATTAAAAGAACAATCGATGGCGGTGCTTCATCCACCTTGGCCATCTTGATCTTAAAAGTATCACTAGGTACTATACTGGTTTTATCTAAATTATCTTCATCTCTAGACATATGATCTATTATCCAAAATATTTTGTGAAAGGACAACTCAATCCTATTTTGTTACAGCAAAAAGTCGGGTATAGATTTACCTAAAAAATTAAATGAAAAAGTTTTTTTCAGTAAATGTGAGAATATGACTCATTCTAAAATATAAGCCATCGTTTTGACATTTTTTAAGAAACAACAACGTCCTCAGCGATACGATGAAAACCACGCCATTCTTTTAACCTAGCCCTAGGTAAGTAGCCGTCCTCTTCGTTTCCCATATATTCAATAAAAACATAGGTTAAGCGAGTGAACTTTCCTAAGGATGATAACTCAAGGGAAGTAACTTCGGTCCAAGTTCCCGTGTTGAAATACTCTTTGTCTTCTCCATACTGACGATATTGATAAACATGACTATGACCAAAAATAACAATGTTCACTCGATTATCAGCGAGGATTTTTTTCGCCGCACCACTTAGGTCGGGAAACACAGCTCTCTGTACGAAAATCTTTAGAATTTGTTTAAAGTTCCAGCCCCTCTTTGGGTCACGGTTAAACAAACTGAAGAAAAAATATTTTACTAAAAAATAAAAGATTTTAAGCGTCTTGATTGGCTCTTGAACCACCCACCACTTAATTGCACTTCCCAAAGGACGGATTTTATCAATGTGTGGGTTATGTAATCTCTTAATCTTCATCACAAATTCAATGAAAAAATGAGAGCCAAAAGGCAGGTTCAAAATAGGCTCGGCCAAATCTTTTTTTAGGAAAAACTTTTTAGGGTTTAGGCGATTGGCAGCCTCGTGCATATGCCCATGTTCTATGTGAACTCCATCAAAATAATAAGCAATGTTTTTGTAGCTTACTCTCGTAGATAGAACATCGTCTAAAAAATCTCTACAGGCTGGCCAAAGCATGCCCTGGTCATGATTTCCCACGATATAAGTGATGCTATGGCCTTCAACAGAGGCAAATTCCCTCATAGCATCAAATACCACTGGGTGGCCGGCTATAATTCTTTTTAACTTGGAAAGATCGATGCTTTCGGTGATCACATTCAAATAATGGCCGCGATAATCCAATTGGATGAAGTTTAAAAAATCACCGTTGATCACCAGCTCGACTTCATGGTCTGAAAACTCACCCATGGAGTAATATCGAAGAAACTCTGCAAATTGTTGATCATAATGGAATTCTTCAAGTGGGTTGGTAACTCCATTTTCTAGAGTCATTCCCTGGCTTAGATGAATATCGCTGATGACAAGTTTAATCTTTTTTTTCATTTAGCTAGCTACAAATACGATGTTTCGAGATTTATTTTTACCGCTGTACATAGCCTCATCGGCTAGTGCAATTACTTCTTCCTTGGTTTTAGCATGTTCTGGAAAAGATGCAATCCCAATACTCAAAGTTATATTAATGACCTGATCTTGAACGTAAAAATCATGAGCCTCTACCTGGACTCTGATCCTCTCAGCGATTTCCTTTGCTTGGCCCGACCCACTATTGTGCAAAAGAAGTAAAAATTCATCACCACCATACCTGAAAGCATAGTCCTTTTCTCTGATATTGACCTTCAATATATTAGCCAGCTGTGCCAAAATCTCTGAACCAATCAAATGCCCACGGGTATCATTTACCTTTTTAAAATGATCCACGTCGATAAATAAAACGGAAAAGTTTTGACCAGTTTGCTTGGCCTCTTTAATCATAGAATCCGTTATCAAAGGCAGGTACTTCTGGTTATAAAGTGAAGTTACATCGTCACGATATGACTCTTCCATGATTCGCTTGTAGTGATCCTTTTCTTTGTAAATCACCGCAAATCGTTTTAACACATATTCCAAATATCGTTCCTCTGGAAGTTTTGGATAGTCTGAAGAATAAATTAAATAGCCAACAGGCTCTAGACCCGCTTTCAACAAATGGCATTGGTATTTTTCGTTTCTATAAAACTCTTGCGCCTCAGGAACTTTATCTAAAAACAAGCAAAGATTGTTCGCCATATTTTTTGACAAATCTTGATTACTCAACATTTCCACTTTTTTCAGTTTCTTTCTACGACGATCCAATGGAATAACATTGTCTGGAGTAATGCTATCCACCCAAGAATTATAATCAACAAAGATTACTTGAGAAAGTGAATAACGTCTGGCGATTAAATTGCAGATCTGTTCGGAAGCTTCTTCTTTTTCAATCATGCTAAATTTCATCTCAAACTCGAATATACTTTCAGCACTAGGCTTTGACCAGTTTTCGAATTCAACAATCGCTTTTTCCATCTTTTGCAATAAATAAGAAAGATCCCCTAAAAAAGGAAAAGCCTCTTCACCCTCGCGAAGCTGAAGTTTTTCAGATATCATCTCGCCACCACAGTGAATAAAAACACTCGGTAGTCTACGAAGGATAAAGTCTGTATTTATTTCTGAAAGACAGGAGCTAGTAAAATGCAAATACACATCAAAATCTCTAAAATCAACTTGTGCAAAATCATTTGCATTGGTGCAAACATAGGTCTGCATACGGTGTTTTGCAAAAAAACCTTCGATATGCCTCGACATTCCTAAATGTTCTTCAAAAACCAATACCTTCATCTAACCCGTCTTCTTCATCTTGATATCGTCTTCTGCTTCATCCAACATATTCAATGCAAGTCTTAAAGTACGTATTGTACGTTTAATTTTTTCTTGCTTCTCTTTTGATTCATCAATCTGTGATTTCAATCTTTCGCTAAGCTGCTCTGTTTCTAGATCTTTTTGATCCAGTTTTCGCTTTAATTCAAGGATGTGCTCATCCTTACTACGTAAAACCGCAGAGTTCTCAAGACGAACTATCTCCAAACGATTTTCTAACTCTCTCTCTCTACTTCGAACTCTTTGCAAATCTCTCTGCAAGCGTAGCTCTAAGCTTTCAACCTTCACTCGTAGTTCTGCAATTTCTTGGTTTTTAGCTTGGATTCTCAACTGAGAATGTTCCACTTCTTCTTTTAATTGCTGCTCAATTTCTTGCTTTGTTTTATCCAGCTTAATTCTAGAACTATCTTGCTCATTTAATTTTCTTTTTAATACTTCACCGGCAGCAGCTAGTTCCTGGTTTTCAATTCTTAGCTTCTCTAACTCTGATTCAAGATCAAGAATTTTATCCTGTGCTAAGCGTAGACTTTCATTGGATTGTAAATTTGGCTGATTCACTGTGCTTTGCGCTTGTGTCGCTCTAAAACTCGTTTCATAGTCGCCACTATGTTCATGCAAGCTAGAAACTTTGGATCTAGGCTCCTCTTGCGCTACTTCATTCGTTTTTCCTGCACTATAATCTACAGCCGTTTGACTAATACTGGAGGTATTTGGCTTTTCCTTAGCTAAGCTCTCCTCACTAGAAAGACCTGAATTAGTATCTTTCTCAGTCTTTAAATCCTCTTCTTTAATAGCCTGTTCTATTTTCTTTTTAGAAAGCTTATCCGTTGCCTCATCTCTAAAAGTGTCACTACCCATTCTTAAAGAATTTTTCGTCAAAGGCTCTTCAGTAAATAAGCTGTCCTCATGATCATCAGTATTTTTCTCAGAAGCGATCGCAACTTCTTCTCGTACTGGTTCTTCTTTAATTCGTATTTTTGCTGTTGCATAATCCGCTTGAACATCCACTGGCGCTGCTTCTTCCTCAGAAGATTTTTCATCCATAGAGACTTCATTACTCCAAGAAATTTCTTCGGTTGGCTCCTCTTCTTTTTCTGAGTCTACAGAGGCTACTGGCTCAGACTTTTCTTTTGTAGAAGTTGCGTCTTGTAAAATATTGGCAAATTCGGCATAGGAAAAGTCGGGATCATAATCATTGCGAGAACTTTCATCCACAGCGATTTGCTCCGCTTTAAAACTTTCAGAACTATCTTCAATACTAAGGCTGGTCTGTAAGTCTAGAGATTCATCGGCCGATTCATCTTTTGCACTGGCTTCATTTTCTTGATCTTGATCTTGATCTTGATTTTTTACCAGAGCTTCACTGCTATCTAAGCCTAACTCATCAGCCAGAAAAGTTCTTGGCCCGGTTATTATTGCTTCTTGGGATTCCTCAGACTCTGAAGATTCTAACTCAATAGAGTTACTCATAGCAGCTGGGTCAAAATCCTCTGCACTCTCATCCACTTCGGCACGATTCAAGATATCAAAATCTTGATTTTCATCGTCCGTTAAAAAGTCGACGTATCTCTTTGTTTTATCATCGTCGTTATTATGACCCATATCTACATAAGTATCGGGAACCACTAAAAAATAACTTAGTTCTCGGTTTCACTTCTAGCCAATCACCTAGTCTACATAGACCAAAGAGTAGGAATTGGCAGACAATTCATGCCATAAAAAAAGCTCCCCTTCTGGAGAGCTTTCATAAAATTTAGAGAAGTTAAAACTTTAGTCCTAACTAGATGTGTAAATCGTTACTTGGTTTTTTCATATCCATCATCTCTGGTCTTCCCTCAAACTTCGAAGTCAACTGACCGCAGGCTGCATAAATATCACGTCCCATGGTTCTACGAATTAGAGTTTGCATTCCCGCTTCCATTAATACTTTTTGGAAAGTAAGTACCCTTTGACGATTGGGTCTTTTGTACTCAGAGCCAGGATGCTCGTTAAAAGGAATTAAATTCACCTTACAAGGGATGCCCTTTAATAACTTTGGCAGCTTACGTGCATCTTCTAAAGAATCTGTTACGTCCTTCAAAAGTACATATTCGAAGGTGATCGAATCTTTCGTTTGAGCACAAAACTCTTTACAAGTTTCCAATAAAACTTCAAGAGGCCATCTACGGTTTACCGGCATTACTACGTTACGAATCTCATCATAGGCAGCATTCAAACTCACAGCCAGGCGAACCTTTGCCTCCCAAACTCGATGCATTTCAGGAACTATACCAGAGGTTGAAACCGTAACTCTTTTACGACTTAAATTAAATCCGTAATCGGCAGTGATAATTTCAATGGAATTAAAAACAGCATCACAATTATCTAAAGGCTCACCCATTCCCATGAAAACTATATTGGTAATTCGACGATCTTCACCTTCAAGAGTTTTTGCTGCTTGGACATACTGCCCAACGATCTGCTCTGTACTAAGACGTTTCTTTAATTTTTGTTTCCCCGTGTAACAAAAGCGACAAGCCATATTACAGCCCACTTCACTCGATAAACAAATGGTTAGGCGATCTTCCGAGGGAATCAAAACTGTTTCTACAGTCATATTGTCGCCAACATCAAAAAGCAACTTACGTGTTCCATCTACGGAATCCAGTTGCTCGACTACTTTTGGCAATTCAAAAGTTAAATAGTTTGGTAACTCTTCACGAAACTTTTTTGATAAGTTCGTCATATTTTCGATTTCAGTTTCACCTTGAACATAAACCCAACGAAATAACTGCTGCGCTCTAAACTTTTCTTTTCCAAGCTCAGCTAAATAGTCTTTTAATTGTGGCATTGTTAACGAGAAAAAATTCTTCATAAAGTAAGCTCCCAAACTGCCGCAAATATACAGTTTTCCAGCTATTTTTTCAAGATTACTACAGAAAAGCCTTTGCATACTTCAGGCTTATGAAAGCTTTATAGACTTGTGAACACAATAGATAGCTTTTAGCACTTACAATTTGCGTCCCTTAACACTGACAAGTTTAAGTGTTGAAATCACAGAAGTTTTTCTGATTTGTTTTAAGTCTGTCATTTTAATATACATAGGAACACCAGCTTTTCACTTGGCATCGCTTGCAATAATATCACTTAAGTGATCGGAAACATTATAAAAAAGCGAATCACTTTATTTTTAAAATGGATATGAGTGTAACTAAAAGAATACTAATTTATTTCCTCAGTTTAGCCCTTTGGGTTCACTGTTTTGGCCAAGCCTTCGCGCTACCAAAGGACTCCTATTTGCAACGTCCCAGCATCGAAAGCCTAGAAGCTAGCCCTGCAAGTTCAGATAGCCTTGAAATTCTAAGTAAGCCACAACTCCAGGCCATGTTCATAAGTCTTGCTGTTCTCTATCGAAGCTATCCAGCAAACTCCGATTTCATATTTTTAGCGAGAGATGCCGAATACCTTTATGATATGGCAAAATTGATTTTCCCCAAGCAAGAGCGAAAAAGACTTCACTTGATTAGTCTTTCAACTTCACTGTCGTCTCATCCTCGCGCTATTGATCTATTAAACCAAAAGTTAAATAACACAACTAGTGAAAGCCTGGTTTTTGTTGATACTGGGTTTTCAGGCACAGTTTATGAAAAAATAAAATCTCGCTTGAGTGACTCCTATCACCAGCGAACTGATTTATTCTTAATGGACAGCCACTCGCCTTTTTACAAAGGCTTAGAATCCATATCTTCCCTTGTTTATATCGACGACTTAGAAGGAAAGGCTCATTACACAGACACGGCAAAATTTATTGAAGAGTCCCAAACTGGACAACTCTATGAAAGTTCGCAAAAAAATTCTGAACATAAAAAAGCATTGGCTTTGGAAAATATGAGTTCCATTAAACACTTTATAGAATCCAATCAGCTTGAAGCTAAATTCCTAGATTATCTACAGACCAAGCGTTGGAACATAGATTTTGGTGACGCTAACAAAATCGCCTTAGACATTATAGAACGCCAAGAAAATTGTTTGCTTTGCATGAAAGAAAGCGAACTCACTTTAAAACTGAATGCCTTAAAATTTGAAATTGAAAACACTCTCAAAAGCCCTTCGTCAAAAAACAGCTTAGACATAAACCTATTTGAAATTGGTCGATTTGCTGAATACCTTGACCTAAGCACATTAGAGAACTTGTATTTAAAAATGCTAAGTTCCTCTAACTATAAAAACGCTAGCGCCATCGCAAAGCTCATCATTCCTCGCGCGGTGATTCAGTCTAATATTGACATCCTCAACAAAATTTACAACCAAGCCCTAGACAAAGAAGATAGTACGATCATTGAAAGAATAATCTCCAACCTAAGCTCTGCATCTTTGAAAACCCAAAAAGCCTTTGAATATAAACTCACTGATTTAATGTTTCGATTTTCTGAAGGAGAATATGAATGGAGTTCAGCCATGGAGGTGATCCGCGAAGAGTTACTTCCGTTTTTAAACAAGGTACGTCTTCGCCGTGTTCATGATTCTTACCAAGATTTTGTAGCCGATGAAATGGGACCAATGTTGTGTAGTAAATCTGCCAAAGCCAGTGATTAGTGGCTATTCATATAGTCCACTAACTCAGAAGAGTAGCATGGCACACAACCAATTTTTCCAACAACAACGCCAGCTGCATAGTTTGCCAAAATACAAGACTCTTCTAAATCAAAACCAGCACCTATTCCCAAAGAAATCGCTGCAATTACCGTATCCCCGGCACCAGTTACATCTGAGACCTTTCTTGCAAAGGTAGGAACTCGTTTATTCTCTCCATCTTCAAACAAACTCATTCCATCTTGGCTTCTTGTAATGATCATTTTATCCGAAGAGATCCCGTCCATAAGCTTTTGACCTACATCACTTAGTGAGTCATCACTTCCACGAGTTTCCTCTAAGTCGAAGCCTCCTAGGGTCAAGGCCTCATCTAAGTTAGGAGTCATTAAATTTGCTCCCGAATAGTAATCTAAAGGAGTATTTCTATTTGGGTCTACTAAAACCACTTTAGAATGTTCCTTAGCAAGAGCGATCACGCTCTGACAAAGACTCTTTGATAAAACTCCTTTTGCGTAGTCTTGCAAAACGACGATATCAACTTTATCCATCTGCTCTTTTGCCATTGCCAACAATTTTTCTTCCACATCAGAAGAAAGAAATTTCTTTTTCTCATAATCAACACGAACAATATGATGATGACCTGACATCACACGCAATTTTCTAGTGGTTGGTCTTTCGGAATCCACTACCAAAAAGTCAGAATCTACTTGTGCGTCTTCAAGGAGAGCTCGTAACTCACTCCCCGTCTTGTCTTGACCAATCAAACTAATTAAAACTGGTGTTCCCCCCAAAGAGGAAATGTTTTGTGCCACGTTAGCCGCCAAACCAAGTCGAACTTCTTCCTTAGCCACATCAAGAACTGGCACTGGTGCTTCAGGACTAATTCGTTTCACATTACCATTTACATATTCATCAAGACCGATATCTCCGACAATCATTACTCGAGATTTCTTTAAGTCTGTAAGTTTTTGCAATACTTTTTCTTTTTTGCTCGCTAATTCAGTCATTTAGCATTTCTCCTAAAACTTTTTCTGGCGCTATAGATTCCATACAAGGATAATATTGGCAAGCCTCTCCGCGACAGTGGAAGACTTCGGGACAGTCAACGGCCGGAGCCATGTTTAGCACTTTTTGCCCATAAGCCCCCCACCTTTTAATACTCTGCACCCGAATCGGTGGATAAAGTCCCAAACTAAAAGCTCCTAAACTAGCCGCTAGATGAAGCACTCCAGTACTTGGTGCCAAAACCGCTTTGGCTTTCTCTAAAACAACTAAGAGCTCTGACCCACTCAATTTTCCAACTTCAATATAAACATTAGGAAGTTTTACTTCCTCGATTTTATCTAATATTTTTTGAATCAAAGGGCGATCCGCCTCTGTGCCAGTCAGAACCACTAACTTATTTTTACCAACCAAGCTCTCAATTACAGAATAGTACTTCTCTTGTGACCAATTAAGCGCGCTGCCACCCATACCCGCGTGAATGACATAATACTCTTTAGAAAGATAATCTCTTTGCAATTCTACGCTAGCTTTAAGTTGAGTGGGCTCTAGTAAATTCACTTCCGACAAAGATAAACCTTGCTCCAAAAGCTTTTGATTATAGGCAAATTCAGACATTTGCACTTGAGAGCGTTTTTGCTTAATGGCTTTGTTTAAAAACAACAAAGACCATAAACTTGATTTTGCTCCAACACGAACGGGAATCCTTGCCCACCAAAGAGCAAAAAGTATCCACTTTTCTCCCTGAAAAAAAACAGCTTCGCTAAAAGATTCCGATTTTAAATATCTTACCAACTCAAAGAAATTCTTCCAGCTGAAGGCTTTATCAAAAGCCCGGAACTTACGTTTTGGTTGTGAGGCTTGCAAAATAAATTGAGTGAAAGAAGGCACTAACCAATGCACTTCTCTAGAGGCCAATTCTGGGTGTTGATCCACACCTAAACTCAAGATGAGATCGCCAATTTTATCCATTCTGATCAATAGGCTTTTGTTTTCGCTCAACCTGATAATCCTTTATTTTCTAGGCATAACTTTTTGCCTCAATTCCGAGCCATAAGATAGCGATATTATTGATTAATAATCCCACACTGGCAAGACACAAGCTTACCAAATTAGTCACAGATTTAAGCATCGCTAAATTAGTTTTGCTTAATATGAAAGCCGGAGCGCGTCGGAGCTTTTCTTTCATCGACTAATATCTTCAAATCAATGGATAAACAACGAAGATAGCTAGACTTAGTATTAAAAGCTAACTATGCTCTCGCCACTTTAAATTTTGGAGGCAAAATGGAAGAGCTATATAGCGGGGAATTTTACAACAACACCCTTGCAAATATTAATGCCATTTCAAAGACAGTTAATACAGATCCCAACGTACTAGCCCGACTAACTGAACCTAAAAGATCAGTATGCGTGAGCGTTCCTGTTCGTATGGACGATCGAAGCGTAAAAGTATTTCGTGGTTTCCGCGTACAGCACTCCCAAGCTCTTGGGCCTTGTAAAGGTGGTATTCGTTACCATCAAGGAGTGACTCTAAGTGAGGTTGCCGCCCTTGCGACTTTAATGTCCTTTAAAAATGCTTTATTGAACCTTCCATTAGGTGGAGCAAAAGGTGGTATCTGTGTTGATCCAACCATTTTGTCTAAAACAGAAAAACAAAATTTAACCAGACGATACACTACTGAGATCGCACCATTTATCGGTGCCGCTAGTGATATCCCAGCACCTGATGTTGGAACTGACGCACAAACTATGGCTTGGTTGATGGATACTTATTCTCAACAAGTTGGTTATGCCGTTCCTGGAGTTGTAACTGGAAAACCAATTGAAATTGGTGGTTCTCTAGGTAGAACTGGTGCAACCGGCTTAGGAGTGGTGTTTTGCTTAGAAAGAGCCGTTGAAAAACTAGGTCAAAGCATGAAAGAAACTACAGTTGCCGTACAAGGTTTTGGTAACGTGGGTTCACACGCAGCGCTCTACGCTCATGAATTGGGCGCAAAAGTAGTAGCCGTTAGTGATGTGAATGGTGCTATTTATGATCCTGAGGGCTTAGACATTGAGCTATTGATCAAACGCTATGAAGAAAAAAGAAACCTTCTTCACTGTGATATGGGTGAGAAAATCTCAAATAACGAACTTCTTGAGTTAGATGTTGAGGCCTTAATCCCTGCTGCATTAGAAAGTGTGATTAACACTTCAAATATGTCAAAAATTAAAGCACGTTTGATCATTGAAGGAGCAAACGGTCCTATCACCTCTGAAGCAAGTACTTACCTTCACAAACATGGCACTAGAATTGTTCCTGACGTTCTTGCCAACGGTGGTGGTGTAATCGTTTCTTACTTTGAGTGGGTTCAAGGGATTGCTTCTTACTTCTGGGATATCGAAGAAGTAAATCGTAAATTGAAAATCGTAATCACTGGCGCTTTTGATCGAGTTTGGGATCTAGCCCAAGAATACGAAACAGATATGAGATCAACAGCGATGGCTGCCGCATATAAGCGCATTGAAAAAGCCATGTTGTTACGCGGATTGTACCCTCGTTAAAATTAAAATATTCAAATAAGTTCAAAGGCTTGCACATTTCTGTTGCAAGCCTTTTTTTTAGCTGTTTCCACACCACTCCTAGACACAAGCAGGAAGATTCGTTAACCTAAAAAGATGAAACCAAAAAGGCCCGTATGGATTCCTGTGGCCGCTGGAGTCCTGAGAAAAGAAAATAAAGTTTTAATTGGGAAAAGACCTGAACACGGTACTTTGCCCGGGCTTTGGGAATTTCCAGGTGGCAAAATCGAAGTGGGTGAAAGCCCTGAGCAAGCTTTAAAGCGTGAATTAGAAGAAGAACTTGGAATCGATGCCGAAGTTGGCGACATCCTAGAGTCTTCCAGCCATCATTATGGAGATAAGGGAATTATAATTTTGTTTTTTTGGGTGGACTACTGGAAGGGCGAACCCAAGTCTCTACACCATGAAAGCCTCGAGTGGATTGAGCTAGAAGAACTTGAATCCAGAAATATTCCAGACTCTAATAGAGACGTTATCAAAAAACTTAAGCTCAGAGACTAAGAAAAATGGCGAAAAAGAACCTACCTCATAAAATTAAAATTTGTATCGTCTCTAAAAAATTTCCTATCGTAGGTAGAGCCGCCGATCACAGTTACCTCTGGTTTTTAGCGAAAGCTTTAACACAAAAAGGTCATGACGTTAGCGTAATTGCAAACATTAGTCCTCAAGAAAAGTCTTTCATCGAACAAGATGGTGTAAAAGTACATTACTTAAACCAACAAAAAATCAACACAGAAAAAAACTACCAAAGGATGGTTCGAGAAAAATTCTCTGAACTACATCGCAAAGAAAAGTTTGATTTGATTCACTCTGTGGATAGCTCTGGAGCAAAAGTAATTGCTAACCATAAAGCCTATGGCGTAGCAACTGCCATCGATGTTGAAGCCACTAATGTGGCACAGGTATTTGCAATTTTAGGAATGACTCAAGAGTCTTTAGGCTCTGCATTAAGTACAGCCTTTGCGGTAACTTATAAATTTTTACGCACCTATCTTGGATCAGACCGATCTTTACTTAAAAAGTCTCATGGAGTTTTCGTATCCAGTCCACAACAAAGACTGGTTTTGGAAAGACATTATTTATATCCTGATCGTCGAATCTTCAACGTTGCTTACGGAATCGAAATGACTGACATGGCAGACAGAGAAAGCATTCAATCTCTAAAAGAATCGATGCAACTCCCTGAAAATGGCCAAGTGATCATGAATGTAACAGATATGGCTGAAGTACAAGAGGTAGTCCACCTACTCTTAGCTTTTGAAAGTGTGATTCTCAAAAAACCAAACACACGATTGATCTTAGTTGGAAACGGACCGAAGCGCAAAGAGATCGAATTTGAAGTTTATCGCTTGGCCCTGGGAAATATGGTTCGCTTTACTGGGCCGATCAAAAACACAGAAGTACCTGACTATATTGCTTTAAGCGATGTCTATATAACTTTAAGTGCTCGATCCAGTGGTTTTGAACCAAGCGTTCTAGAAGCCATGAGCCAAAAAAAGTTGGTTATCGCCTCCGAGGTCAGCGCTCTTTCCAGTTTAATTGATGACCGTAAAGATGGTTTCCTGGTTCGACCTGCCGATGTTGAGGGAATCTCCCAACTCTTGATGGAAATGCTAAACCAAAATCTTCCTGTTCTTGAAATTGGTGACAGCGCACGAAGAAAAGTATTGAGTTTCTTTGATCCAGAAAAAATGTTAAATGACACGATCAACGCCTACTATGAAATTTTAAAAAATTCAGGGCTTTACAGAAAAAGAAAATAACAAAGATAATTTATGGCAAGAATTTTCACACCAAGCGAAAGAACAAGAAGTAACACAAATCCTCAGCCGGTAATGAGTAGTCGCCGACAAATCATTCGCTCTCGATATATGGTGATCCTAAAAAACATTGCCGGAGCACCGGTGCCTTCCCTTTGGGTTCTATTTGCTTTTTCCCTTTTTGTCGGCCTTCCAATTGCTAACTGGTTATGTTTTTTAATTGCTAGCTTTACAGCTTTGTACATTACATTAGATCGTTTTAGCATGTCGCCGGAGTTTCGCTTTTTTCGACTTGGCCTGGAAATTCCACTTGCCCTACTATTGATATTTCATTTTTGGAGCAACCTTCATTTAGGCTTTAGTTTTTTCACCGAAGATAGTTCATCCATTTTCTCTTGGTTTGGATTATTGTATTTAATGACCTATAGTCTAAATCTCTTTCCTGGCATCAATCGATTTTTTATAAGCTTTCTTTTTGGTGGATTTGTATACAGTATTCTTAGTATTTTGCAGTTCTACGGGCTCTTTGATATTACCTGGTTTTTACCTGGGCTAAGCTTTGAAGACACAAGTCGCTATGGTCTTTCTTTTAGCTCGAAAAGCCACGCTTTCATATTGTCCATTTACTTAATCTACTGCATGAGTTTTTTCGTCTACAAAAAAAGGCTTTTCAGTCTCACAGGAATCTCTTTCATTGCATGTTCTTTGTTGGCAGCTTATGCCCTAGCAATTGCCCAAGAACCAATTGCTTTAAGTTCTGTATTGGTTCCATTCCTATTCTTTAGCTTCTTTATTTCAAGAAAATGGCTAAAAAACTTATGCATTCTCGGCGCTATTCTAGTGGGACTATACTTTACCTACACCAATGTTCCAGAGCTAGAAGACTTTCTAATCTCTAAAGAGAAAATTGCCGCAGCGGATTTAGAAAAAGACCTTTGGAGAAATGAATTTGAAAGCTTAGACCAACATTTTTGGCTCGGAAAAGAAACAAGCATCCTGATTCACAACATCTATCAAGCACCAAAAACCGAGGCCGAGTTATTCCATCGTGAATCTAACTTCTATCTATACCTTTTAACCCAAAGAGGAATTCTGTTTTTCATTTCCTTTGTGTTGATTCTATTGAGTGTTTTATTTTTGAGTATTCGCCTCTTAAATGATGTTCCTTCTACTCACAACTGGCATAAGGTATTCGTATTGCATTTAATTTCCACTCAGTTTTTCTTGTTCGTCTTTTCTTTGGAAATGCGAGCTTGGAGCAGTGGTCAAATTGCCGCCTTACTTTTAGCTTTTTATTCGATCGTGTTATATATGATCGAAACTTATGGACGCCAAATCGTTCCTGACGATAAAAGTCTTTAATCAAAACAAAGGATTTTTTAAGCTTTTGATCGAGTCTTTTTGAAGGATTTTTATAACGTAGTATGTTGAAAAGCAGACCCAAGTCCAGAATGCTGGGCTTATACTCAGGTTTTTTTACTCTCTACAGCAAAAGAGGCCTGATTTCGACCACTTGGAAAAAAATCTTTTGCAATGTGAGCCGATCTATTTGAAGATATATGTGTAGTTTCAATCACTTACAAACTGAATTTTGAGGATCAAATGACCAAAGCAGATTTAATTAATCATATCTCTGAACAGGCCAACATCACACGCGTTAAAGCCGAAACTGTGATCAATACTATTTTTGATTCCATGGTAGAAGCACTATCAAAAGGCGATCGAATTGAAATTCGTGGCTTTGGTTCTTTCGTGAATCGTCAATATGGAGCTTACAAAGGACGTAATCCAAGAACTGGTGAAGTTATCGAAGTAAAACAAAAGCAACTTCCATTTTTTAAAGTGGGAAAAGAGTTGAAGGACGCAATCAACGATCCAAACAATTGGGTTGGCCCTCTCGATAATTCTGACGACTAAAAGAGTTTACATTTTAAATGGAAACAAACGAGTCTCTTCTAGGCTCGTTTTTTTTTGCAAAATCATAAACAAACGATCCAATCCAAGAGCAATGCCACCACTCGGAGGCATTCCATATTCTAGAAATTCTAAAAATTCCTCATCCACAGCAACGGCTTTTTTTAAGTTTCGCTCTTTATCCAATAAAGCTTCTGTAAAACGTTTTCTTTGCTCTTCGGAGTCGTTCAATTCATGAAAGGCATTTGCTAGCTCGACATCTTTAAAGTAAAGCTCAAAACGATCTGCCCATCCATCCGTAGTTAGTTTAGCCAAAGCCGCCTGAGACGGAGGGAAACCCTCTAAGAAATACCATTCTTTCTTTTGTAAGACCGGCTCAATCTTCTCCAAAAAAATTCTAAAAAACAAATCATCAAAACTATCTGATTCTTCATAGGTGATTTTTTGAACTTTGCAAAGCTGTTGTAAGTCTATTTTTGTGGTTTCAGGTCTGAGGTCAAAGCTTAAGTAGTCCATAAAAAGATCTTTAAAACTTAGCTCTTCAAAATTTATTTGCTCTTCAAAAAAGCTTTGGATAAGAGCTTTGGTATCCTCTTTTATCGAATGCAAATTATCATAGGCGCGATACCATTCTAACATCCAAAACTCTAGTTGATGGTGCTCACCTTGCTCCGAATTTCTAAAAACCTTTGCCATCTCAAAAATCTTTTCAAAGCCAATACACAGAGCCTTTTTCAAATGAAACTCAGGACTAGTTGGAAGATAAACTTTTTTTGAATAGCTACCGATTTCGATTTCAGTTTCAAAAGGATCTAAGAAAGTTTCTAAACCGGGAGAGCTAACCAAACTTGGAGTTGCCAGCTCTATAAACTCTCTTTCTATAAAATAACTACGGATTTTTTGTTGGAACTTTTGCCAGGCTAAAGCTTCGGACTTCTGAAATTTTTTATTATAAACAGGAGCTTTGCATTTAGAAACCAGAAGCCTTTCTATTTTTTGACCTTCCACCCTAGCTATTAAGTCCCCTATTTTCAAATCAGTGAAACTCTTTTTATCAGAGAAATCATCTTCGGTAAAATTCAGCCAATCACTTTGCTCAAAATCAGCAAAAACTCGAAAGCTTAGGCGTGATCCTGACTTTTCCAAAGCGGTAATTCTTCCACGAAATTCGTAATTATTTTTGACAGAGGGGTGACCTTTTTGCGTATCCATGGCAAATTCCTAGCCCCTTTAGCTCTCATTGCCAAGGTTTTTTCCCTAAGTCCCTGATTTTACAGGCTTTCAAGTGTGAGCAAAAAGGCCCGAATTGCATGCTTTTTGCTTTATTTAATACCGAAGGAGATTTCCTATGAAATTTTTAATATTTAGCTTAGTGACCAGTTTTAGCCTTAGTTTGTTCGCCTTGAGCATTCAGGAACAAGGAATCAAAGTACCCAAAATCACCTACGATGGCTTAAAAAAACTAGGCATTGATGACACAAAAGAACTAGAGTTAAAAGCCAGTTTATCTAAGCTTTTGAAAGAGCCAGAAATGGCAGCTAAATTAAAAGACCCCACTGAAGTGGACCACTCCACTAGCTCATTGGTTCGCGAAATCGAAGCAAGTAAAGATACAAAACGTCTTCGTTTACTAAAGAACAAGGCACGTAAAATCATATACGATTACGCAAAAGAAAATTGGGAGATTCTCTCTCAATCCACAATAAACTACGCTGGAGTGAGTAGCTTTAAAGACTACCAAGGTTTCCTTGTAAGGGATTTAAACGAAAAACTCTATTTCACGCGCATAGCCAAAAATGAACTTAGACTTGAAATGGAGTGGGTTCGTTTACGTTTAGACACCGAGAAAAACACTGCCGAGATTATTATTCAAAGAGACTACCTTGGTGATGAGAACGAAATGACCGAGCAGGCACTGCGCGTAAAAGCAAAAGAAGGCACCAGCGCCTTACCTGCTGGTAGCACAAGAAATGCAAAGAGCTCTTCAAAATTCGACTTGTTCTAAGGAAAGAAATGCTACTTTTTCTTAGAATTTAGGCCTAGAGCTCAAGCTAGGCCTTTTATCCGTCGATAAAATATTATGAAATTTTTTATCATCGTCTCATTAATAAATTTTGTTTTAGGATTTGCTATCCCCTTCTTTCAGTTCAGTATGAGCACAAACCGCAGCTTACTTTTTGTAAGCCTTTGGGGGCTTTGTCTACTCGCTTATCGCTACACCCAAGAAGACAAAGAGGAAAGCGCACAATATTTGGGAGATTCGGTATAAAATCCTTATAAACTGAAGTTTTCTCTCAAGAATCTACTGCCATGTGCATAGATTTGATGCTACATTCACTAGCAGAATTTTGGGAGAGACTATGAATTATTCTGCCGTTATTGCTTCCGGCTTAGCAAAAGTTTTTAAAGATAATTTTCAACTAGATAAATCCAATGACGAATTAGAAAAATTGGTAGAAGTTCCAAAGAACTTAAAAATGGGAGACCTTGCCTTCCCTTGTTTCATTCTTGCCAAAGCTTTAAAAAAAGCTCCTCCAATGATTGCTAGTGAAATCGAAGAATTGTTTTTAAAAACAGATGAGGCCAAAAACTTTAGCTCCGTGAAAGCTATGGGTCCATTTTTAAACTTTAAAATCGACCGATCACAAATGGCAAATGCAACAATCCCAGCCATTTTATCGGGAGATTTTTTGAGCACTCGCCCGCAAAAAAATCACAAAGTAATGGTAGAATACTCTCAACCCAACACCCACAAGGCTTTTCACGTTGGCCACACAAGAAATGTTTCTCTAGGCGACGCCTTAGTTCGCTTGTATGAATGGTCAGGGCATGAAGTGGTCGCTGTGAACTACATTGGAGACGTTGGAGCTCACATTGCAAAATGTTTGTGGTTTTTCACTGAACACTACTTACCGAATCAATCCACATTGGAGTTTAAAAACTTACAAGACTGTGTCAAAGACTTGAAAACTTTTAAAGAAAAAGTTTTTGAATACTGTGACAGTAAAAACATGGTAGTGGCGGAGTTTCTTGGTCAAATGTATTCCGATGCTACAGAGCTATTAGATTACACTCGACTCGCTAAATTTCCATATCCTGGTATCTTATCAGCTAAAGTTGAAGAGATTAAAACTCATCCAGAAAATGAAGCTTGGAAAGTGGTAAAAGTTTCTACTGGCGAAAATCAGTTTCAAGTTGTTTGTGGAGGCACTGAGTTTTCAGAAGGAGATATTGTTGCTTACGCCAGCATTGGCTCAAGAGTCGCAGGTCGCCTTGTTGGCGAATCAGATAAAAAAGGCATTCTTAGTCAGGGTATGATACTTAGTGAAAAGGAATTAAACCTTACTGACGATAAAAATAAAATTTTCCGCTTTGACCAAGCAACCTCAAACGCTGAGATTATATCTAGTAATTCTCAAATTGGTCAGGAGATCTCAGAGATCACTCGCAAAGAAAACAAAGAGCTTGAGGGCAAAAGCGTAAATGAGCTTATTGCTAGTCGCAACAAAGCCGTGTCTAATGCTTTAAAACAATTAGAAAGCCCTGGCTCAGACTACTATTCTTTGTGGCAAGAAACCAAAGAATGGTCCATGGATGAGTTTAAAAAGATCTATCACTGGTTAGATGCTCGCTTTGATCATTTCTTTTTCGAAAGTGATGTGGGTGAACCTGGAAAACAAGTGGTCAAAGAATTTCTTGAAAAAGGTGTTTTCGAAAAAAATGAGGGCGCCGTAGGTGTTCGCTTAGAAGACAAAAAACTACCTTTCTTTTTAGTTTTAAAATCCGATGGCACAGGTCTTTACTCCACAAAAGACTTAGCTCTTGCAAAACTAAAGTTCGAAAAATACAAAATCGATAAATCCATTTATGTTGTGGACGTTGCGCAAAGTCTTCATTTTCAACAAGTTTTTGCCACTCTAGAAAAAATGGGTTTTGAACAAGCCAAAGACTCTTTTCACCTTGCTTATGGCCAAGTGGTTTTACCCTCTGGAAAAATGAGTAGTCGAAAAGGAAATGTGATTTTATTCTCTCAACTTCAAGATAGTTTAGAGCAAAACATCCAGTCTGAGTTTTTAAATAAATATAGAAACGATTGGACTCCAGAAGAAATCGAAGAAGCAAAACGCAAGATCGCCATTGCTACGATTAAATATGGAATGCTAAATCAGGATAATAACAAAAATATCGTTTTTGATCTTACAGAGTGGACTGCTAAGTCAGGAAACACTGGTCCTTATATGATGTATGCCTACGCTCGAACTTGTTCTATTTTGCGAGAACTAGAAGAGAAAAAACCAGAAATGGATCTTTCCAAAGCGGATTTTTCTTTATTAGAGCATGAAACAGAGCAAGCTTTAGTTCGCAAACTTAGCCTTTTCCATGAAGCGGTTGAAAAGTCAGTGAAATCTAACGAACCACAATCTCTTTGTATTTATCTGTTTGAGCTATCTAAAGATTTTAGTCGAATGTACAGCAATTGTTCGGTTTTAAATGCCGACAACGAAGCCCTAACCACAGCTCGAGCTGCATTGGTGAAAGCTTCAGGTCTTGTCATTCAAAAAGGTCTGGCTTTGATCGGAATTGATACTTTAGAAAGAATGTAATGGGAAGTCTAAGAGAGGAAGATCTTCTTGAGTCTAGAAAGGAGCGTGAAGGTTTGTACTTTCACCTCTTAAAAACTTTAGACGGTAGCTACTCTGCAAGCAGTTCTAGCTCCGAAAAGATGGACCAAGAAAGTATGCATTCCTCTCAAGGTGCTTTTACAGAAACTGAGTACATCTACGGTGAGGCCATCCAATTTTGCCTCGAACAAATTCAACATGCTCACTTTGTAAATCTAGGCCTAGGAATTGGCTACAACGAAATGAGTATTTTTTGTCGGGCCATTACTCGTCTTCCTGATCTCAAAGAGTCTCTAAGTAAAACCGATTTTCAACTCCTTGATCGTTTCAAAATAAAAATCACTAGCTTCGAGTTACACTCAGAATTAAACCAACATTTCTTAGATTACCTTAAGGATGATTGTAAAAACCCTATGCTTAAGAAAGCCTATGATCATATTTTTTCTCTTTACCTAGAAAAATTTGAACTCACTGCCATACAAGTTAAAACCTACGCTTTAGCTCTGTACGATGCCGGTCTCTGGCGATTACAAGAAGAGGTTTTGGCCAACTACCAATCTCTGGAAAAAGTAAACTGCTACCTTTTCGATGCCTACTCTAAATCCGCTTCCAGTGAATTGTGGTCTCCCCATTTCTTAGAAAGCTTTTTAGAGAAAGCAGATGACAAGTCCATACTAAGCACCTACGCAGCTACTGGTGATTTAAACCGAGCTCTCCGCAGTCGAGGCTTCTGGATTCATTCTAGAGCTGGATTTGCTTTCAAAAGACAATCAACTTGGGCCATCAAGGGACTTCCCAAGGAGCTTCCTCCCGACACCCTTTAGAGTCATATGGTTAAACAAATTTAGTCGACAAATACTCTGTAAATCACCAATTTACTTTGGCTTCTTTAATCAGATCTAAAATAAGTCTAACATTCAGAGCTTAATTTCTGTTAATTTTTCAATATAAAAAAGCTTTCCTAGGCAAGAGAAAAGTAGCCGATATTATGGCGTTTACGGGGAAGGTGTGTTGAAACTACTTTTAATGTTTTTGGGGATAACATTTTATTTATCTATAGGACAGGCAAGCACTCGCTTGTGTGCTACGACTGCTGTTGATATAAAATCACAAAATTTAGAATACTCCGAAAACCTCCTAAAAGCAGTCAAGATACGAAATTGGTTTTCGAAACACCTTGGTGCAGAGTTTGATAGCATAGAACTCACTGATTTCCTTGGCCTAGCTAGTCTAGCAAAACAAGTCAAAAATGCAGAAGAAATCAATTTAAAAAATACCGACATCATGCTTAGAGGTGTATTTGGTGAAATCGCTTTACAGCTTTTTTCAAGCTATTTAAAGCTAAGTGGAGATCGCATAACGATCGGTAACAACTTACACGCAGATTATTGGCTGTTATCTAGTTATAAGGGCAAGTTTTTAATCACAGGATTTCAAGAGATTAAAAGTGGAAGTACTGCACACCATCTCAATAACCAAGTAAGTGGTTTTTACAGAAGGCTCTTCGATCCTAATCTTGAAATTATAATTGATGGTCGCACAATCGATAGGAACGAACTTTATATTCAAACAAAATACGCTCCCGTATCCGTACAAAGTATGGTTCCATTAGTTAAAAGCTTAAACGACAATGACCAATCCTTTTACGCTTGGATTCATTCCACTTTTGGGCCATCCTTTATGACCATCATCATGCCTATGGCTACAAGAAATCATGATCGTTGGGTAAAGAATATTCCAAATGATAATAGCAGCAATAAAGTCCTTTATGAAAAGCACTACCCGCTCTATAAGGACGACTTTTTAGCTCTTTACCTAGAGTTTAAGAGAATCTTTATTCCTAGGATTTACAAGTACAACAAGAGTAAATCTTTCAAAGAATCAACAAACTAACTAAGGCCTTTTCTCTTTATTTTACAAAGGCCTTGCATTTTGTGCCTTGGCTGGGCAAATCTAGTGCCTAGGAGTTTTATGGACCAGGTTAAAGACACTTACTATCCCATCAGCCGACACTATAAAAAGACTTTTGGAGACAGAGTTTTCAAAATTCCAGTTAGTATTGTCGACACCTGTCCCAATCGCATGGGCTTAAAAAAGATGGAGACCTGTATATTTTGTGATGAATGGGGTTCAGCAGCTTATGAGGATTCCTTCGAAAAAACTCTCAAAGAACAAATCGAAAACTACCATGATAAGTTAAGCAAAAAATATAACGCCACAAATTTTGTAATCTATTTTCAGGCCTATACAAATAGTCTTGCTGGAATTGAAAAATTAAAAAGTTACTACGAATTAGCCCTAAGTTATCCTTTCGTAAAAGGCATCATTGTTGGTACAAGACCTGACTGTCTTTCCCCTGCACTACTTAGACTCTGGCAGGAGTATTCTGAAAGAACTTATTTTTCTGTTGAGCTGGGTGTTCAGAGTTTCTTCGAAGAACAAGTTAAATTTTTAAAACGTGGCCACGCCGCTGGAAAATCCATCGAAGCAATTTATCAAATCAAAAAGGCTTGTCCTAAAGTAGAAGTGGGCATTCATTTTATTTTTGGTATGCCCAATGAAACAGACGAACAAATCATTGAAAGCGCAAAAATAACCAACTCTTTACCGGTGGATAATGTAAAACTCCACAACCTACATGTATTAAAAAATACAGGCCTAGAGGTTCTTTATGAAAAAGGAATGTTCGAGCCAGTAAGTTTAGAAGAGTATTCTAGAAAATGTGCTTTATTTTTAGATCACTTGAAAGCCGATATTCCTGTTCACCGCTTGGGAGCATTGGCTCCTAGATGGGATGAACTAATTGCTCCTTCTTGGAACCGCTACAAGATGAAAGTCTTCCAAGAAATCTTAATGCATTTAAATGCTCGGGGTGTAAAACAAGGACGCTTGTCTGAGGAGCTTCCTAATTATGCTTTAAATCAATTTCCAGTGCACTTACACGATATTAAGCCGCTGCCATAAAACGCCACGCCAACCAAAGGGCTCCGGCAAGACTCGCAAAAATAAGATTAAAAAATTCGGAGAGATAAATTAATCGCCTGTGAAAGTTCTTGTTTTTCTCGTCACACAATACCATTGTATTTTTCTTTTTGATGTAGAGGTCATCGAAAAAATGACTCAAAACAATGGCCACAACAATTTGAATGGCCACTATTACTAAATACTGCCAAAAATACCAAATGTATTCAAAGTTAGGGTCTTGGCCTTTGAAATCCAGCCATTCGTTCTTAAAGCCGAAAAAAAACACTGCAAAGCTACACAAGGGAAGGAGTAAAAACTTATAGCCAAGGTAAAACTTGTTTTCCACTTTTTTAAGAACTCGGTTCCAATACTCATCACAAGTTTGGGTGCGACTAATTAAGAGTTGAAATTTTGAATGCTCCAAAAGATTCGGACTGTACTTACGAATGGCTTGTAAAATCAGGAAGTCATTTTTCAACAAAGAACCAAAAAATAGTTTTTTCCCTGAATGAAGTTCAACTTGGTAACCACCCATAAATTTCGGTGGTACAAAACTTGGTTTTAGATTTTTAATTTGTGAAAAATGAATCTCAGACTTTTTCTTTTTAAATTGTATCCAAAGACTATTCCCATCAATCCAAATTTTAGAAAAAATTCGCGGACGCACTACAATGTAAAGACGAAACCAAATCCCTAGTGGCACAGAGCTGGCTAATAAAAGCTTAAAACCACCTTGCAACCAGCCTAATTCTTCAATTTGCTCGTGATTAAGTCTGTATAGTACAGCAACACTCAACCAAATGAGAATATTGGCTAAATAATACAAGCGATGTAAAAAAGGCCTGTAAACAATGATGTTTTGGTTTTCTACACCTTCGTTCATTTTTTTATTTTACTTCAAATTCCCCAGCTTTCAATCGCTGAAAGTAACTTTTGCTTTCTTTTAAAAGTTTTGGCGAAAGGATGGCAATGGCTAACATATTTGGAATCACCATTAAGCCATACATTAAATCAGAAAAAGAAATGATCACTTTTTGTGTCCACATGGCTCCAATGAAAGCAACCGTACAAAAAATAAATTTATAAACAACAATGCCTTTTCCACCAGTAAGATAATCCAAAGCTCTTTCGCCATAGTAGGACCAACTAAGTAAAGTCGAGTAGGCAAAAAGAAAAACCGCTACCGGAACAAAAAACTTACCGAAGCCTGGAATGGCAGAATCAAAAGCTTTTGCTGTTAAAAGAGCACCCGTTAATTTATTTCCAGTTACTGGATCCACTGCGTCTGTCCATGCTCCTGAAATTAAAATTACTAAAGCCGTCATTGTACAAACAACCACAGTATCAATAAAAGGCTCTAAAAGCGCTACGGCTCCCTCTCGGACTGGCTCTTTTGTCGCTGCGGCAGAGTGAGCGATTGGCGATGATCCCACACCTGCCTCATTAGAGAAACAAGCTCTTCGAACTCCCCAAGTGATCACCGTTGCAACTCCTGCTCCGGCAAAACCACCGGTTGCAGCCGTTCCATTAAATGCGCTGTCGATGATCATTAATAATAGTTCAGGAACAGCCGAAGCATTACTTAAAATTACGATAAGAGATCCTACAATATAAATTAATCCCATAATAGGAACCACTTTTGAGGTCACACTGCCAATTCGTTTAATTCCACCAATGATTACGATTCCAGTTAATACTGCTAAGACTAATCCAGTCACATAATTTGGAATTTGAAACTGGCTATTCATGAGAGTTGCTACTTCATAAGTTTGAAACATATTGGAAGCACCGAAGGTGGCAAACAAACAAGCTACAGCAAAAAAGACCGCCATGGGTTTCCATGCTTTTCCAAGTCCTCTTTCAATGTAATACATTGGCCCACCATGCACTTCCCCTCTGTCGTCAACGTGACGATACATCAAAGCCAAAGAGCATTCCGAAAACTTGGTAGCCATTCCAACCAAACCAACTACAATCATCCAGAATACCGCACCAGGCCCTCCGAAACTAATTGCAATGGCAACACCCGCAATGTTTCCTAAACCAATAGTAGCTGACAATGCTGTACACAAAGCTTGGAAGTGATTTATCTCCCCTGGATCATTGGGATCGTCGAATTTTCCTCGGATAACATCAATTGCATGTTTAAAGCCTTTGATTTGGACAATTCCTAGAGCGATACTTAGACTTAAACCCGCTCCTACTAGTAGAACGACCAATGGTGGGCCCCAAACGATTCCCACGGCTTGATTTAAAAACACTTCAACACTATCGATAAAACTGGCTTGAATTTGTAGATTTCCCATGAGGAAAGCCTACCATCAAAGCCTTTAGATTCAATCATTTCAATAAGTAAGAGCTATTTAGTGCTTTCATAACTTGCATATATTGGAGTTTTACGCTCGCTTTGAACCAATGTGCCAAGCCAAGAGCTTCTTTAGAAAACAAAATAAGGCTCCTTACTTAAGCAAAAACTCGCAGCTATGTAAGCGCCATGTCGAAACCTGATTTTCTATAGCAGTTAGATTAATTCAAAGCACAAACTAGTAGTTTTCTTTGAAATCAATCCACTCCAGCTCACATTTATGGTATCAAGCATAGGGAAATTCACTGATTTGGAGGAAAGCATGGAAGTTAGCAGCAAGCCTAATAATGAAACATCGAAGGGCCATTTTCGTAGCTTAAAAGGAGAAAGCGGTATGAACAATCTATTCAATCAATCAACAAACTCTTTAGTTCCTCGTCATATCGGACCCACTCCTCATGAGCAGTCTGAAATGTTAAAACAAATTGGCTTCGAAAGCCTTGAATCCCTTGTGAAAACTACTATCCCCGAAAGTATTTATGACGACTCTCCACTGGGAATCGGCAGAGCTTACTCCGAAAAAGACGGACTTGAACTTCTTAAAAGTATCGCCTCAAAAAATGAAATTTATCGCTCATACATAGGCCAAGGATACAATGCCTGTATCACACCAAGCGTGATACAAAGAAATATCTTGGAAAATCCAGGATGGTACACACAGTACACTCCATACCAAGCAGAAATCTCTCAGGGAAGAATGGAAGCATTATTAAACTTCCAAACTATGATCACTGACTTTACTGGTTTAGAAATCGCCAATGCATCCCTTCTTGACGAAGGAACTGCGGTAGCAGAGGCAATGAATTTATCAAAAGCTTCTGCGGGCAGAAACAAATCAAAATATTTTGTAGATAAATACTGTCACCCACAAAGCATCGAGGTAGTACAAACTCGTGCTGATGCTGTTGGTATCGAGATTGTTGTGGGCGATATCAACGAAGTAGAAATCACCGAAGATTTTTTTGGTGGCGTAATTCAATACCCTAATACCCGCGGAGAGGTTTTAGACCTTAGCAATATCATCGAAAAGCTTCATCAGCAGAAAGCCCTAGTTTGTATGGCAGCTGATCCACTTTCACTTTGCTTGTTAAAAACTCCAGCCGAATGGGGCGCTGATATTGCAGTTGGCTCCACCCAACGCTTCGGATTGGGTTTATACTATGGCGGTCCTCATGCTGCCTATATTGCCACTTCTGATAAATACAAAAGACAGATTCCTGGAAGAATCATTGGTGTTACTCGCGATGCCCAAGGGAAACTAGCGACACGACTGGCTTTGCAAACAAGAGAGCAACATATTAGAAGAGATCGTGCTACATCGAACATTTGTACTGCCCAAGTTTTATTGGCTGTAGTTGCTTCAATGTATGCGGTTTACCATGGTCCAAAGGGTCTGAAGAATATTGCAACTCGCACCCATAAACTAACGGCACTTTTAAAAGACTTAATCTCTTCAAAAGTGGATTCTGTTTCTGAAAACTTTTTTGATACTCTTTTGGTAGAAACTAAAAATGTAGATCAAATTTTAAAAGCCGCAAAAGCGAAGAAAATAAATCTTCGTCAAATCGATAACCACTTATTGGTAATCAATCTTGATGAAAGCGTAGAAAAACAAGATTTAATGGATCTTGCAGAAATTTTTGGTGTAGAAAATGCCAGCGATAAAATGGATCAAGCAAATTCTGAAGACTTGTTTTTACTTCCTGAAGATTTTCAGCGCAAAAGCACTTACTTGAATCATCCAAATTTTAACAGCTACCATAGTGAGTCCGAATTTTTAAGATATGTTACTCACTTACAATCTAAGGATTTAAGCTTAGCCCATTCTATGATTCCTCTAGGTTCATGCACAATGAAATTAAATGCTACTAGTGAAATGCTGCCAATCAGCTGGCCTGAGTTTGCAAACATTCACCCCTTTGCTCCGGTGGAACAAGCCCAAGGCTACGCAGAGCTTTTCAAAGACCTAGAAACTATGTTGGCAAAAATCACTGGCTTTGATGCGATCAGTTTACAGCCAAATGCTGGCTCTCAAGGTGAGTTTGCCGGCTTAATGGCAATTGCCAGTTACCACAAAGACCGTGGTGACGAGCAGAGAACTATCTGCCTGATTCCAACGAGTGCTCACGGAACAAATCCGGCATCAGCGGTGATGGCTGGGATGCAAGTGATTCCAGTTCAGTGTGACGACAAAGGAAATATCGACTTAGGTGACCTAAAAGCGAAAGCAGAGAAATACAAAGACCAATTGGCTGCCTTAATGATTACCTACCCATCCACTCATGGTGTTTTCGAAAAAGAAATTAAAGAGATCTGCCAAGTCATTCATGACTTCGGTGGGCAAGTTTATATGGATGGAGCTAATATGAATGCCCAAGTAGGTTTATGCCGACCGGGACATTTTGGAGCTGACGTTTGTCACCTTAACCTCCATAAAACTTTCGCCATTCCACACGGTGGTGGCGGACCGGGAATGGGTCCAATTGGAGTAAAATCTCATTTACAAGACTTCCTCCCTGGAAATAAAGCTTTAGGTTTTGGAAGTGACAAAAGCATGGGCGCAATTTCCGCTGCAGCTTGGGGCTCTGCTCTGATTTTAAATATTTCTTGGGCCTACATTCGCATGCTAGGAGATGAGGGATTGAAAGAGGCATCACAAGTTGCGATTCTAAATGCCAATTACGTTGCTAAAAAGTTAAGTTCTTACTACCCTATTTTATTTACGGATGAGACTGGCTTAGTGGCTCACGAATGTATTATTGATTGCCGTTCCTTCCAAGAGGAAGCTGGTATCAGTGTTGCTGACATCGCCAAACGATTGATGGATTATGGTTATCACTCTCCTACGATGTCATGGCCTGTGGCTGGTACTATGATGATTGAGCCAACAGAAAGTGAATCAAAAGCTGAGCTTGATCGTTTTTGTGAAGCAATGATTAGTATCTTTAACGAAATTCAAGAAATCAAAAATGGAACACAAAGCACTGAGAGTAATGTACTAAAGCACGCTCCTCATACAGCGGATATTGTTTCCGCAGAAAATTGGGATCGTCCGTATACAAGAACTCAAGCAGCTTACCCTCTAGAGTATTTAAAAACTAGGAAATTCTGGCCAAGTGTTTCTAGAGTTGACGATGCCTTTGGAGATCGAAATCTAATGTGTACATGTCCAAGCATGGATGAGTTCTCAGAACAATAATCCAAATCTAAAATTGACAATAAAAAAGCCTCATCAATTTTTGATGAGGTTTTTTTATAATAAGTGTTGTTTTTGATACTCTTAAATTAAAGGTCGATGGTTTCATCGGGTTTATCTATATTTTCTGGATTGTGCCTAGCCTCAATTTCTTGTGCTTTCTTACCAGCAATCCCGACCCATTCTGGAAAAAAAATAGCTAAGACTCCGTAACCAATAAACAGTGATACCAATAAAAAAATCAATACAAGACTTAGAACTACTTCTGTATCCAAACTAAACTCCTAGAAAAGTAGACCAGATAAAACAATTATACTGATCACACCAACACCTACTCCTATGATACTGGTCTTGCGAAATGCTCGACTCCATAGTCCTAGTAGTATACCACTGATCAGTACTAATAGTAAACAAAGCCCAAACAAGATTGAAATTTGCTTAAACACTTTAGGTCCATGTCCAAAATGCAATTCCATCAGGGAGCGTAAAAAGTTTGGTTGCATCAAATAAAGTCTGTGCAAATCACCTTCAGACTCCAGCACATAATGATCTCGCGAAGATGGGCGAAAAATCTTTTTTGCTCCTGCAAATTTGACGTATTCATAATTAAGTTCGTAGCCAAGTTCATTTATTTTTTGAGACAAAATAGATTCTTGCTCTTTCTTATCAACAGGGAGCTCTAATTTAAAATTCTTTAGTTCTGTTTTTTGAAACTCTCCCTTAAACCCTGAAAGGTATGCGGTTCCTGAAATAGCAACGAGGAGAATGTAGGGTGTAAAAAAACAGGCTAGTATTAAGTGGGCTTTTAAAACAAATTTTCTCATTTTTCCTTCAACTGGTAAGAGCTTCGAATATCCATAAGGATTTGATTGTAATAATAGGATCTCGGTCTATTTTTTCCCAACTTGTGATCCGGGACTAAAATCAGATCCTTCGTAGATAATAGTAAGTCCAATAGCTTCGGGTTTTGTAAAACCTTTTCTTTGATTGCTGCCGATATGATTTGATAATGAAATTTAGATCCTTCTGCCATGTCTTTATAATCAAAAAAGAAAGATCGATAACTTAAATTTTTCTTATCCGAAAAATACTTTTGATTAATGGCATTAGCCTTATCCCCCGCTTTTTTGGCAGTAAAACCAGAAAGCTGTTTTACTTGATCTCTCGAATAAGGATACTCTGAAAAATGTTTTACGCGATGGTCTTTAATATTACCCTCTTCAGGATATTTCATCATCTGCCAGAGCGCTTCAACAGAAGCAAATCTTTCGCCTTGAAATTCAAAAGCAGTCGCAGCCAAATTTGAAAATTGACCTAACTCGTTTCGCTTGGATAAAACAAGTTCTCCAGGGCTGGCCTCTTGAGGAAGTATTTCCCAGCTGCCTTTTCTCTGATCCTCAGGAACCTTTTCCCACCAATGACTGGGGAAAGCCTGCAAGCTTAAAGAGGACAATAAAACTATTGTTATTAAAAGAAATGATTTCATCTCAACTGTTTAACCAATTTTTTCAATAGCGCCAAGAACTAACGCAGTATTGAATCAGTAATTCACTTAAAGCATTAAAAATACTAATGTATTCGAAATATCCATGCCTTATAAAAAACTTTGTATATCCATTGTGAACGCGCTGTGATTTGGCTCAAAAACTTTAAAGAAAACCTCAGTGAGTAGTTTCACTGCAAAGTTTAAGATCTGTTTCAAGCCCGAGCGGAGCACTTTCCTCTCAGGCAAAATGAAATTAGATTAGAAAGGTTTGTTGATCGCTAGGTACGCGGCACAGGAAAAAATAACACCGATACCAAAGTACAAAGCCAAAGCCTTGTTCGACATTTTTTTTGCCAAAACTGGATAAGCACCAAACAGTAACCAAAAAACAATTTTTAAGATTACCCAAACCGGCATATTATGAATGCTCAACCTCGCAAGCAAACCAAAACCTGAAACTAGAACCACTAGTAGGCCAACACCGTGAACGATTGCTAGAACTTTTCTCTTTGGGTTGTCTTGAGCAGCATTTCCCAAGCTCACATAAAAACAGACAGCTGCTAAGCTAATGAGCGTAAATCCAAGCGCAGAAAGGTGAAGCACTTTATAAAAAGTGTAAGACATTGGGACCTCCTAAATTTTCATCAAACTAACGGCTGTTCAGACAAAAGTCCACGAAATCCTTCAAGAAAACTAAAAATTCCAGCTCCCTTTTTGCCTAGGTTTTGCCATTTTTTTGCAGAAAAGCACTTTCCTGCATTCTTTTCTAGAATTTATGGCATTTAGCGACTATTCTTTCTAAAATTGACCAAAAGGAGTAGAAATGCGTTCACAACACAGAATTAAAGCGCAAAAATTAATGGATGGCGATGGAATGGATCAAGACATCGACAAAGCAATCCTTACCTTAGTTCAAGGAGCAAACGAAGGCGATCGCGGCTGTTTTTTTGACCTTGCTGAGACCTACTTCGATGGCGTTCCAGAGGATGACACGGACAAAGCAATTCACTACCTAGAAGCTGGTGCCAATGCGGGCCACGGAAAATGCGCTGCCATGCTATCTGAACTTTACCAAAAAGGGACCATCGCATTTTGTGATGAAGACATAGTAAAGCGAAACCCTGAGCGTAGTTTTGAATGGGCACAAAAAGGAGCTGAAAACTCTGATCCCGAGTGCTTGGTAAAACTTGGAACCTTCTTTAAAGAAAACGGTGACAATGACAAAGCCGAAATATTTCTTAAAAAATGCATGAGCCTTGAGCTTGATCTCATCGAAGATTATAGCGATAAAGAACTAAGAAATTGGCAAAACCAAGCAGAAGCTGCCTTAAACTAGAAGCTCTTAGGAGCTTCTTTTTTTTGTCTCAAAAGCACTCGATAATATGAATTTCCTTTCTAAATAAATGCGAGAAAACTCATTGATTCCTTAAGATGATATTCTGTTATAGATGTTAAAGGAACTGAATGATTTTGAACAAAAACTGGAAAAAAAATTTGATGGAGTGGTTGATGAATTGAATGCCGCTTCAGACAAAATTTATTATAGTATTGCCAAAGCAAATACCAAGGATCTGCAAAACTCCCCTTTAAATAAAATCCTTTTCAGTATTATTTTTTTAATCACGAATATCATCACACTAGCCCCAGCCATTGATTTGATCAAAGGCGCTTACTGGCAGCAGATCTCTGGTAACATTAGCTATTTCAATGTAGAAACCATCGACAGTGTTGCGGGTAGCCCTACTGGGCCCTACGATTATCGGGCCAGTGTGCGCTACACCTATCGATTCAACGGGAAGCTCTATAGTGGTGACAATTTCTATCCAAACTCAGAAGTAAATATTTTCAACAAACTCTCGGAAATTGATTTCATGGTTCCTAACAAAAGCCCCGGTGAAGAAATTAAAATCTATGTGGACCCTAACCGCCCTTGGATTAGTTCCATCCACAGTGGTGGAATCTCCATTCAAAGTTTTTTACAATTGATGGGTCTATTAATGATTTATCTGTTCGTGTTAATTTATTCGAGCCAATACCTTAAGATTTTATAGTCGTAAAATTGGAAGATTTTTGATTTCTTTTAAACTCATAAAGCCATCGTCTTCTTCATCCGTTTGATTTTCATCCAGACCGTCGGTCATTAAACGCTCTAAGGAAATCCTATCATTTGCCAACCTAGATTTTGCTCTACGTAAAAAAAGTGGAAGGCTTAATTGAGGTTTTAGTTTACACTTTCCGTTTCTTTTAAGTTCTAGACTGTTTCCAACATTAAAGTTCAGCTGCAAATCATAATCGAATGCTTCTTCAATATTTACAGATCGGGCCAAAGCGATTTGTACTAAACGCCTATTGGCTGGTAGGTTTTGAATTTCACAAACATTGCCCTCTATATCCACTGCTCGATGTTGAGATTTATTGAGTAAAAATTGAACGGCTAAGATTTCCATTTCCTCCGAAACATTCAAACTATTAAATCGACTGATGGATTCTATGCCCTGCTCCCCAAGACGAATCATCTGATCTTCTAAAAGCACCAATCGATAAACAACTCCACTTTTTCTAACTAAGAGTTCTAGCGATTGCATAGAAAGTTCTAATTCAATGCCAGTAGCGTCTTGTGAGGAATTTTCCAGGTGAATGGCTACATTCGTTGTTTTTGAATTCGTTTCTTTTTCTACACTAGCAACAAGGCCTTCTTCTTTGAGCTCACAGGCCACAAAGATCGGCAAAAAAACTAAGTAAAATAAAATTTTAGAATTCAATATCGTCAAACGCCACTCCAGAAGGAAAGACTGATTTATAAAATCGAGCGCGTTTACAGGAACTAAGTCTATGATACAAAATCCTCATAGGCATTACCAGAATATTCAATTTCGGTATTAAAATCATACACTTAGAGGAATACAAAAGCCCAAAGTTTTTAGTTTTTGTCGAAATCCTTTACGGAAGTAATAGCTTAAATATTTGCATTGTCTTTCAGCAAGGACAAAATAATCTGAGCTCTGCCTTAGTGCGCAAGCCCTGCTCTTATTGCCAGTGAGCGAATTTTTCGATAAACTTGCCTGGTTCAAAACATAAATAACTCAGGAGATTTTTAATGAGCACAAAAAGAGTAAAAGTTGCCGTTACTGGCGCTGCTGGACAAATTGGATATGCATTATTATTTCGTATTGCTTCTGGACAGATGTTTGGTCCTGAAACTGAAGTAGAACTACAACTTCTTGAACTTGAGCCAGCATTACCTGCTCTTCAAGGTGTGGCTATGGAGCTTGACGACTGCGCTTTTCCTTTGTTGAAAAACATAGTTTGTACAAGTGACCTAAATGTTGCTTTCAAAGATGTAAACTGGGCATTGTTGGTGGGAGCTGTTCCGAGAAAAGATGGTATGGAACGAGCTGATTTACTAGCTGTGAATGGCGGAATTTTTGGTCCACAAGGAAAAGCTATCAATGACAATGCTGCCAAAGACGTTCGTGTTTTAGTAGTTGGAAACCCATGTAACACAAATGCACTTATTGCAATGCACTCAGCTCCAGATGTGCCGAATGATCGCTTCTATGCCATGACTATGCTTGATGAAAGCCGTGCGAAAACTCAATTGGCTAAAAAAGCTGGCGTAGATATCACAGAAGTTTCTAACATCACTATTTGGGGTAACCACTCAGCCACGCAATGGCCTGATTTTTACAACACTAAAATCTCTGGAAAACCAGCTACAGAAGTAATTACCGATATGGCTTGGTTACAAACTGAGTTTGTTGAAACGGTACAAAAACGTGGTGCAGCCATCATTAAAGCTCGTGGAGCTAGCTCTGCTGCTTCTGCTGCAAATGCCGTAGTTGATAGCGTTTACAACTTAACTCACGACACTCCTGCTGGAGAGACTTTCTCAGTTTGTACTCACTCTAATGGTGAGTATGGCGTAGATAAAGGTCTAATCTTCTCTTACCCTTGCCGTACTGAAAATGGTAAGTTAGTGATTGTTGAAGGAATTGAGCAGAGCGAATTTGGTAAAGCGAAATTTGATGCAACTCATGAAGAACTAAAATCAGAAAGAGACACGGTTAAATCTAAAGGTTTAATCTAAAATTTGTTTTTAGTTTTAATTTACAAAAAGGCTTCTGCTTATCAGAGGCCTTTTTTTAGTTAAACTGCATTGCCAATCCTTTTCGCAGTGTCTTTTTTTCAATGTCCTGTTCTACTGGTATTTCTTGTCTTCTAAGAAGACTCCTGTAAAAATAAATTGCTGTTTAATTCTTTCAATGAGATACCAAGATATGCCAAATAGTCTGAACTACGATTCTATAACTGAAATGGGTGATTTTTTCGATTACTCAATGACTTTGGTAAATCTAGAACTACCTGATCAAGCACTGGTATATGTAAATAATGAGTTTTTAGAAAATACGGGCTATGAAAAAGAAGAAGTCATTGGCAAGAACTGTCGGTTTCTACAAGGTCCCGACACCAGTGAGAGCTCAGTTAATTACATTCGAAACTCAATCAAAAAAAACATCCCTGTTTTTGTAGACATATTAAATTATAGAAAAAATGGGGACTGGTTTTTCAATCGACTGATTTTGATTCCATTACTGTTAAAAAATAAGAAACACTATTTGGGATTACAGTTAGATAGTTCTCATATTTATGATCACTGTAAAAAACGATTTTCTAGAGAGAAAACCGCCTCCCAACTTTCCGAAGAATTACTTCCACATTTAGAAAAGATCGATCAATTAATTCATTCAGTGGAAGACCCATTTGCAGCTTTCTCTGACATTAAACCAGAAATAGATTTGATTCGAGAATTTGTTATAGAAGCCTAAATGCTCCTATCTAAATGCCTGTTTTCCAACTGACTCACAGCTGAAAAGCTGCAATTTGATGTACAGAAAAGGAAGCTATGCTAGGCTCTTTCCATGAATCAAATCGAAAGACTACAAAGCATTGAAGCCTATATTCCTGTTGATCTTACTCAGCCTATCAATTTTCTCGTTGCCGTCTTTGTCGTATATTTTTTCGTAGCCTTTCGCTACTTTTTAATTGTAGCTCCTTTTCAACTTTTCTTTTACCGCACCAAAAACAAGTTCTGGATAAGTCGTCAAATTTATAAAAAACTCCCGAACAAAGAAAAACAAATCTATGAAATAAAATGGTCCGTTTTAACCTCTGGTATATTTGCGTTGGCCGGGGCTGTAATGGGCCTATTGTGGCAACTTGGCTACACACAAATCTATTTGAAGTTTGATGAATATCCATTATGGTATATGCCTGTTAGTTTTTTAATATACTTGGTTCTGCATGATACTTATTTTTACTGGACTCACCGATGGATGCATTTTCCAAAAATATACCGAAAAGTTCATGCCATTCACCACAAGTCTTTAGAGCCAAGCGGATGGGCCTCTTTTAGTTTCCACCCCATTGAGTCAGTCATTGAGGCCATCATCTTGCCAATTTTGATTTTAATCGTTCCAATCCACCCTACTGTATTTATTTTTCATCTTACATTTATGACAATTACCGCAGTTTCCAATCACTTGGGATTTGAACTTCTTCCCAAATCATCTCGATTTTTAGGTTTTCCAAAATATTTTATCTCCGCCACGCACCATGCCCAACATCACAAATACTTTAACTACAACTATGGACTCTATTTTAGTTTTTGGGACCGGATCATGGGAACGAATCATGAAAAATTTGATTCTGAAATCAATGAACGACTTGGAATAGAAACTAAAAATTTTGAAAGCTCTGATAATTCAACCCAAAGAGCTTAGCCCAGACAATTCAGTTTTCATCAGAAGCTGAAAGAGATAGTTTTATGCCAAAATAAAAAAAGCCTAGGTCTGATCTGTACCCCAAATTCTGG
>DJMA01000040.1 GCA_002436415.1 Bdellovibrionaceae bacterium UBA6502 | reverse complement strand
GCTTGGGCTTTTTTTTTGGTCTTTTTTCGAACTTTGGTGTGGATAAAATTAATACCCATTCAGTAGCCGATATAAAAAGAGTAGGACCGTGATTAAGTTACTTAGTTTTGGTATTCCATTAAAAGAGCCGGTATATATTCTTTAGGAATCTATCTGTATTAATGTTTGAGAGTTGCATTTGAATCATTCTAGTTGGAAGTTGATTGTATTTATTAAAAGAAATACTATCTGGCGATTAATTTTATTTGATAGTGTTATTTAGTTTTAAAGGAAACTCATGTTTGAAAAGGATTTCTTTGTAGGTTTTGTCTTTTAGATCATAAGTTTTTTAGGAACTCTTTTGGGGAAGTAGATTTGCTTTTTAGTAGTTCGGTTTTTTTGTTTCAATTTTTACCCCTAGTCTTGTTTTTATTTTATATAATAAAAACCTATCGACTTCGTTTAGGGCTTTTACTTTTATCAAGCTTGGTTTTTTATGCCTATTGGAACTATAAGTATTTAGGTCTTTTGTTTCTGTCTATATTGATTGATTATTATGTTGGAATCTGGATAGACGAATCAAAAGTTCAATCCAAGAGAAAGAGGCTTTTGATTCTGTCGTTAGTTTCCAATTTGGGAATTCTTTTTGTTTTTAAGTATTTTAATTTCTTTATCGATTCCGTTAACTCTCTGAGTAATTATCTGGGAGTAGGTGTAGGTAGTTCTTTAACTTTGAGTTTAGTATTGCCGGTAGGGATAAGCTTTTATACTTTTCAAAGTATGAGCTACACCATCGATGTTTATCGCAGAAAGACTAATGCTCATCGGGACTTTTTAGCTTTTTTTACTTACGTTAGTTTTTTTCCACAGTTAATTGCCGGGCCTATAATTCGCTATTCAGATCTTTTGCCTCAGTTAGAATCCAATACCAATATAAGTCGTTTTGAATGGAAATTCATTAATCAGGGTATTTATTTTTTCGTTGTGGGTTTAGCCAAAAAAATATTAATTGCTGATCGCGTGGGTGTAGCGATCGATCCTTTGATAGCAGATCTAACGAACGTATCAAGCCTTGAGGCTTGGATAGCTATGTTTGGGTATGCCGTGCAATTGTATTTTGATTTTTCAGGTTATTCGGACATGGCTGTTGGCTTGGGTAAGTTTTTTCACTTAGATTTTCCGCAGAATTTTGCTTCCCCTTATAAGTCAAAGAACATCACAGAGTTTTGGCGTCGATGGCATTTGAGCTTATCTAGTTGGTTACGTGATTATTTGTACATAAGCCTCGGAGGAAATAGAAAGGGGCCTAGTCGTACTTACTTTAATTTATTAACAACTATGCTATTGGGTGGTTTATGGCATGGAGCTGGCTGGAATTTTGTGATTTGGGGGGCTATGCACGGTGGAGCCCTAGCTTTTGAAAGAAAGCTTAAGGGCTTAAGTTTTTCTATAGCAGTGCCAGATTTTATTCGTACTGGTATATGTTTTTTCTATGTTTGTTTGGCCTGGGTATTTTTTCGGGCAGAAAGCTTTGATAAGGCAATTATGTGGTTTGAGAGGATGTTTGCATTTGATTCTCATACTACTTTAAATATTTTAGGAAGACACGAATCCCGCATGATAGTTGCTATGATTGTTGGTTTGGGAATTGCTTTTAAGGCCAAGAATACTTTTGAAAAGTTTGATTCTTACTCTAAATTGAGATTTGTCGGGATGGCTGTTTTGTTTGTTTTTAGTCTTATGTATTTGCGTGCAGAAAGCGTATTTCTCTATTTTCAGTTTTAGGGGGTTTTAATGGAAAATGCATATAAAAAGAATGTATTACTATTTGTATCCACCTGCTGTTTATTGATTGCTATAGTATTGGGGCATAGTTTCTGGATTGATAGTTTTGATTATTGGGGCAAGCTCCGAGATAGACCCGCAGTTAATAATCCTCATAAATTAAAACTTGATTTTATCAGAGCTGAAAAATTTGACTGTATCATTCTAGGTTCTAGTAGGGCAGAAAGTTTCTCAGCCTATCAATTGTCAGATTTAACTGGTAGGGACTGTGTAAATCTAGCTGTTGGTGGCGCCAGTACGGCCTTAAAATTACTTTTTCTAGAAGAGAGTTTGAAAAAGCAAGATTTGAAGTATGTTTTTTATGTATCCGATTTTTATGAGTTTTTTCAGTCCAATCAGCCAGAAGAGGTTTTATACCATCCTCAGTTAGGCAAAATGGTCAATGAAATTGATAAAGAAGTTCAGCTTCCAAATTTATTGGATAAGTTTTTATTACTAATGGACTCGGTGAGGTTTAATAGAGATACAGGTGCTTACTCCAAAGATTTGAAGATTTCTGATTTAATAGGGGAGCGAGCTGGAAAAAAAGGCTTGCGCTTGGAAAGTTTTGTAGAAGATTCTAATTATATATTGAGACAAACGGCTGAGCTAGAAAGAGATTGGAAGAGAAATTTTGAAGCCTATAAAAATGGTGTTTGGCTGGGAGATTTTCAGAAAGAGAAACAGAGTACTTTGATCAATCAACTTAACAAATTATCTGATAAATCTGTGACAGTGAATGTATTACTTAGTCCTTATTTCTCAAAGTTTAACTCATCATTCGAAAACAAAGTGGATCTAAAGTTGAAAGAGTCTTTTAAATTATGGAAGACTACTTGGCTTCAAGAAAGTGATTTTTGTGTTCTCGATTTCTCCGGTGATATTTCTCCTACATTGTCACAAGGCGTGGAGCATTGGGACGATGGAGTGCATTTGAATAAGTTTGGGGCAGCGAAGCTTTTGGTTGGGATTGAAGGATGTGAGTAAAAAATTCGAGACTATATCTATTCAATTAAAAAATAAAATGGTGTCGTTAAATAATAAAATAATATAAAGCAGATTTTGATAAAGATATTACTTTCGACTTTTTCCACCATTTTCATGTTTTTCTTTTGTTTTTCATAAGTTAAAAAGTTATCCAAGCAGCTAATCTCTTCTTCCAACCAAGAATTAGTGTCTAGATTTGGAATGCTTTTTTTCTTGGATTTACTTATAACAGAGGCCTCGCTTAGGATATTTTCCAGAGAAAGTAATTCGGTAAAGGCCTGCTTATAAAGATCGGGCATATCCATAGAGGGGCTCGAAGTTTCAAACATCTGTAAATCTGGTATGAAATTTCCTTTTAATTGGCATCCATGAACTAGTGCCCTAGCTTCGACTCCAGGGAACTCAGTTGTCGCAATAATTTCCTTTGAGTTAGTGAACAGTAAATCTAGGTCTTTGATGGGGACTTCGTCATCAATGTTTACAAGGTTTCTTTCCTCGCTTGAGATTTTTTCTCCCGCATGAATGACTATTTGTCGGTTGTTTTGAGAGATCGGTTCAAAGCTTTGGGTGTACTTGCCGAGATGGCACAAGACGTTTTGAGTTTGTATAAGATCTGCATTTGACTTTGGGTCGGTAGACCAAGTCACAGGATTTTCAATTTTTTCAAGGATTATGGACGGAGTCTTAATTGGTATTATGGTAGTTACGCTAGGGATACATGCCATACGGAGGGCTTCGGAAATATCTTCTGTAACAATATTGTCAAAATAGTTATCTATCTTAGGACTTAGAATGACTTGGTTTTCTTTGTTGTTTTGTAAGTGTGCAGCTAAACTAGCTAGAAGTTGTTGTTCTCGTTGGGAACAGTATTTCGAATCTGCTATGAATAAAAAAGTCATCTTTATGTCCTATTTTCTACCTATAAATTTATACATAATCTTTTTCATAAAAGAGATTTTTTTTAATGCGAAGGCGAAAAGAAAAGAGATTTCAATTATGTTAGGGTACTTGCCTTGAAGGTTTTTAGCCAGTGTAAAGCTCGTACTGAAATATAATTCTTGGAATTCTTTAATTTTTTGATTTCTAGTTTCTAGTAAATCGGTCGGTAGGGATGCTATATAGGAATCAATTTTTTCATCGTCCCATTCCTGTGTGGATTTCACGAAATATTCAATTTCGTTCCCAAAGTTTGCTTTTATTTGATCGTATTTTGGTTTTAAGTTTTTTATACTTTCAACCGCCGAAGGTAATTCTTCAGGACCCCAAGCGATCCCGTTCATTCCTAATTCAAGTTTTTCATAATCTTCCCTGGTTTGTGTACCGTCAGGAATGATGATAGTTGGGCAACCGCACATTGCTGCCTCATAGCAAATTATAGAGCTATTATCGAAGCAATAAAAAACAGATGCTTGCCTGAAGATAGGTCCTAAGGAACTTTTTTCAGGGAATGTTCTAGTGATTTCGAGAGCTTTATTTTTTTCAAAGTAGCCTGGCTTAAAAGTAGATTTACCAACATAAAATACTGTGAGATTTCTTTCTGATGCTTTTACGTCATTGTTGTGAAAAATATCTTCTTCAACAGTAGGAAGATATAACTTTCCTTCAGTTTTATTACAAATATATGGTTTAAAAACTTCTGAATAATAAAAAACCTTTTCATTTGGATTATATATTCTGGTGCCTCCAAGTAAGCCTGGTATATTTAAAACCCATCTAACCACATATTTGGCATCTAAAGGGTTACCGGGAACTGTTTCTGGATATACGACAATTTTTTTTCCGGATTTAGCCAGAGAAGAAGCTTTTTTTAAACTCATTAATGGCGCTGAAAGATTCGCGGGTGTTTTACTACTGAATACTACGTGAGAGTCATAGCCCATGGAGTTTAGTTGGTCACAGAGAATATATAGTGCTCGAATTCCAGCGGAACTTTTCACGAAGTCTGGTGCCCAAATGCAATAACCAATTTTATTCATTTTGTCCTTTTTCTTTTTATAGGTAGTAAACTACATTTTTTCTCAAGCGCTTATAAACAATGTAGCTCAGAAAACTAATCAACATTGATAGCCCTAAAGCATTCCCATAGCTCTCGATAGAGGGCAAACCTTGTGAATAAACAACATCAAAAATAGGCCTTAAAATAATGTAAATTGGATTTAGATTGAAAATTATGTGATATTTTTCAGGCATGTCACCAATTTGATATAAAATTGGTGTTGCGTAGAAGCCTACCATTAATCCCACATTAATAAATTCATTAATGTCTCTAAAGTATGGAGCTAAAAATGAAAGCATCACTGCCATCGAAAATGTGGCTATTAATAAAGGAATGAGTGCAAGAGGGAATAAGAAAATACTAAAACTGAAATCTACGAAGAATACTAACGATACTAGATAAAGGGTGCCAAAGGATATCAGAAATACGTGTAAATTTCTAAGAACATCACTTGCGGCAAAAGTAGTTTTCGGAATCATACATCGTTTCAGTGCATCTCCTCTGGCAAGAAGAGCATTGGAGGCGCTCATGAGGGAATTTGACAAAAAAGTCCAAGGCAATAGACCTGTTAATATATAGAGAGCCTGGGCCTTGTGGGGTACCTTGAGAAGGGAGCCAAAAATAAAGGTGTACACTGCAATTTGTACAGTTGGCATTAGTAAAGTCCATACCCACCCTAGGAATGAGTATCGGTATTGTTTGGACATATTGAAGCTTGTTAAGGTAAAGACGCTTTCAAAATACTTTGAATGATAAATGCTTTTTAGTTCGGTAATCATCTTTGCTCCAGAGATTTTTCATATACATTCATTATATCAGCAGGCGAGCCAGACATAACTATTTCGCCTCTTTCCATTAGATAGCACTTGTTGCAAAGTTCAAGAACTAGGTCTCTACTGTGATTGACCATTATTGCGATTGGAACATGTTCTAGTTTATTTAACATGAACTGTTTTGATTTTTCTAAAAAGCCTGAGTCACCAACGGCAAAAACCTCATCCAAAAGTAGTACATCAGGTTTTTGGAAAACTGCTGTGGAGAAAGCCAATCTAGCACACATTCCAGAGCTATAGTTTTTGAAGGGTAAATCGATATTGTCACCAAGCTCAGAAAAGTCGATAATTTTTTCTTCTAATTCGAGCGAGTATTCATGAATCCGCCCACTATAAATTAAGCCTAGTTTGATATTTTGACGACCTGTTAGCTCTGGGTCAAAACCTAAGCCCATTTCGATCAAAGGGGCTATGCTTCCCTTAACTTCTAAACTCCCAGCCTCAGGAGGGTAGATACCAGCAATGGCCTTTAGAAGCGAGCTTTTGCCGCAGCCATTTTTTCCGACTAGGCCTATTCTATCACCTGGTTGAGCTTCAAAATTTATTTTTTTTAAAATTGGTATACGGTCATCTCCGCCTTGCTTACCTTTTCCTAGCAAAAAAGATCTTAAAGAGAGTGCTCTTTTAGATATATCAATACCAGTTACGTCAAGGTTTTTGACTTTTATATGTGCCATTATGAGTTTCTCCGAGATTGAAATGGGCCGAGTTTTCCAAGGATTCCATGGCTGTAGCCTAGGAAGATATGTTTTAATTTATCAATGCGTTTTTCTTCAAAGAAAATTACTCTGTAAAAAGTTAGTAGTTGGTTTAAAGACTCAAACATAGCCCATGAGGGGTATTTGAATGCGTATTTCTTTAGAGTAAATACCGAGTTTCTCGCTATATAGTAACGACGTAGGCTGTTGTGATTGGTTGGGGTGCCTGAGATTAAAACTTTATTTTTTTTAGATCTTTGTCCTAAGCAGTGTTGCATTTCAATTTCATTCACAGCCGCAACGTCAAAGCCACGAGACTTGAGGCGAAGGCAGAACTCTATATCTACATAATCTATAAACAAGTCTTCTCTAAATTCGCCCACGTTTTTCCATGCCTGGAGATTTGTTAAAGCCCCTGATGTGATAATTGCCAAGAGATTGGATGAAGACTCCTTAGTGATATCAATCCTGTCTAGTTTGAACTTGTTTTTTGAACTCAGGTACTTACACTTTTTGTCGGGAATATTTATGTCAACGATTTGGGGCCCCACAATAGCGATGTTTTTATTGTTGGACTTTTCGAGATAGGACCGAAGAGCTTTTACTAGGTTATCGGGAGGCAGAGAGTCTTGATCTAAAGTTAGTGCCCAATCCATTTTTAGGCTTAATAGGTGGTTTAATCCAATGTTTAGTGCCTTAGCTTGTCCTAGGTTACTTTCTAGTTCAATCAGTGAAAAATTAGGGGAGTTGATTTTTTTTACATTCTCTATAAAAGCAGAGTTTGATGGAGAGTTGTCGACCACTACAAGATGGTCTACTTGATTAAGAATATTTTCGATTTGTAGCGGTTCTTCTGGTAAGTAAGATACTATTACCGCTCCAATTTTTTCTTGCATGAAATCGTCTCCAGGAGTGCCAAGACAATATCAAAAAAAAATGATCTATTCACCTGAAAAACTAGGTATTTAGACGAAAAAAAAGCCTCTTTTTTAGAGAGGCTTTTTCAAAATTAGTTTGCAGCAGCAAGTCTTTTTCTAAGCATTTCGATGCGGCTTGTATCTTCAGATTTTACGCGAGAGTAATATCTTTCTTTACTTTCCAACCAGCCTAATTCGAATTCAATTGCTTTTAGAATCGCTTTTTCCCCATACTTAACGGCATCGGCATGGAATACAACTTTACGAGTTTCAAATTTATCAATTAAGTTTTTCTCATTTAAGCTAGAGATGAAGTTTAGAGTATTCGTTGAAATACCTCCGCCTAAACCAGTGCTCAAACCAGCTTCTCTGGCTTTTGCAAAAGCAGTGTGACAAATATCTAATACATGATCAGAGTCAATCTCGCTACGCTCTAGAGCCATTGAACCAATTAAGTCAACTCGACCGATAGTCATACCTTGAAGAAGGTTGATCTTTGGAAGTTTAAGCATTTCATCTAAGTGTTGGAAAGCTGTAATTGTTTCTAGGTTAAAAGCAAACTCGATGTCTTCACGGTTATCTTCAGGGATGAAATTATCGATTACGTTAAGGAATTTAGAAAGCGCAAAAGGAGTTTCAGCCATAGGAGCGATGATTCCTTTGGTTCCTAATGCCATTGCGTTATAAACATCAGTTACAGCTTCAACACCACCAGTTTTTAGAATGATAGGTAGACCAACTGCCGAAGTGAGATCTTTCAATCTCATAAGTTCTTCCATACGGCTGCCTTCAGCCTCGAACTCACATTTGATTTCATATACACCAAACTCATTTTTTAGTGTCTTTAATACATCGATCATTTTTCTTTCAAGTACGTTCATAATTCCTCACTTTTTAGTTCCACGAGACTATACTAGTTTAGTTGTAGGCTGTCTAGCTCTGAGGAGACTGGCCTTGGCTAAAATAGTAGTCTATATGGGAATTTGTTAACTTTTCTGTATTGTGCGGAGCGGAATTTTGCTCTTTAAACCATTTTAAAGTCATTTCAATTGCTTCTTTTCCGCTCCATTTGGGTTTCCAATTTAATTGGGACACAGCCTTTGCGCTATCCAGGCTTAATAAGCCGGCTTCATGTAAATCTGAATTTTCATGAACTTCGAACTGGAAATCTTCCCCTAAAAACTCTTTGGTTAAATTTAAAATATCGATAACTCTAATTTGTTCGTTATCTGTAGGGCCAAAATTGTAGCCTCCATTAAACTCTCTAGTAGAATAAATTTTTTCTGCAAGAAGCATATAGCCATAGATAGGTTCTAAGACATGTTGCCATGGTCTGATTGCATTGGGACTTCTTACGCTTACTGACTCATTGGCAAAATAAGATCGCACAATATCTGGTAAAAGACGATCTTCAGACCAATCCCCTCCGCCAATTACATTACCAGCTCTGGCACTAGCGAGCCCCACTTCTTTGTCATAGAAAAATGACTTTGAATAAGCGTCGATAACTAATTCACAGCAAGCTTTTGAGTTAGAATAGGGGTCATGACCTCCCAAACGATCCGTTTCACGATAAGGCCAAATCCATTCTTTGTTTTCGTAACACTTGTCTGTTGTGATAGCGACAATAGATTTAATACTCTCTATTTCTCGGCAGGCATTGAGTAGGTTTGCTGTACCCATGACGTTTACTTCGTAGGTTTCTAGGGGGTTGTGGTAGGAGTATCTAACTAAAGGCTGAGCGGCCAAGTGAAAAACAACATCAGGTTGATAACTTTGGATTGAAGCTTTTAGTTTTTGATAATCTCTCAAGTCGGCAATGTCTTCTTGAATTTTACTACCAAGAGAGATTGAGTGATAATGGTTTTTTTCTGTGCTTGGTGCCAATGCATAGCCTTTAACATCTGCTCCTAAATTTAATAGTACTTGAGTCATCCAGGAACCTTTGAAGCCGGTGTGACCAGTTAGAAAGACCTTTTTGTTTTTCCAAAAATTCAACATGCTGAACCTCTTGATTTTTTAAATGCACTAGAACGTATGGAGCTTATCTGATTTGGAAATACATTTAAACTAAAACTTCATTAAATCTGCTTTTTTCTGCTTTTTAAGCGCTTTTGCGGTTTTTGTTGGCGAAATAAAAAATATTCGTCTTCATTAGGTCTTATAGCTGTAAACTTGCTTTTATCTTGAGTATAGTTGTTTTGAAAAGCATATAATTATTGGGTGAGTAGAGGTGAATACGAGATGGAATCAGGCAAAGAGAGCTTATTAATTACTGGTGCGAGCGGTTTTATTGGGAGAAATTTGCGAGAATCATTCTTGAGAGATGAATATGAGTTGCTTTGCCCTAGTTCAAAAGACTTAAATTTAATAGATGAGACATCAGTAGCTAAGTATTTCTCAGAGCATCGCGTTGACTATGTAGTTCATTCAGCTTGTATGCCTGGGCATAGGGCTGCTGGAAATGAAGGCAAGGTGTTCTATGCAAACACAAGGATGTTTTTCAATTTGGAGCGTCAAAAACACAATTATAAGAGGATGCTAGTCATCGGCAGTGGGGCAATTTACGATAATAGAAATTATCGCCCTAAAATGAAAGAAGAGGAGTACGAAGAATTTTTGCCCGTTGATGAGCACGGTTTTTCAAAATATGTTTGTGAGAAAGCTATAGAAAATTCTGATAATATAATAGATCTAAGAGTCTTTGGAATTTTTGGAAAGTACGAGGAGTTTCGTATTCGTTTTATTTCAAATCTGATTTGTAAGGCTCTACATTCGATGCCACTTACGATGAATCAAAATAGGAAGTTTGATTTTCTATGGATTGATGACTTGATACCTGTGATCTCAAAACTTTTGAAGAAGGACTCTTTAAAATATAAGGCCTACAATGTAACCCCAGACTCGTCTGAGTCGTTATTAAATATAGCTGAGTATATTCAAAGTAAAATTAATCCTCGTTTAGAGATTCAAGTGAAGCAAGAAGGTTTTGGGTTGGAATATTCTGGTTTAAACCATCGCCTCAAGTCTGAATTACCAGATTGGAAGCCTACTGACCTACATCTTGCAATAAATCTACTAATTGAATGGTACGAAAAAGGTTTGGAGCAATTTCCTAGAGAGGCTCTAACCTCAATAGATGGTTAAGTGTGAATGCTTGAAAGAAGTGCATTAACGTATTTTGAATTTTTTCCGATTCGAAATTGAAATTCGTTGGTGCACTTACTTAAAAGTTCTTGGTCTTTTTCTGCTGCTTTTATTTCTACGATAGTATCATCTTCAATTAGGCAATGATTTATGTTTGGCATAGAATGTAAATACTGATCATAATAACTCACTTGCTTATCAACAGTGAGTCGAATTTTTTGGTCTTGGCTCTTATAGTATTCTCTTTTGTAAGAAATTATGGAACTTACAACAGGGTAAAAACTAAAAAAATCTGCAAACTTATCTTGTGGCAGTTGTTTTTCGACCTCATTAAATAGAGTGGCCCAGCTAATAGTCCTTAGGTCGAAACTTCCTTTGATTTGGTAATTGTTTTTCCAGCCATATGAATTTTTTTTGATTTTAAATTCTAATGTAGGCTCATGAATGTTTTTTATATCACTCCCGTACCATCGGAGTCTTACTTTTATTCTTGCGTTGATCCCGGCTAAGTTATCAGCAAAATTGCTTAGTGAATTATCGTCAAAATATATGCTGTTAACCTGTCTTTCCGGATACTCTTCAAAAAATAAAAAACTAGAATTTTGGATTTGAGCATAAACATTGTCGAGAAACTGAGGTTCAATTCTCGCTTTTAACTCGTGCCTTGGTTGTTGGATCTGTAGTTTGTCTTCCCAGTTTTTCAATACAGTTGCTCCTTGATGTTGGCCTTATTAACAGGCTGAGCAACATTATCTAAAACGATAGTAGCGTTTTTTTCCAGCCAATAAAGCTGGCTAACATTTTCCCAAATAATGTTTTTAAGGTTACCTGTACCGCCACGAGGAAACTCTGGTTTTTTTCTGAAAGCAGTAGATCCAATATTAGCATTTTGAACCTTTGAGTCTTTAATGTTCAAGGTAGAATTGTCTTTGATGGCGAAACCAATATTAACAGAATTAGAGTTAACATTTTTGGCATCAACATTGCTCTCTTCACCTACGCTTAAAACTTTATCAGCAACGTTTAAAGCAGTTACATTTGAGACTTCAACTTGGCTACCGGAAAAGTCAATTGCATCGGCGGTGATTTGATCAAATTTTAGTTCATTCATCGTGCCATGGCTAAAGTCAATGTCGATTGCATCTGAAGCAGAGCCTTCTATTCGTAGATGCTCAAGTTTAAAATGGGTATTGAAGACGTTTAGAGTGTCTTCGGCAAAGCTTCCGTTGAAGAAAGAATGAGAAATTTGTACAGGGCTCTTAACGAATGAACATCCTCCTGGTAATGACCAGCCGGGGCGCTCAATTCCTCTAGTTTGTTTGATTTCAAAGTATGCTAAATTTGACATTTCTCTTTTGACATTTAAAACTACCAGGCCAGGCCATGACTCTTCAAGAGCTTGAAATACCACAGGTTCTTCTTTTGTACCCATAACTTGAATTGGTGAATAACTTAATAAAAAGGCTTCGTTAGCAAATGAGAATGTGCTGCCAGCGGTGAAATGGACCTGGTAGTTTTTAGGAATTACAAAATCTTTTTTAAATTGATAGTTACCTTTAGGGATGTGAAGAATGTTAGAACTTTGAATTAACTTTATATAGGGATAGGCGGCTAGAAATTTATTAATGTCAATATTTGGACTTGGTGGGTTTAAGTTATTTGATGTTGGAAGATCCATAAGTCTTCTGTATTTTAAATTCTTTCTGCCAAGCTCCCGGTAGGTGATACGTACGCGCGAAAGATTAAGGCTTTGGGATAAATTAGCGTTTAGTTTGACTTTAAAATTTTGAAAAATACTTTCTGCGTTGTCCCCATGAATTACGTAACTTTTATTTTTCTGAAAATAACTAGCTTCGCTCTCCAAAACATTTAATTTTTGAATATACTTTGGAAAAATATAGTCAATTGCAAGGACTTCTAAAGGCATTCGACCTTGATTGGAGATTTGAATGTTTAAAGTGTTTTCTAACTGATTGTGTTCTGCTTTGCTCGATTTAGCTAATAAAAGACTGTCGTCACTCAGTTTGATCCAATAGGACTGAATTCGGGCAGCGCTTTTTTCAAAGATACTCCAATCAAATTGAAATTCAGGCCACTCTTTTTTGAAAATCGTCACATAGCTGGCAACTAATCCAAAATATTTATTTTTTAAGGATTTAAAATTCTCTGGTTTTGTTATTTTATCTAGCTCAATCAAATATGCTTCGTAGAATTCGTTATCGGAAAAGATTTGTTCATAAAATTGGTAGTCTTCTACAAAGTTACCATGCTTTCCTTTGAGTAGGCCCATGATATAGCCGCGCTCTTGGAAACCGGCGTTTCCATCGAAATGAACAGGCTCTAATAATCCTGTGGCTGGGTTGTAGTAGAAACGCATATTGTTCCAGACAGCCGCTCCATGGTGAGCTACAAAAAGATCAGAATAAGCAAAATATTTTGCTAGAAGGTCAGTCTCGAAAGTTTCGTCAAGCCTTCGTTTGCCAGCTCTGAACTCTTCCAGCTTTGTTCTTGCCCCCATATACAGGTTTTTAAGGTGCGGGCTGGCATTTACTTTTTCTTCGTCGAAGGTGTTAATTGGACTCTTTTTGTAGACCTCTTCATCGTTTAAATAGCTAAGGCTTTGGTCTGTTAAAAAAGTTTCCCACATAGCAGATTCATCAAACTTTATAAAAACACTTTCTCTTCTTCGAGCTTGTTCAGCTGTTTCTTTACTGAAGTGTCCTTCGATATTGTAAATTCCGCGGTGTTTTTCATTGATTATGAGATTAACAAATTCATATTTAGGAGAAAGGATGTCTTCTTCTCTTAAAACTCGGATCATTAGCCATTCATACAACCAGTTTCTTCGGGCTGGGTGCTGGAGAGAAAAATTCCGAAGACCATAAACGGATTTTCCACTTTTTACTTTTACTCTATAGGATGGTTTGAAAAGGTCTTCGAGGTGATCGGGGTTGTCTCCCTTTAGACGAACTTTTACTTTGTATTTAGTGTCTTTAAAATCGATGCTCGCTGGCAGATACTCTTTGGCCTGAATAACCCGGGAGTTTTTAGCTTTTATTGCCCATTGATTGATTTTTAAATAATTTTTTTGCTTAAAATCAAGTTCGAGAGTAGGCAATTCGCTAGCGCCAGCTAGCGGGCGCTCTTCGATCTTTGTTTTCTTCTTTTCGTAGTTTTCAAAAATAGTTTTTGATGCAAGACTTACAAGAATCACCAAAAACACACACAGAAGGCTAATTGAAACCCGTTTGGTTTTTTGGACAAAGCTTTTGAATTGTTTCTTTTTGTTTTGCTCCGAAGATTTAACTATTTTCATGGAAATTGAACCTTATTGTACAGGGCTAATTGTATTTATAAACGAGATGCTTGCTGTAGAAGATTTTTCACGTAGTTCATTTTTAAGCTTAACAAGCGTGTTTGACTCATCAATGTTTACTAAAAATGTGTAGTTAACAGTCTCTTGATTTTCGTCTACCTTTTTGATCTTTGCATTTTTACAGTGTTTCTCTAGGACAGAAAAAATTTCTTGTGTTTCATATTTCACATTTTCTCTTTGATCACGAAACATCAAAAAGACAGATTCTTCGGTGGAGCTTTTTGAGAATACTCTATATTTTAGGTAATAAATGGGAAGAGTTATCGCTAAAGTCACAACCGTTGCGCTACCTTGGCCGGCTCCAAATCCTAAACCAATTGCGATACAGAAAAACAAAAAGACCAATTCTTCGGGTTCTTTGATGGCGGCACGAAAACGTACGATGGAAAGGGCACCAACTAGTCCCAAAGAAAGAGCGATTGAAGACTTAATCAAGAAAATAATTAAAGTAATCGCCGCGCCTAACATAATAAAATTGTTAGCCATTGCTTTTCGATTGGTATAGGCCTGGCCAAACTTGATGTAGAACCATCGTAGAACGATATTACAGGCAATGCTGCCGATTACACCGATTAATAATTCTCCAAATCCTAAAGCTTCAAATTGGCTGCTTAGGCTTTGTAACATGTTTAGCTCCTTTTTCTCTATGTTTTAATGTACCGAAGGCATTTCACCAAGCGTTCTCGACGGTAGGTGTTATAGTGCATTCTAAGGTTATTCAGTTGACTGCGGATAATCATTTATAGGTATTTATATGTCAATGTAAAGAAATTAAGGGAGAAACCCATGCGCAAATTAGAAGCATTATTTATTCTGGCTTCATTATTCTTTTTATCCTCATGTGGAGTTTTTAATTCAAATGATTCAGAGACTTACAAGGCCGATCAACAAATTAAAAAAATGGAGAGGCATTCAAAAGAATCCTTGGCGTTTTTTGTGGCGGGTCATGTTTATGGTAGCCCTGGTCAGAATCCAGATGGACTCTATTCGGTATTCAGGAGTTTCTTAAAGAAGCAGACTGGTATTGTTGAGGCGTGGGATTTTGGTTTTTTAACTGGCGATATAGTAGTAGATGGAAAGCAGCAAGAGCAATGGGAAATGGTGGAAAGGGATTTGAATCGTCACTTTGGAAAACCAGCGTTTTTCGTAGCAGGGAATCATGATGTTAATGTAGGAGTTGAAAGTCGGCAAACTTTTGAAAAGAGATACGGTAAAACATATTATAGTTTTCAGCTTGGAGACGCAGTTTTTATTGTTTTAGATGCTAATCTAGAAAATTGGAATATTAAGGGAGCTCAATTAGACTTGGTCGATAGAGCTTTGGCTGGTTTGAAAACAAAAGATCAACCTGTTTTTGTGTTTACTCATCAGGTTATTTGGTGGAAAGACGATAAGCCCTTTAATAGCATTAAGCCTAATAATTTTTCACATTGGCTGGGGAGTACCAATTTTTTTGATGATTTACTTCCTCGTTTTAAAGCTGTTTCCAATCCAATCTATATTTTTTCTGGAGATGTGGGAGCTGAATCAGATAAGAAAAGTGAGTTTTCTTATATTGAGTTAGAAAACCTTCATCTATTCACTAGTGGGATGGGAGGGCGCGTTAGGGATAATGTTCTTTCTGTTAAATACACTCGGGGAGAGAAGGTGCAGATTGATTTGATTTCCCTCTCGAACGAACCTCATAGTTTGGGAAATCTTAAGCCTATGCCTGTAAAACAGTCGTTTTAAGTAAAATGGCAATTCTTGACTTCTATGCCTTCAAATAATAGTTTCCCATAGTTAATTGACGAGATTTTGGAAGTTTAAATTGAAAGAGGGTTCAATGCTTACACTCGATACTATGAAAAAAGATACGCCAATTTTTATCTTGGCAGGGGGATTCGGTACGAGAATCTCTGAGGAAACTCATTTGAAACCAAAGCCGATGATTGAGATTGGTGGCAATCCAATTTTGCTTCATATCATGAAATACTACTATTCATTCGGATTTAACGATTTCGTTATTTGTGCCGGATATAAGGCTTGGGAAATCAAAGACTATTTTTTAAACTATCCAAGAAAAACTCGACATGTAGAAATAGACTATCGCGAAGGGCAAAAAGTCACTCGGTCTTTTGGCTGTGAAAAAGAAGTGGAAAAGTGGCGCGTTCGCGTCGTGGACACTGGTCTTGAAACCATGACAGGTGCAAGGATTAAAAAAGCCATAGATGTAATCTCCGAAGATACAGAGTTTGAAAACTTTGCGGTAACTTACGGCGATGGTCTTTGTGATGTAAATTTAGATGATGAATTTCAGTTCCACCTGGAACACCAAAAAGTTGGAACAGTTTTAGGGACATCGCCAGCAAATCGTTTTGGGGTTTTAGACATTAATGATATTGGTTCGGTAAGTAGTTTTATGGAGAAACCAAAGTCTGAAGAACATACTGATCTAATTAATGGAGGATTTTTCTTCTTTAAAAGAAAGTTCCATGAGTATTTATCTGATGATTTGAACTGTGTGTTAGAGAGAAAACCTTTGGAATCCTTAGCAAGAGACGGACAGTTAATTGCCTATACAAAGCATAAGGGTTTTTGGCAGTGTATGGATACCTTGAGGGATAAAAATCACTTGCAAAAACTGTGGGACGAAGGAAATGCTCCTTGGGTGCAGAAACGTTTTTAGTAACGTAAATTAGCATTTGATTGAAATTGTTATTATAAAATTCCAAAGCTTAAAAGAAGGAAAAAATGAATATCGAATTATCCTCTGACCTTAGAAGAGAAGTGGTTGCTCTGGCTGCCAAATGTTTTAACGAAGAAAATCCAAAAAAGGAATTTGTAGCAGGGGACAGTTATATTCCTGTTACAATTAAGTCAGTGTGTGAGCAAGACCTAGCATATTTGATCGATGCAAGCCTAGATATGTGGTTAACTGCAGGAAGATACGGAAGAGAGTTTGAGAAAGAAATTTCTTCTTACTTCGGAAAAAAATTGAAGGGTCTTCTAGTTAATTCTGGTTCTAGTGCTAATTTGGTTGCGACATCAGCTCTTGGTTCTCCAATGTTGAATGGAACCTCAAAAGAACCAATGAAACCTGGAGACGAGGTTTTAACTGTAGCAGCTGGATTTCCTACTACTGTGAATCCCATCATACAAAACAATTGGAAACCTGTTTTTGTCGATGTTGATTTAGACACCTTTAATGTAACCCTGGATCGTTTGCAGGAAGCAAAAACCGCTAAAACCAAAGCGGTGATTGTTGCTCATACTCTTGGAAACCCTTTTCGAGCTGATCTTATCTCAGAATGGTGTAAAGAGAACGGAATGTATTTAATTGAAGACTCATGTGATGCCTTTGGTGCTGAAATCGCAGGAGAAAAGGCGGGAAGTTTTGGTGACTTTGCTACGACTTCTTTTTATCCAGCTCATCACATTACTATGGGTGAAGGTGGAGCTGTGATGGCTAAATCTGGCCCATTAAGAAGAGCTGCCGAGTCCATTCGTGATTGGGGTAGGGACTGTTGGTGTGAACCAGGAGTAGATAATTCTTGTAAGAAAAGATTTGATTGGAAACTAGGTGAGCTCCCAGAGGGCTATGATCATAAATATGTATATTCGCAGCTAGGCTACAACTTGAAAGTTACTGATATGCAAGCTGCGGTTGGAATTAGTCAGCTGAAAAAATCTGGTGCTTTTGTTGCTGCAAGAAGAAAGAATTACGACTATTTATATCAGGGTATTAAGAACAGCCCTATTTTGAGTGACAAAGTTGGAGTGATGGAAGCAACTGAAAATACCAATCCTAGTTGGTTTGGATTCCCAATTCGTCTACAAGAAGGAATTAATCGAATGAGAGTGCAGTCTGCAATGGAAGAAAGCCGAATTGGTACTCGTTTGATGTTCGCAGGTAACCTTACCAAGCAGCCAGCTTACCAAGGGCACGATTTCCGTATTCATGGAGAAATGAAAAACACTGATGCTATCATGAACCAGGTGTTCTGGATGGGGGTTCATCCACTGCTTACGCCTAAAATGATGGACTATATGTTAGAAACTTTAGAAAGAATTCTTAAAGAACAGTAATTATGAGAGTAGCTGACTACGTTGTTAAGAAGTTAGAAGAGTTTGGCGTTGAAGATGCATTTTTAATCACCGGTGGTGGGGCAATGCATTTAAACGATGCCTTCCGCAACAGTAAAAAAATCAAAGTGTTTACCCCTCACCATGAGCAAGCGGTTGCGATGGCCGCGGAGGGATACTCGCGAGCCTCAGGTAAAATTGGTGTGAGTGTAGTTACCTCTGGACCGGGGGGGACAAATACCATTACTGGCGTATATGGTCAGTACACTGATTCTGTTCCTGCGATCTATATATCTGGTCAAGTTAAGTGGGAAACTCATAAATCGGCATATCCAGAATTGGCATTGCGACAACTAGGAGACCAAGAGTTAGATATAGTTTCCATAGTTAAGTCTATCACTAAGTTTTCTACCGTTTTAACTGACCCCAATGATGTTGACAAAGTTTTGACTAAGGCGCTTTTTGAAGCGACCTCTGGTAGACCTGGACCTGTCTGGGTGGATATTCCTCTGAATGTTCAAGGGGCTAAAATCGATTTGCAAAAGCTTCCAATGGCTAAGGAAAATGATCAATCAACATTTGAATTTGATGATGTAGAGTTGAAAGCTAAGGAACTTTTGGAAGAAATTAAAAAAGCGAAAAGACCTGTTTTAGTGGCAGGGCATGGAGTTCGAATCTCAGGAAAAACCAGTGAGTTCAATCGACTGGTGAAAAAACTTGGGGTTCCAGTTGTTACTACTTTTAATGGTACTGACAATATTGATAGTGATAGCCCTTATTATGCTGGGCGCATTGGGACTTTAGGAAATCGCAGTGGTAATTTCACGATTCAAAACTCAGATTTATATGTTTCTTTAGGCTCTAGAAATAACATTCGTCAGGTCAGCTATTTTTGGCAAGCCTATGCCCGAGAAGCAAGAATTGCTCTAGTAGATATAGACAAAGCCGAGTTAAGCAAACCGACACTTAAAGCTGATCTTGCTATCCATGCTGACGTTGGCTCTGTGATAGAAGCGATGTTAAAGCTGCTTGGTGACACTGACCTGGTAAATGAAAATGAGGAATGGAATCAGTGGTGTCAGAAGAGAAAAGAAAAATATGACTCAGTTCTTCCTGAATACTACAATGACGAAAAAGGTATACACCCTTACGCTTTTATGCGCGAGCTGACAAAGTCCGCTCCTGAGGATGCTTGTTTTGTTGCGGCTAATGGCTCAGCCTGTGTTTCTTTGTTTCAAAGCTCTCATGTAAAACTGGGGCAGAGACATATTTGGAATTCCGGTTGTGCCACTATGGGCTACGAACTTCCTGCATCAATAGGAGCTGCAGTGGCCACCAAGAAAAATGTAATTTGCGTGGCGGGTGACGGTAGTATAATGATGAACCTCCAGGAATTAGTTAGCATTGCTAACTCAGGATTACCGATAAAGGTAGTGGTCTTGGAAAACAATGGATATCAATCAATTCGGCAGACACAAAGAAACTTTTTTGGCTTACCATATATTGGCTGTGGACCTGAGAGTGGTGTTGGATTTCCAGAATTTGCTAAACTAGGGGAAGCCTTAGGTATACCTTCTATTAAAGTTGAAAGCATGGAAGATGCGAAAAAGCATTTTAAAGCGATTTTTGAAGAGCAAGGACCAATGCTTATCGAAGTAAAACTGGATCGTGACTATATTTTTGCACCAAAACTTTCCTCTAAAAAATTAGAAGACGGCCGAATGGTCTCTCAACCTTTGGAGAATATGTTTCCATTTTTACCTGAAGATGAATTTAAAGAAAACATGATCATTGATACCTTGCCGGAGGGCTAAGTGAAAAGAGTTCTTGTTACAGGTGGTAGTCGTGGAATCGGGGCTGCTATTGTAGATAAATTAAAAACTTTAGAGTATGAAGTGGTTTGTCCTAGTCGTCAGGAGTTAAATTTGTCAGACGCGGCTTCAGTCAAATCCTTCATAGAGAATGACAATTCATTTGATATTTTAATTAATAATGCAGGAATTAATCCAATTAACGCCTTGGAAAATATTCCTGAATCTGATTGGGATGAGACTAATGTAGTAAATCTCAAGTCTCCATTTTTACTTGCCCAAGGCTTTGCTCCTCATATGAAAAAGAATCAGTGGGGAAGAATCATAAATATTAGTTCGATTTTTGGAATTGCCAGCAGGGCAGAACGTTCGGTTTATACCTCTACAAAAGCTGGAGTAAATGGTTTAACAACAAGTCTTGCTGTTGAGCTTGGAGAATATAATATTTTAGTAAATTCGATTTGTCCTGGCTACATTTTGACAGATCTTACAAAGCAAAATAATTCTGAGGAACAAATTGCTGCTATTTCACAAACAATACCTACGCGTCGATTGGGTAAACCAGAAGAAATTGCTGAGGTAGTGGCTTTTTTAATTTCAGGAAACAACACCTATATTACAGGTCAACATATAGCAGTTGATGGGGGATTTTTATGTCAGTAAATGAAAAAATTAATATTCGCTCCGGTCAGGGGAGTTATGATGTTTGTTTCTATAATCAACTTTCTGGGCTTTTAAAAGAGGCTATTTTTGATAAAGCAGATATTCGTGTTGTTATAGATCGCAATGTCTACGATTTGTATAAAAGTCAATTTGATGAAAGATTGGATAATTCTTCGATTTATCTATTAGACGCTAACGAAGAAGAAAAAAGTCTTCAGGGTGCGGAGAAACTTTTAACTTGGTTCCAGGAAACTAAATCTACAAAGGCTACCGAGGTAATTGCCATTGGGGGAGGAATCACCCAAGACATCGTCACTTTTAGCTCAAGTATTTATTACCGAGGTATTAAATGGCATCTAGTGCCGACCACACTTTTAAGTATGGCAGACTCTTGTATTGGTGCAAAGTCTGGCCTTAATTTAAACCAATATAAAAATCAAATTGGCAACTTTTATTCTCCAAGTAGCATTCATATCAGCTCAGAGTTTTGTTCCACTTTAACGAAAGAAGATTTGCTATCAGGACACGGTGAAATTCTCAAGTTGGCTATTATTAATTCTGTTGAGCAGTATGAAAAATATCGAAAAGATTTTGAATCAGGTGATATGTCTACTCAAGTGATTAATTACTGGATTAAAGAAAGCTTGGAGACTAAGAAAAAAATCATTGAAGAAGATGAATATGAGTCTGATTTAAGGCGTGTTTTGAACTATGGCCATAGTTTCGGCCATGCGATTGAAAGCGTAAAAAAGAATACCGTTCCACATGGCATTGCTGTAGCTGTGGGTATTGATATTGTGAATTATATTTCAATGAAAAAAGGTTTTCTTGCTGAAAACACCTACGAAAATATCCGTAACTTCATTTTGGATCAATATCCTAATGTGACCGCTGGATTGAAAGTCCAAGATTTAATAGCTGCAGCGAAAACGGATAAAAAAGTAGTTAACAACCGAATCAATCTCTCTCTTTTGGGAGACGAAAAGGGTATGTTTATCTGCGGACAAGATTTTGACCAAGAGTTGGAGTCTTTATTAAACCAATACTTGGGGAATTAGAATAGGTGAGCTCTCAAAAAGATTTTCTTGGAACTGTCTTGACGGTCTTGGGAGCTTTTCTCGCGGCATTTCTTTGTATTTATTCAGGGAAAATTGGACTTTACCTTTTCGACTCATCGATTGTTTATAGTTATTCCTATCAGTTATACAAGGGCTACAGTCTTTTTGACGAAATTTACACTCCATTAATGCCTATATCGGGATGGTTGGGAGTACTTTCGTTTAAGGTCTTTGGATTTAGTTATTTGAGTACCGTTTACACCAACAGTCTTCTGGTTCTTGGTGGTTATATATATATTTACATTTTGTGTTCTCGTTATTTAGAAGTGGGGCGCGTGCAATCTAATCTTGTCGCTTTTGTTCTACCCAGCTTGAGTCTATCGCTGATGGGAAGTCTTTATTATAATTACTTGGAGTCATTCTTTCTTAGTTTAGTCTACCTCAGTTTATACACCCTATTGACTGTCGATGAGTCTAAAGGTTTGAAAAAGATATTGTTTTCTACTTTAAGTTTTACTGTTTTATTACTTTTAAATAAAACACATACTGGCTTAATGGCTTTGGTGTTATGTGCATTTGTGATTTTTGTAATGACTTATGAAGTAAAGAGTTTAACGAAAAAAAGGCAATATTGGACTATGGCCTTCTCTAGTCTTTTGTTTTTAGCTGTTATTTATTCTTTGGCAATTCAGTTTCAATATTCAGCCCTCTTTAAAGTTCTCTCTAGTCTTCCGAAGCCTGGTATACTGTTCCATCGACTGTTTTCATTCAGTTCAGGGGGTGCAAGATACATTGACTCTTTACCAAGTATAGACTTTATTTTTCTAATTCTCTTTGCCTGTGTGATTCTTAAATCTAAGATTTATAATAGCTTCAAGGAGCGAGCTAGGGATCAATCCTATATAGCGAGACTTTTATTTTTTCTGCTTTTTGTTGGTGGTGTGGCGCTATTAAGATTAGTTAGTGAGGGGGCAAATGTTAGTTACTTGATATATGCATTTGTACTTATATTCTCACTATGTCATTTTTTTAGGTCGAAAAATTCTCAGGACTTGTTTTACGGAGTTGCGGTAGTGCTCCTCGTGTTCTCATTAATTTATATATCAAATGGTTCACGTAAAGCTTGGGATGAGGAGCTTGGTTTTCCTTATTCTGGTGTAAATTTTGACCGTAAGCTAGAGGCTGGATTTTTTAAGGGGCTAAAAGTTTCAAGAAAACAAATGGATTTAATTCTGAAGCCGTTAGGGATAATGATTTCTGAAAAAGCAGATAAGTCTTTCTTTTTTGGCCCTGGACTAGAGATGCTCTATTTGCCTTGGAGTCTATTGCCTCCCAAAGAGTGGCCATTGTGGACACATCTCGGGTTAAATATTAAGAAAAGTGAACTTGAGTCTAAGGCAAGAAAATTACTGGGAACTCAAGACTATTTGGTTTTTTCAAAAATTCGAGCTCATCAAAATGATGTAATATTAAATCAGCTGCAAGATAAGTATGTTTTGTCGGAAAAATGGTCAAATTCTATTCTTAGCATTTATGAAAAACGCTAAGAAAGCTTTTAATTAATTATAGATTCGATGATATTTTGACCTACAAACTTATCGTTGATAGTGTTTTTACTAGTCAGTAAGGAAGCACATGTTGAACCAACTACCAAGTTTATTTTTCATCCCAGTATTCATGTGCTTTTTATTAATGTTTTTTTCCATACCAGGATCAATTGCTGGCTTGGAAATGTCTAGTTTTCTACTTTTTTGTCTACTGGTACTTAGGGAATTGTATTTAAAGTTGAACCGACAAAAAAGTGTTTTTGTCGCTTCTGGTTTCCATAGATATTTTCTTTTGCTCTGGTTATGGATTATTATTTCTAGTTATTTGGCAGGCTTGAGCTCTAGTGTTGTTTATGACTCATTTGTGTCTGGGCGTTTCGCATTAGTTTTTATCGTGGTTTATACAGCCATCTATATGTTCCCCGATAAAATTAGAAGTTTATCTCCTCTTTTTCACATTCATTTTGCTTGGATCGCTGTTTATGGAACAATACAAGCATTCAGAGCTTGGGAGTTTCCTCTTGGGCAAGGTGCACTCCCTGAAATTATTCGTGTCCAAGGCTTCTTTAGTAACACGATGACTTATAGTTATGTGTTTGGAATGTGGTTTTGTTTTTTTATGGCGAATTTAATAACAAGTCGCCAAAAGAATTGGAAAAGCATTTTACTCTGGCTTTGTTGTATTCTCATGGGAATTAGTCTCATATTTACTTTAACACGTGGTATGTGGATTGCTGTTCTAATATCATGTGGAATCATTGCTTTGCTATCAAAGGGCTTTAAGAAAAAGTTAATGTTAGCTGGTTTAGGACTCGCTATGCTTGTTATGTTGGCTACGCCCAGTATTCGATCTAGGGTTCTTTCTAGCTGGGACCTTAACAATACCTCTAATAGTATGAGGATGGAAATTTGGAAGGCTCACTTAAGCGTAGGTCTTGATCATTTTTGGACTGGAACCGGAACGGGGGGAAAGGCAGAAAAACTGAAAAAATACTACGAAAAGAATCCTGGCCAATACAATATTATATCTCATGCCCATAATAACTATATTGAAGTGTTCTCTTCCAATGGAATAATCGGTCTAATTTTATATGTTGGACTATTTCTGTGTTTAACTATTAAGAGTCTACAGATCTATTTAGCAGCTCAAAACAATGAGTTGAAGAAGCTTGCCTTGGGGGCATTTGCTGCTCAGCTGGTATTTCATATCGGTGGCTTAACCGAATGTACCTTTTTTGACTATGAAGTAGTCTATTCACTGATTATTATCTGTGCAGTTTTAATTGGTGTATATCGTTCCAAATATTTACCCAAAGCATATTGATCAAATGTCGAGTCAGTTATCGAATTAAATCACATATAAAATAGGCCATACTTGTATTTTTTCGATCTTTTTGGCAAAACTAAGCTCTAAATAAATAGGAGCGGAAATGAAACTACAGAAGTCTCTACGTGAAGATTCTTTAACTCATAATATCGAAAAAATCGAAAACCTAGCTTTGACGGAGTATCCACACTTTGCTTTAGCTAATAGCGAAGAAAATTGGCAGCGCAGCTTGAATTTTGCCAATGACATCAGGAAAGATTTCGATTGTATGGTAATCGTCGGAATTGGTGGTAGCTGTCTTGGCGGGAAAACTCTTTGCCATTATTTTTCGCCCTATAATACAAAAGTAGATTTCTGGGATAGTGCTGATTTAGATTTTCTAGAGGCGCGCTGGAGTCTTTTAAAGTCTCCCGAAAAAACTCATTTTATTGTAGTAAGTAAAAGTGGTTCAACTTTAGAAACTTTTGCTGGGCGAGACTTTGTACTAGCGAAGCTTGAAGCATTGGGACTAGATTTTAGCAAGCAAATGAGTGTAATTACCGAAGAGAAGCCTTCAAAGCTATTCGATTGGCATAAAGCGAATGATTTAAAGTTTTTAGCTCATCCATTGGATATCGGTGGAAGGTTTTCAGCTTTGACTGTAGTTGGGCTAACTCCAGTGGCCTTTTTGTTGGGTGACAAATTTATGGATGAGTTTAAAAAAGCTGATGCTTGGCAGGTAACTAGAGATCTGGATGAAGCCTGTGAAGAGTTTATGGCTAGTTGGCAAAGAGGTGAATGGCAAAGTATATTTTGGCCCTACGAAGAAAAATTAAGATACGTTGGACCGTGGATTCAGCAGTTATGGGCTGAGTCTCTAGGGAAAAAGAAGGACCTTAATGGTAAAAATGCACCAAGGGTTAGTAGTCCGGTGTCTTTGCATGGAAGTAAAGATCAACATAGTGTTTTACAACAAATTGCAGAGGCTTATCCTGATAAGCTCGTTTGTTTTTTCAACGATAAATCCATTCAGAAGGAAGACAAGGATCTCGTAGAGATAATGAAGTCCCAAACTCCAATTTCATTAAATGGAATTGTGAATCAGTTAAAGCTAGATTTTGATCATATTTGGGATTTATTTTTAAGTTTTGAATACTTTATTATCCAATTGGGAAGGCTATTGAACATAGACCCTTTTGATCAACCAGGAGTTGAAGCAAGTAAGGTATTGTTTAAGAAACGAATTTCCGAGTTAGAGGGAGTATTGAAATAAGTGACTTATCAAAAGGTCAGTTTTCATTTTATTAAACGCTTTCTGCTGTTTTTAGATCTATTGTTTTTGTTCGTTTGTATCAAATTTGCTTATTGGTATCGAATCGGGGAACATCCAAGTCTTATAGAAGAGTATGGACTCTTTGCCATGCTTGGTTTTAGCTTAGTATCTTTGTATTACCTTTTTGGTAGCTACAACTACAATGTATCAAAGTATAATTTACGGGATATGTTGAAGCAATTGCTCGCAGTTATAATAGTTTTAGTAATAATGGTTTTTTACGTTTATATGACAAGAGCAAGCATTGAAGGGATGTTTGGGCGGGGAGTTCTCCTTGGAGGTTTCTCGCTTTTTTATCTAAGCTCAAGCTTTTATCGCTGGTTGATTCATTTATGGGTTGATGAAACTGTCTCAAAGCAACGCTGGTTGGTGGTTTTGAGTAATGAGTATTTGCCAGCGTTTTTGGAGGAATTAGCAAATTATAAACCTAAGGAGAGTTACTTTTATTTAACTTCTGAGGATTGTGATTTTGAAGTGGTAAAATCATTAGGTAAAAGACATATCGGTAGCTTTTCCGAGTTAGGTAGTGTGACTGAGAATGGAAATTGGAGTGGGGTTTTGGTTGGGGTAACAGATAAAGACCTAGGAGCTATCAATCAAAACTTGATGAGAATTCGTTTCGAAGGCGGGCAAGTTTTAAGTCTGACTGACTTTTATGAACTAAAGTGGAAAAAGATACCCGTTTATTTTCTTTCTAAAACTTGGTTTGTGTTTTCTTCTGGTTTTACTTTGGTGAATGATCCAATTGGTTTAAGGCTAAAACGATTTTGTGACATTATCGGTGCCAGTCTACTCGGCGTCTGTAGCTTGCCATTGTTGTTGGTCAGTGCATTGGCTATAAAAATCGAAGATGGTGGACCTATTTTTTATAAGCAGGTGAGAGTGGGGAGAAACTCAAAACCTTTCTCTATTTACAAGCTTCGTAGTATGAGGGTTGATGCAGAAAAAAATGGAGCACAATGGGCAGAGCAAAATGATTCTCGAATTACTTTTGTGGGTAAAATACTACGATTGACTCGAATTGATGAAATTCCTCAGGTAATCAATGTATTTCTGGGGGACATGAGTTTCGTGGGGCCAAGACCTGAAAGGCCCGAGTTTGTGGAAATGCTTGAAAAGGAAATTGATCATTATAGTTTAAGAAGTTTAATTAAGCCGGGGATAACTGGTTTAGCTCAGGTTGAATATAGATATGGAGCTAGTACTAATGATACGAAAGAAAAGCTCCAGTATGATCTGTACTATGTGAAAAACCATAGCATGTTGCTAGACATGCGTATTGTGTTTAGAACTTTCAAGACGGTTTTGAAGGCCATGGGTAGATGATTTGCATAAATTGAGTATTTCCCTGGTAGTGCATAGTCCTGATGAGAAGCTTTTATCGAAGGCCTTACTTTGTCTTAATAATTCTGTTGCTTTGGATTGGAAGCTATTTCTTATTGAAAACTCTGAAGACCCAGGCAAAAAGCTTTTACTGCATAGAATTTTAGAAAACTGTGAAATCAATGAATCAAGGCTGGAAGTTGTTAGTATGAAAAACTTAGGCTTCGGGGCTGGTCACAATTTTGTATTAGATAAGTTGGATTCAGAATATCACTTAGTTCTAAATCCCGATATAGAGTTTGAAGAAGATCTCTTGAATAGAATCATTGAGTTTATGGAACGAAACCAAGATTTTGGTTTGCTTAGTCCAGCTGTTTTTGGGCCAAATTCTGAGCGCCATTTTCTTTGTAAGACGAACCCAAGTCTTTTCCTGATGTTTTTAAGAAGCTTTGCTCCTTCTGTAATTAAGAAGAAGTTTTCCAGGCTCATGAGAAGGCATGAAATGTTGGATCGAAATTATGAACTTCCTATGATTAATGTTCCTTATTTGACGGGTTGTTTTATGCTTTTTAGAACTACAGTTTTTAAAAAGCTAAATGGCTTTGACGATAATTTTTTCCTCTATTATGAGGATGCTGATATAAGTAGAAGGACTTTAAGATACGCTAAAAGTATTTATAACCCCCAATTTAAAGTCATTCATCATTGGCAAAGGGGAGCGCATAAAAGCAAAAAACTAAGGTTCCATGCCGTGGCTTCAGGGATTCGATATTCTCTAAAGTGGCTTTTTAAAAGAAGTTAAATTAGCTTTCGGTTTTTAACCTCTTTTAACAATTGGTTTGCTCTGGCTAGGTCAGTATGGTGTTTTTTAAGGTGCTCATGACCTTTTAGAGCAATTTCTTTACGAAGCTCCGGTCGTTTGAGGTAATACTCACACAGGTCAACAAGATCGGATAGATCATCTTTACAGTGAATCAAATGCTCTTGATCCAAAAATGGCTCAGGAATATGTATCTGTGGTTCTTGGCTTATCATAAAACCGCCTAGGCCAAATACCTCCCAATATCGAAGTGTATCCCATCCAGCGCCTCTAAAGTTAAGACTAACTTTGCATCTTGATAGTTCTTGTAAATAAAATGCGCCCTTTCGCTTGTACTTACTCATGATCTGTGAGCCATGGGTACCATTCTCGTCACAATCAAATTTTCCTTTTAAAAGTTTAAATACCTGGCTTCGAATTGGGTGTGATTCAACAGCCCAAAAGCCGACATCGTATTTTTCTTCTTTGGGGAGTTTCGGCAATACATTCATGTCGAATGACATCGGGAATGGAACCACATTTTCAGGGTGGTTTTCAGACTTTAGATATTCTCTTTTTAAAATTAAATCAAAAGGACGTTTTTTTACTAGGCGATTGTAAATTTCTTTACCGCCAAGGCGATCTAAATCCCCAGCGATTTCAGGCCAGTCACCTGCATCTATAAATACTACAGGAACATCTTTTGGAATACTGTCAAAGACCTCGTCATAGGTCTTTAATGTTTCTGGATGAGCTGAAGCGATTAAAACCAAATCATACTTTTCATTTCTATTCGTTATGGAGGCCCATAAATTTCCCGCTCCCATACCTATATTTTTGGGATAAGGGCGAAAGTTGAAATGGTATCGATTGTTCCAAGGTAATTCGATAATGTTTTGGGCACCAATGCTTTTGCATAGACCTGTATATGTGAAATTTTGAACATAGTCTGATTTTGGTCGATTGATAAAAAGTACTTTCATAGCGAGCAGAGTATTAGATTCAGTTTGTGAAAGCAAGAAGATCTAAGGCTTTTGAAATCAGTATTTAGGGGATTTTTCCCATTGAAAAGCGCTTTTGCAAATCTCATCTAAATCATTAAACATTGGGCTCCAATTTAAAGACTTTTGCAATAATGTAGTGTCTGAGCAACTTGATACAATGTCACCTGCACGTCGGTCTGAGTGAAATACTTTAAAATCTATTCCACTGACCGTTTTCATACTTGAAACCACTTCTTTGACGGTAAAAGAACGTCCATAGCCACAGTTTAAAAGTATTGATTGTTTTTTAGTTTTTAAAAACTCTAGGCACTGAATGTGAATGTCAGCTAAGTCCATAACGTGAATAAAGTCTCTTTCACAAGTACCATCTTTTGTAGGGTAATCAGTGCCAAAGATGTGAAGGGAATCTAGTTTGCCAGCAGCAGTAAGAGCACAGGCTTTTACTAGACTAGTTTCCCCTTTGGTAGATTGTCCAATGCTGCCATCAGGATGAGCTCCTGCGACATTAAAGTAGCGTAATATTCCAATATTAAATTGTTCATCACTGATTTTTTGCAAATGCTTTTCAGCTTCTAATTTAGATTTTCCATAGGGAGATTGAGGTTTTGTTGGTGAATTTTCCTGAACTTTTTCAGTCTCTAAGTCTCCATATACAGCTGCGGTAGAGGAAAAAATAAAATTACTCACCCCATGCTCTTTACAATATTCACTGAAGGACACAAGCTTTAGATAGTTTGTTTCATGGTATAATTTCGGTTTCTCTATGGATTCTGCCACAGAAATTTTAGCTGCAAAGTGCATTACCGACTGGATGTTGTTTTCTTGAAAAATTTTATTTAGTATTGATAGATCAGATATATCACCTCGATATATCTTTGTTTTTAAAGGGAGAGCTTGTTCAAATCCTGTACTGAAGTTGTCCAAAACAACGTACTCAATCTTGGAATCGTCTAAAATTCTACACAAGTGACTACCAATGTAACCAGCTCCGCCTGTGACTAAAATTTTAGGACATTTTTCTATCAAGTCTTATTCCTTTTGTTTTCTAGCGTATTTGTATTGGAAAAAATGCTTTAGCTATTCTTCTTCAGAAATTTCGTTATTCTCTTTAAATACCCAAAACTTCTGACCTAAAAAGTTTAATACAGTACTTACTCCTGTAGCAACTAAGAAAGCGAATAGAGTGTGTTGAAAGGCTTTTAGGACCAGCGCATTCGTCAAATTGTTAAAGAATAAGCTGCTTATATAAAGTAAGCTGAATTTTATGGCTTGTGGTTTTACGGAAGACTTATTTTCAAATGTCCAAGTTTTGTTGAGAATAAATGCAATGAAGCTACCAGCCAAAAAGGACAGCATTTTAGATAGGTTGGTCTCTATAATGCGAATTAATATAAAATAGCTTAATGCATCTGTTAAAACAGCAGATACACCCACCACTATAAATCGAGAAAGTTCTTTTGTATTTATTGGGTTTCTAGGTTTACTCAAAGTTTCTATCCCAATAAATATTTCCGCTTAAACTGCAGTAATTCCCCATTTTAGCTAATTTGACTGAATCAAATTGCCACAAATAAGAAGCTTCTTCAGGGGTAATGGTTTCGGCTAAATCTAGTTTTGAGAATCCAAGTGTTATATGCGGAGAAAACTTGTTTAAAGAAGCATTTAAAGAAAATTTTTGAACCCAGGAAACAGCCTCTGGGATACAGTCTCCACAAAAACCTTTAATACCAGCTTCTGTTGTAGGTTGTTTAGAATATTTTTGCAAAAGTTGGTGGTACTGCTGCTGAAGTGAACTTAGTGAATCTGTATTTTCAAAATTTAACATACAAATTTTAAAATCATCTTTAAAGGGAATGGAAATAAGTTCACTTGATTTCAGTTCACGAATGGCCTCGGGAAGTGAAACTCTGTCAATATCACTCAGGAGCTTAGGGAGATCATCGGCAAGAATAAAGTTTTGGAATAGAGTTAGGTGAGGCAGGTGGTTTTTGCTGAATAAATACCCAGTATCACCGTTTTGATAGAGCTTTTTGTTCCACTTTTCCAGAGTGGCATAATGCTTCTCTGAGGGGATTAGAGCAATATCCAAAGCAATAAAGTTGGCCATAAGATTTCCTTTTTATGCATTGCTAACGCGAAGCATTTAATGCCTATTAAACTCTCTTATAGCCGTGAAATAACCTTAAGTAAAACAATGTTTTATGTTAAAAATCATGCTTATAAATTGAGTGTTTACTATATTTAATAACGGCCTCTAAATTAGGGTGAAATGTGCAATACATCAAACATAGAATAAATAGCCTTGTGGAATTAGAAAAGCTACCTGAAGGACTTGGTGCTGAACTAGATTTACGAGCAAAAAGTGACTCGATTTATATCCACCATGATCCCTTTCAATCAGGGGATGATTTCGAAGATTATTTAAAATTGTGGGTGTCTCGGAAGCGTGGAACATTAATATTAAACACTAAAGAAGATGGTCTTGAAGAAGAAGTTTTAAATTTATTGGGTAAGTATTCAGTGAAAGACTTTTTCTTTTTAGACACAGCCTTTCCTACTTTGGTAAAGTGGAGTTTAAGGAAAGCTGAGAAACGTTTTGCAGTTCGAATTTCAGAGTATGAAGACATTCAGGTGTTAAATCATTTTAGAGCTAAACTTGATTGGGTTTGGCTCGACTCGTTTTCAGGGCTGCCTGCGAGTCCAGAAATTTTAAAACAATTGAATGGATTTAAAGTGTGCTTGGTTTCCCCAGAACTGCAGTCCTACGCGCCTGAAAAAATTCAAGAGTTTAAAGAGCAGCTCGGAGGCTATTTAGATGCTGTGTGTACGAAACTTCCTGAGGAGTGGGGATGGCAGAAGTAAAAACTCTGATCTTTGATCTTGATGATACACTATATGTTTCAAAAGATGTTTATGCATTGGGATTGAAACTTGCCTTTAGTAAATCGGAATCTTTAGGAATGGGATTAAGTTTTACTGAATTTAATGAATTATACAAACGAGCAAGAAAAGAAGTGAAAGAAATGGGAGTAAGGGGTGGTGCCAGTCATAGTCGTTTGCTCTACTTTAAGCGAATGACTGAAATTCGTTTTTCTTACACAAATCCAGCGATTAGCTTGGCTTTAGATGATGCTTATAATCAGGCTTACGAAGGTATCGACTTTTCAGAAAGTGTTTCTTGTCTTAAAAAGCTAAAAGCAAAATATCAGTTGGTTATTTTAACCAATCATATTTGTCGAACCCAGCTTTTAAAATTAAAAGCCTTAGATCCCGACGGGGAGTTATTTGACCGTCTCTTTAGCTCTGAAGAGTTAGGAGCTGAAAAACCAGCTAAGAGTTGTTTTGAAAATTTATTAATTCAAATCGATCGACGCCCTGAAGAATGCATTATGATAGGTGATTCCAGAGAAGCAGATATACAAGGGGCTATTAACATTAATATGCCTTACATTTGGTTAAATCCTTCGGCAAAGGAAAGTACCGAAAATTGCATTTTAAGCCTAGCAGAGTTAAGTGAGATACTATGAAAGAAGATATCAAGAAACTAATTGAAAAAAGCAACTTTTGGGGACGACAGTGGCAACATATACAAGGCCCGGGCGGTAATTTTTCTGTGAAAAATGATACAGAAATGTGGATTAAGTCATCTGGGGTTTTATTGAAAGAGGTTTCCGAATCTTACGGGATCACTAAATGTAAGCTAAAACCAGCTTTTGATTTTAAATTTAATTCTGTGGTAGGAATACCGAGCAGTCGTGAAGAAATGGAGTACGTTGATCTTATTACGGAAATGATGTGTGATGGAGAAAAATTACGCCCTTCGATGGAAAGCGCCTTCCATGCAATTTTGCCAGAAAAATGGGTGTTCCATACGCATAGTGCTGGCTTTAGTGTGTTGGCCGCTTTTGGTGAAGAAAAGCTAAGTGAATTGGCTTTGGAGTTTTCTCAGGTTGACTTTGTATTTATTGATCAGTGTTTACCTGGCTATGATTTAGCTAGACGAATTCAAATTGAAATGCAGAAATTTACTACGAAAAGCGTAAAGTGCATTGCCCTACAAAACCATGGAGTGATTTGGGCATCAAACGATTTACAGGACTTAGATCAAAAAATGAAAACAGTGGAAGATAGTCTAAGTCAGCGATTTTCATTGGCCAAGTTTTGTTTGCCTGCTGAGATTGAAGGTGGGCTGGATTTCTCGGCTTGGGAAAGCTTTCATTTTTCCAAAGAAGCGATTTTCCCTGACTATGCTTTGTTTTTTGGGCTAATGAATGAAAACCATTCTGAAGGCAAAAAAGTTATCTATCATAAGTCCGTTAGGGCTGATAAGAGTCAAGACGCGAAAGAAATTTGTAGTCTTCAGGCTCTTTTATGTACATTAATGCAGGAGGAGTTTGGTGAAATAAAATCCATGGCTCCTGAGTTACAACAAAAAGTTGCTGATATGGAAATTGAAAAATTAAGAATGCAGCAAATTGGTGGGATTTAATATGAAGTTAGTAATACCAATGTCAGGTCAAGGCTCACGTTTTAAGGCAGTAGGTTTTACCGAGCCAAAGCCTTTAATTCCTGCGGGTGGAAAACCAATCATTCAGCATTTCTTGGAGCAAATTCCTGTAGATTGGGAGAAAGTTTATATCTGCAATGAGCTTCATCTAGCGGAGACGGATCTAAAAGAAAAAGTTTTAAAAATGACTCCGGAAGCGAAAGTTGTATCTGTTCCCGTTGCAAAGAAAGGGCCGGTTTGGGCTACATTAAAGGCCTTAGAAGAAAATCCTAGTCTTATTAAAGCTGAAGATAATGTCCTCTTGAGCTATTGTGACTACTCTATGTCATGGGATGCTAGGCGTTTTGAACGCTTCGTAAAAGACACTAATTGTGATGGGGCAATTGTTTGTTATACAGGCTTCCATCCAGAGTACATTCGACCACAAATGTATGCCTACGTAAGAGAGGTAGAGGGGCGTATTTTTGATATCCAAGAAAAAGCCTGTTATACAAAGGATCGAACTAGAGAGTACGCATCCTGTGGAGCATATTATTTTAAGTCAGGTGATATTGTAAAAAAATATTTTAGTAAACTAATGAATGAAGGACCTTTGATTAACGAAGAAGGATACGCCAGTTTAGTCTATAAACATATGCTTGCTGATGGCTTAGATATTCGCGTATTTGAAATTCCTTACTTTATGCAATGGGGAACTCCAGCAGATTTGCAAGATTATGAATACTGGCAAAATAGCTTCTCCAGTTTTCATAAAAGCCAAGAAACACTTAAATTAGAAAATGTAAACTTATTAATGCCCATGGCCGGGAAAGGTTCTCGCTTTGGAGATAGGCTACCAAAGCCGATGATTCCTGTGATGGGTGAAAAAATGTTTTTATCCGCTCAAAAATCTTTTCCTGAATGTCAAAAAAACTTTTATGTTGTTAGAGATGACTTTAAAGCAGAAGTTAAAGATTGTGTTAGAACTAATGATGAAATTGTTAGTCTTAATGAAATCACTGAAGGCCAGGCTATTACATGTAAACTTGGCGCACAATCAATGCCAAGAGATGAAGCATTAATAGTTACTAGTTGTGATCATGGTATTGTTTATGATTCAGATTCCTTTGCTTCTTTATTAAAGGAGGAGCCAGATCTAGTAGTATTTGGACAAACGAATTATAGCATGGCTGATATTACTCCAAAATCCTTCGCTTATATTGCAGCAGATAAAAAATCTAATATTAAAAAGGTAGCTGTAAAGGAAACTATCTCGGACACTCCTCGAAAAGATCACATTCTGATTGGTAGTTTTTATTTTAAAAATTGTCAGTTGATGTTGGATTTAATTGATGAGTTGGTTGAAAAAAACATTAAAGTGAATGGGGAATACTATTTAGACTCTGTAGTTAATCTAGCGATTGAGCGCCAATTGAAGGTTAAGCTATTTGAGACCTCTGCTTATTTGTGTTGGGGAACTCCTGATTCTTTGAATGAGTTCAATTACTGGTACACCTATTTTAATGGTTTAGAGAGACTACCTATGTGGAGAAAGTTGGATGAGTAGTATTAGTTTGATTTTACCTTGTTATAACGAGTCCAAAAGTTTGAAAGATTTAGTGACTAAGGCTGTATCAGCAGCTCAACGCAGGAATATTGGTCCTGATGGCTTTCGCTTGATTTTGGTAGAAAACGGTTCCAGTGACAACAGTCTCGAAATAATGAACCAATTGAAAGGCACGGAAGAGCTAGGTAAATATTTAGAAATCGTTCCAGTGAATCCCAATGAAGGTTATGGTCACGGTATTTATCAGGGCTTAAAAAAGGTTCAAACGGAATTTGCTTCTTGGTCTCATGCCGATTCTCAGTGTGATCCGGAAGATGTTTTTAAAGCTCTGGAAATTCAAAAGCAAGCGAACACAGAAAAATTAATTGTTAAAGGAAATCGTTTTGGAAGAGGGCTTGGTGAAAAAATAATTTCTTGGGGATTTGAGTTTTTAGCGAGCCTTATCTTTTTTAAGAATTTTCATGAAATTAATGCTCAACCTAAAGTGTTTCAATCAAAACTGTTAAAAGAAATTACCAATCCTCCCAAGGACTTTGCATTTGATTTGTATGTACTTATCAGAGCTAAAGAATTGGGATACGAGATTAAAGAAATTTCTGTAGATTTCCCACCAAGAATTTACGGGGTTTCAAATTGGGCAAATTCTTTTCCATCGAAATTTCGAACGATTCGAAAAATGCTGGTATATATGGTGAAATATCGCTTGGGATTGGTGAGTAAATAGTGAGTAATTTGTTTCATCGGATTTTCAAGCAGTTTGACTACATAAAACAGTCACCTTTATTTTGGGTGGTTTTATTTGTCAAAATTATTCTTGGTAGTTTTGTAGCATCAAGTTATTTAAGAGATCTATTTTTACCATTTCTAAATGATTTTATAGCAAATTCATGGCAAAACCCCTGGGATTTAGCATTACAAAATAAAGTAGAAGGTGAGTTTCCCTATTCGGGCATGATGTTAATCATCATGTCTAGTCTGCTAAGTATTGGTCATATTTTACTTCCTGTCGGTTTTTTTCAACTTGAAGCAGTTCAAATGCTGCTAGCTCGTTTCCCTTTATTAATCGCAGACACAACAATTTTATTGATTTTGTTACATTGGTTTAATGAAGATCGCAAAAAAGTGATGTGGTTTTACTGGGCTTCTCCTATTTTAATTTATATAAGTTATGTGCATGGTCAGTTAGACGTTTTACCTACTGCCTTTTTGTTTTTGTCATTATTTGCAATTTTTCGTGGGAAGTACTTTTGGACAGGGCTGTTTTTAGGTGCGGGAGTAGCTTGCAAGTTTCATTTACTAATCGCTTTACCATTTATTTTAGCTTTTATTGTTAAAAATGTTATTCGACAGACTTCCATTAACAAGAAAATGTTTCGATTTTTCTCAGGCTTTACTCTCCCTTTGCTGTTGTTTGTGTTGCCTTTTTTGAATAGTGTTGGTTACCAAGAACTTGTGATTGGCACTGGGGAGACTCGTAAACTTTTTCATTTGAGTTTTCCATTCGCCAAAGATTTAAATTTTATTCTTGCGCCTGCAGCTCTATTTGTATTGTTTTTGAGGTTTGTATCTAGCTATCGAGTTAATAAAAACCTACTCTTGCTTAGTTTGACCTTAGTTTATAGCTCATTGGTTGTGTTAGTTCCGCCAATGCCTGGTTGGTATTATTGGTCGATCCCATTGTTGATTTATTTTTTCGTGATTCAAGATGAAATCCGTAGCGGTATTTATTGGTGCTTGAGCGCTCTATTTGTTTTGTATTATTTCGGCGTAGATTTTTTTCCTGAGACTTTGGGTTTGAAAGTTTTTGATTCGGTGGAACTAAAAAGTCTTTTGTTTACCGTGCTACAATCTACTTTTGTCATTATAATTTATTGGCTCTATAAATTGGGGGTTAAGAAAAATAGCTTCTTTAGCCACCGTAGAAATCCTCTGTTGATTGGTGTTGGCGGTGATTCAGGAGCTGGTAAGGATACTTTTGTTGAAAATTTAACGAGTGTTTTAGGACAAAATAATTGGGTTCAAAATAATGGTGATGACTATCATCGTTGGGAACGTGGACACCTTGAGTGGAGTAAAAAGACCCACCTGGACCCTCAGGCTAATCATATGTACCTGCCACTTCTTCACATTGAGAAATTAAAGAAGGGCCAAAAGATTAAAAAAACCACATATGATCACGGAACTGGTAAATTTACTGATCCTATCTCTTTGAGTCCTAAACCATTTATTTTGTTTGTAGGTCTGCATCCTTTTTATTTACGTAGACTCAGACAGTTAATCGATTTGAAGATCTATATTGATCCTGAAGAAAATTTACGGAAGTTTTGGAAAATTCAAAGAGATAGACAAAAAAGAGGTTACTCCAAGGAACAGGTTTTAGAGCAAATTCAAAGTAGAAAAAAAGACTCTGAAAATTACATATGGCCTCAGCGAAATTTTGCTGATTGGATTGTGACTTATTCTGCTTTAAATTTTATTGCTGAAGATTTTGAAATAAAAGGTGATCTCGAGCTTAAGGTTTCTCACGTCTTGAGTAATGATGTGCATGTAGAGGATCTGATTTCGGCTCTAAGGCCATACAAGACAATGAATGTTGAATGGAGTTTTTCAGAAGACCTTGCTTCGCAGAATGTTAGTTTTTGGGGAACTTTAAAGAAAGAGGATATTTTAATTATTGCTGAAAGTATTTATAAAGATATTTATCAGTATATTGGACATGATGAAATTGACTTTAAAGATGACCTTGAGGGAGTGAATCAGTTACTGTTTTTAGCGATTTTAAAGTCAAAATTGAGTGAATTGAATGGAGAATAAAATGTCAAAATTTTTAGTTACCGGGGGAATCGGTTTTCTAGGCACAAACTTATGTTTTCGCCTAATGCAGGAAGGTCATAAAGTGATCGCCATGGACAATTTTTTCACTGGTATGCATCAGAATTTGGAGACATTGCAAAAAGAAGAAAGTTTCGAGTTTATAGAACATGATATCACAGAAAAACTTCCGTTAGAGAAACTCAAGGATGTTGATGGTATTTTTAACCTGGCTTGCCCCGCGAGCCCTCCTCATTATCAAAAAGATCCATTGTATACGACAAAAGTTTCGGTCTATGGTATTTTTAATGTTTTAGAGTTGGCCAATCAAAATCAAATCCCGATATTTCATACGAGTACTAGTGAAGTTTACGGAGACCCACTAGAGCACCCTCAACAAGAAGCTTATCGAGGAAACGTCAATCCTATAGGGATTCGGGCCTGTTATGATGAAGGTAAAAGAATGGCCGAGAGCATTCTATTTGATCACCATAGACAAACTGGATTAGGTATTCGTGTGGTTCGAATTTTTAATACTTACGGGCCATTTATGGATCCTAAAGATGGGCGTGTGGTTTCAAATTTTATAGTCCAGGCTATTAATAACCAAGATATGACAATCTATGGTGATGGCTCTCAAACAAGATCATTTTGTTACGTAGATGATTTGATTGAGGGCTTTGTGCGCTTTTACTTTTCTGACCCTAAAATTACAGGACCTGTTAATATGGGGAACCCTTCAGAATTTACAGTGAAGGAGCTTGCAGAGAAAGTTACGGAGATAACTTCCTACGAGGCTAAGCTGACTTATATGGATTTACCGAAGGACGATCCTGTTAAGAGAAGGCCTAATATTTCATTGGCTAAAGAATTGTTTGATTGGGAGCCAAAAGTGGCTCTTGAGGAAGGCCTGAAAAAGTGTATTCCTTATTTTGAAAGTTTTAAAAAATAGTTTTATCTAAAAAAGAAAAGATAGGTGTTATATGAAAGTATGTGTAATTGGAACAGGTTATGTTGGTTTGGTTTCTGGTACAGGTTTCGCAGAGATGGGTAACGATGTTATCTGTGTGGATGTAGACCAAAAGAAAATCAGTAATTTAAAAGAAGGAATTTTACCGATTTATGAACCTGGATTAGAAGAGTTGGTCGTCAGAAACCATAAAGCTGGTCGATTAAATTTTACCACTGACTTTGCCGATGCGGTAAAGGCTTCCGAAATACTATTTATTGCCGTTGGGACTCCTAGTGACGAAGATGGAAGAGCGGATTTAAAGTACGTGGAAAAAGTTGCGGAAGATATCGGGAAGAACATTAATGGCTATAAAATTGTAATCACGAAATCAACCGTTCCAGTGGGAACGGGTGAAATTGTTCGTAAGAAAGTACAAGAGCAATTGAGCGAAAGGTCTGAAAATATAGAATTTGACGTTGTATCAAACCCTGAGTTTTTGAAAGAAGGGGCAGCGGTTGAAGACTTCATGCGACCAGACCGCATAGTTGTTGGTGTAGAAAGTGAAAAGGCAGAAGAAAAGATGAAGCAGCTTTATGCTCCTTTTGTTCGTAATGGCCATCCAATTTATTTTATGGATATTCATTCGTCTGAAATGACGAAATATGCGGCCAATGCAATGCTTGCCACAAAGATTTCATTCATGAACGAACTTTCCCAGCTTTGTGAAAAAGTTGGTGCTGATGTAGAAAAGGTTCGTAAAGGTATGGGTTCTGACCCTCGAATTGGTTTTCATTTTATTTATCCTGGTTTAGGCTATGGAGGAAGTTGTTTTCCTAAAGATGTAAAAGCCATTGTTCGCACCGGTAGAGAAAACGACATACCAATGAAGATTTTGAATGCAGTGGAAGATGTAAATCAAGATCAGCGTGTGTGGTTTACTGAGAAAATTTTGAATCATTTTGGGAAAGACTTATCCGGTAAAACTTTTGCGATGTGGGGCTTGGCGTTTAAGCCTGGAACAGATGATATGCGTGAGGCTCCTAGCTCTTATATCATCAAGGAGCTTTGTAGTCGTGGAGCGAAAGTAGTGGCTTACGATCCTGTTGCCACGGAGACGGCTAAAATTGAAAATGAAGGCGTTCAAGGAATTAGCTATAAAGATAAATCTTTTGATGTATTGGAAAATGCAGATGCTTTGATTTTAGTAACTGAGTGGCGAGAATTTAGAGAGCCCGATTTTGATAAGATGGCTTCAATGATGAATTCAAAATTGATCTTCGACGGTAGAAATCAGTATGATCCAAAGACTATGAAGGATTTAGGCTTTGAATACTTCAGTGTTGGAAGATAAGTTCGAACAAAAACTATTTAAACTAAAGGAAGCTTCGAGCTTCCTTTTTTTATGTGTGGCTACAAAAGCTATATTACTTAGATTTTTTTGCCTCTTAAGCCATCTACAATTATCAGTTTTTTTTCAGTGTTTCATAATGAAATATTAGTAATTTCGACGGTTTATGCTTTAATTTCCACTTGAAAAATGGAATGAGCTTTGCAATTTAAAGACTGAGGGAGAGAATATGAGTAATTTATTTTTTAAATTAATAATGTATGGGGTGTTTTTATTTTCCAGTTTAGGACAAGCCGGAGAAATTGCCAGACGTTACATCGACAATGGTGAATACGGAAAAATGAAAGTGGATGTAAGCTTTTGTAAGCGTAACGCAGGGGATGTAACTTTAGCTAATTATATGAAAGGAATTAAAGAACTGGAGCAGGAGTCTAAGCTTTCTGACTACGGGATAAAAGAGCATTTGTTTTTCAAAGCAAATCCCAAGGAAGAAGTTTTAACTCATTTTTCAGATTGTCTACAAAGAAAAACTCAAGGAGTACAGAGCTTAGAAAAGGTAAAAGAAAAATTACTGGAAAATAATGGGAAACTTTTGAAGCAATTGGCTTCTTTACAGCAAGAAGTGGCTGAAAGTGATCGTGCTGGATCCTACCTTTGGTGGAAAATAGAAATCTTGAAATGATCAAAGCGATTGATAAAGCGAACTCTGAGAAGAGCTATCGTACTCTTTTGCTAACCGATCGTAATGAAAAAGGGGAAACCTTCGTTCGCTTATGTGTAAATGCAATTAGCTATCTAGGGCAATATTCAAAGACAGATCGAAAGTGTTCCCAGCCAATCACTGATGCAAAAGAAGCGCAAGATGCCAAAGAACTAAATGCCCTCTCTAATTACGTGCCTTTAAATTACAGGGAAATGCCTGATGTAGATTCTGCAGACTTATTGGCTGAAATTAAAAGAAGTCGTCTGTCTTATCTGTGTTCCGGTCGTCAATTGCAAGAAAGTAAAAGTGAAGCCATGAGTGCTGGAAATGAAAAAATATTAAAATTGTTGGACAATATTAGTATTTGTCCAAGCCTAAAAACGAATCGAAGAAATTCTGAAGCTGCAAATTAGGAATTAACCAAATTATTCAAAACTACATCCAAAGAGTCTTTCCAATGGGGGAGACTCTTTTTTAGTTGAGACTCTGCTTTCGATAGGTCAAATACATTAGCAAGGGGTCTTCGGGCTGGAGTTGGGTATTCTGAGCTTGGAATGCCATGAATTGGAATGTTTTTACAAAGGCCTAATTCTGATCCTCTGGTGATAATTGCTTCGGCAAATTCAGCCCAGTTACATGGGCCATTGTTACTAAGATTGTAGGTCCCGTAATCGCTTTCTTTGTTACTAAATATTTCGAAGGAGTATTGCGCTAAGTCTCCTGCGAAAGTGGGTAATCCTGTTTGATCGTTAACTATATTTAGACTTTCTCTTTCGTTGGCGAGTCGAAGCATGGTTTTTACAAAATTATTTCCATACTCTGAAAATACCCAACTGGTTCTGAAAATGAAGTAATGGCTATTAATTTTTTGAATGTTTAATTCGCCTTCAAGTTTTGACTTACCGTAATAGTTTACTGGTTTACAAGGATGGTTTTCTTTAATTCTTAAATGAATGTCAGTTTCATCGCAAACGTAGTCAGTAGAGTAGTGAATTAGCTTTGCAGATTTTTCTTTTGCAATCATAGCAAGTTTTAGTGGAAGTTCTGCATTAAGCAAATCAGCTGACCGAGTATCAGACTCTGCCTTGTCTACAGCTGTGAAAGCCATGCAGTTGATAATTACATCGAAATCTAGACTCTTTAATTGGGATTCCCAATTTGTAGATTCAATGTTTATGTCTTCTTTGCCAATGGCTAAAAAGTCTATTTCTTGTTTTTGGAAAAAGTCCCTAAAAGATGAAGCCAGTTGTCCAGATTTTCCCAAAACTAAGTATTTCATTTTAAGCCTTTAATTTTTCAATTCCATTTAAGCAAATGTATTGCTCTTTATTTTGTTTTTCCCTCATCATTGCACGGTTGGTTAAAACGCTTTCCGAATCTTTTTCGTATATGTGTTTTCCAAGGTGGAATGTGATAGCAGCATTTCTAGCGCTCTTTATAGTTATACCAAAATTCTTTAGGCGCCAAGTAAGATCGTTGTCTTCACCGATGGTTGGTAAAACGTAGTCTTCGTCAAAACCATTGATTTTCAAAAGATCCTCTTTAAAAATTGAAAAGTTACAGCCAATAATATCGCGCATTTTGCGTGGAGGCATTAGTTTTCCCAAGACTCCCTCTGGATCAATAAAAATTCCTTCCTCATAGTAATCTGTCTTAGCCTTTTGCAGGTGCGTGAGAATTTGTCTCAAATAACTGTTTTCAATTTCCTTTATGCTTATTTTTTGTTGGATTAGTGGCTCGATGAAATAGTCACCTAACATAACTCTGCGACCACATAGAACTCTATTTTTCTCAGAAAGCTTGGCATGCATTTCTACAAAGCGTGAGTGGGGAAGACAGTCTCCATCATTAAAAATAAATACATCTCCTGTACCGTGTTTCACTGCGTTATTTAAGCACATGCATTTACGAAACCCCTTATCCTCGTTTTGAAGAAGAATGATATTGAAATCAGTGGAGTATTTATCTACCAGCTCATTTAGTTCAGGTTCAATATTGTCATTGGTAATAATTATTTCATGAGGTTTCAGGCTCTGGTTTCTAAGGTTATTCAAACAAGCATCAATAATTTTGTATTGTTTGTAAGTTGATAAAACCAGACTCATTTTAGGAAGATTTTCTTTTTTCATAAGCTGTTTATAGAAAGCTTTTAGGAAGGTGACAAGGCATTCAAAATGCTCTCTGAAAAAATAAATAAAATGATTAAACTTCTTGCAGAAAACATCTGAAACAGGTCTCTAATCCATTGAAATTACTAGAATGAAAGGGTGTCCTATGCTAGATTTTTGAGGCTTTTAAAAAGAGGTTTTCATGAAAGGTATAATTCTAGCTGGAGGAAGCGGTACAAGGCTATTTCCTAGCACAAAAGTGATATCAAAGCAGATTCTTCCTGTTTACGATAAACCAATGATTTACTACCCATTGTCTACATTGATGCTGGCTGGAATCAGAGAAATTTTAATCATTTCAACTCCAAGAGACATTGTTTTTTTTAAAGACATGTTTGGAACGGGAGAGCAGTTAGGTATTGAGCTTAGTTACGAAGTGCAAGAAAGCCCAGATGGTATTGCGCAGGCCTTTTTAATTGGCGAAGACTTCATTGGTGATGATTCTGTTGCTTTGGTTTTGGGTGATAATTTATTTTATGGGATGGGGCTTACAGGACTTCTTAAAGAACAAATAAAGTTAGAAGAGGGTGCAACTGTTTTCGGTTACTACGTTGATGATCCTGAACGTTATGGAGTTGCAGAGGTCGATACCGAAGGAAAAGTGCTTAGCATCGAAGAAAAGCCTACTATCCCTAAGTCAAACTACGCAGTTACTGGAATGTATTTCTATGACAATAGCGTTGTTGAAATTGCCAAAACTCTAAAGCCATCGGCACGTGGTGAACTAGAGATCACTGCCGTTAATAACGCCTATTTGGAAAAAGGCCAATTGAATATGGTGCAATTAGGTAGGGGCTTTGCTTGGTTAGACACCGGTACTCACGATGCTTTAAATGAGGCTGCATCCTTTATTAAAACCATAGAAAAGCGTCAAGGCTTAAAGGTTGCTTGTATCGAAGAAATTGCCCTTAAGAATCAATGGATAAATCAAGATCAAGTTTCCAAGTTGGCAGATGCTTACGGAAAATCTACCTACGCAATGTATTTAAAGAAAATGGTTAAGCAATTATGAATTTTATAGACACAGGAATTAGCGGTTTAATCGTAGCGGAACCAAAAGTATTCAAAGATGAAAGAGGCTACTTTCTTGAGTCTTTCAACAGAAGAACCTGGGGAGATAGAATTCCTTCCCATGAATTTGTACAAGACAATCAGTCTTATTCCTCTTATGGCACTCTTAGAGGATTTCATATTCAACTTGGAGAGGCAAGTCAGGCTAAACTTGTTAGCGTAATTGAAGGCGAGGTTCTTGATGTAGCTGTTGACCTTCGAGACGGTTCACCTAGTTTTGGAGAGACTTATCAGATAGTTTTGAGTGGTGAAAATAAAAAACAAATGTACATTCCTAGAGGATTTGGACATGCATTTTTAGTGTTAAGTGATAAAGCTCTTTTCACTTACAAATGTGATAATTACTACGCTCCAGATAAAGACTCAGGCATTCATTTTCTAGATCCAGATCTGAATATTGAATGGCCTGTCGCTGAAGACAAGATTATTTTATCAGACAAAGACAAGCAACTAGGTAGCCTAAAAGGCTTTAAAAGCGGAGTAAAGTATGAATAAAACAATTCTAGTCACCGGTGGGGCAGGATTTATTGGTGCAAATTTTTTAGTGCATATGGTGAACAAACATCCTGAAACTCATTTTGTAAATTTAGACAAACTGACTTACGCTGGAAATTTAGAGTCTTTAGAAGAAATTAAAGATAAAGAGAACTATAGTTTTGAAAAAGGCGATATAGCTGATCGTGAATTTGTTGATTCTCTTTTTGAAAAATATAAATTTCAGGGTGTTTATAATTTTGCAGCAGAATCACATGTAGACAATAGCATTGAAGGTCCCGAAGAGTTCATTCGTACAAATGTTTTCGGAAGTTTTACTCTTCTTGATTGTAGTAAGAAGCTTTGGTTAGACAGTGAGTTTAATTACAAACCTGAGTTTAAAGGGGCTAGATTCCTTCATGTTTCCACAGATGAAGTTTATGGTACATTGGGAGAAGAAGGTCTTTTTAAAGAAACAACTGCCTATGCTCCAAACTCTCCTTACAGCGCTTCAAAAGCCAGCTCTGATCACATTGTAAGGGCTTACCATCACACCTATGGTTTGGACGTGGTAACTACCAATTGTTCCAATAACTATGGACCAAAACAACATGATGAAAAACTAATTCCAACCATCATCCGTAAGGCTTTGGCTGGTGAAGCAATTCCTGTTTACGGCAATGGAAAGAACATTCGTGATTGGTTGTACGTATTAGATCATTGTAAGGGGATTGAGCTTGCTTTTGCTACCGGTAAGAGTGGTGAAACCTATAATATTGGTGGACGTAATGAAAGACAAAATATCGATGTTGTTAATGTAATCTGTAAAATTTTAGATGAGTTAAGACCACAAAAGCAATCTTATACAGATTTAATCACTTTTGTAAAAGATCGTGCAGGACATGACCAACGTTATGCCATTGATGCTACAAAAATTGAAAATGAGCTAGGTTGGAAAGCGGATGAAAACTTTGATAGTGGTATTCTAAAAACGGTTCAATGGTATTTAAATCAATACTCATAAAGACCAAATAATACAAAATTATTAGGCCTTTATGCATTTGTAGAAAAGGCTTAGTGCTTTGTTACTATGTTTAATTGGCAGGTAGGGTGTAGTTCCATTTTTCGCAGTTGTTTATGAGTTCCTGTTCGATTCCTAAGTAGTCCTTTTGTTTGTTAGCTGTTTTTCTGATTTCATTGTTTGGCTTGGCAAAATAAGCCCCTGAAGAATCAGCCGTTAGAAAAACAAAAGGATACTCTTCACTTTTATTCCATCTTAGAAAATAGCAGTTCAAGGCACTGTCCTCTCGATGACCAATGTATGGAATTATCTTTAGAGCGATAAAGTCTGAATCATTGAAAGATTCATCCAATAAAGGAATCAGGTCTTTAGAAAAATTCACACCAATATGCACCCAATTAAAGGAAGGGATTGGTAATTGTGACTGACTCAATACTGGAAGTGGGTTGTAAAAGCCCAACATTTGAGTTCTTTCTTCTTTAGAGACTAAATATTTATCCATTATTTTCACTGTTTTTTGCAGTTGTACAAAAACATCCGCATTGGAAAGTCTTGGTAGATTTGCTGTATAAACATCAATTTTACTAGCCAACTTAAGGAAATTAAGTTCGCTATTCGGTAAACTCTCAATGTCTAAAAGTTTCATCAATTCTTGATAGCCGGGCCTTTTTTCAAAGCTATAATAGAAGCTATTCCATTTTTCAGTATTTTCAAAATCAAAAGATTTATTGTGATGAGAGTTTTCTGGATTAGATTTAAATTGAGCAACTCGTCCAAGGCTTAAGGTATTTACGATTACAAAGTAAACTAAAAACAAAACGGGTATGTACTTTAAACGGCTTGAGATTTTTTGGAAATCTATTCTTAGGAAGAGGTAAAGCATAAGAAATAGATGAAAGATAAAAGTCATTCTCCCACTAGTTCCAGCGGTTGCTACTAATATTGCAAGGCAGAGAAAGCTGTCTTGAACGGCTAGGGATAGGAAAGGTTTTTTGATAAAGTTAGAAAATTTAAGAGGGATTTTAGCGACAAAATATTGTTCAAAAAGATTTGAGAGTATTACAAACACTAGGCCTGCTTGTATTAAGTCTTTGTAACTTCCCCAATGACTTTGAGTGGCACTTGCCTTTCCCTTTCCCGCAAGTAAAACCGCTTGAACGTAATCTACAATAGAGCTGTCCCAGATGAAATTTGGAATTTGAAATAGTCCTGAAGCAAAGACTAGGCTCAGGATTAAGCTTTTGATTTTTACTGAATTATCGAAGAACAGCCAAAATCCAAATGCCATAAAAGAGCAACTTGCAAAAAAGTTGATTTTATAATTAAAACTCACAAACAAGCAGATGGCCTGGATAAAGCTTATGGCGAGAATTTTTAGATTAGTCTTTTCTTTGAGTCTTTGAAAGCCAATCAAGGATAGGAACTGCAGAACCAGCAAAGCATACATATGGTGATTGTAATTTTCCCAGATAATAACTTTGTGGTCGAAACTGTCGATTCGATGCATACTTAGGGCAAGCGTTAAAGCTAAGAAAGCAATGAAAATTGCCTTAGTGTTTCTAAGTGGTTTTAAAAAGAGTATTTGTAAGAAAAATAGGCCTAAGAGTCCAAGGCTAAAAAGACTGGACTCTATGTGGATCAAATCACTTAAGTAAAAATCATTGTTCTTAGACTTTATGATGTCAAAGGCGTACTGATTTAATTTTCCAAAAAGCATTCCAAAGGAAGTATTGAACTCAGAATATATTTTTTTTCCAGTATCGAGGGCGTAAGCAAAGTTGAGTGGAATGTAAAAATCAGTCTGAATGTCACTGTAATAGTAATATTTTCCCTGAAAACTCAGGTACCATAAATAAAAATAAATCAGGCTGATTGCAGCAAGGCCAAGTTTGCTTGCATAAGCTTTCAAGAACTTCATTTACTCTCCGTTTAGCACAGATACTAGACATTCCTGTTTTAAAAGTCTATTCATTTAGGCTGGCGATAGGACATAGTTTCTTGTCAGCTTAAAGTCTCAGCAACTGCAAAAATCTTTTTGCAAACTCGATACAAAATGATGATTTTACGGTAGATCTTAGCTAGGAGAATTATTGATGAAACCCACTGTGCTACATGTTTGTATTTCACCAGGTCTTGGTGGTTTGGAGTTGTACTCTCTTCAGCTACATAAAAAGTTTAAATCGGAAGGCTATCCTTCTTTGCATTTCTGTTTGGAAGAAAGTCCTTTTGAAGAAAAGTTGCAGGCTGAAAACCTGGAAGCCATTTCCTTTAAGAAAGCAAAATATTTCTCTCCAAGCATTAGTCGTAAAATGCGAAAAATAATCATTGAGCGTAAAATTGAAAAAATATTTATTCATCATTTAAAAGATCTTTGGTTTCTGGTTCCAGCATTGCGTGGGCTGGATAAGGTAGAGTTAGTTGGTTTTGCTCAGATGTTTATTAAAGACATTTCTAAAAAAGATTTTCTTCATAGTTGGTTGTATAACCGAATGAAAAACTTGATTACATTAACGGATATTCAAAAGGAACAGTTAAAGAAATGTCTCCCGTTGAAAGAAAATCGTTATATTACTATTCCGAATTCCATCGAACTTGCAAAAACAGAAAACTTACAGGCGGCTCGAGAGAAAATTAGAGAAGACTTATCTTATAATCCTGAAAATAAGGTTATAGGTATAGTAGGTAGGCTAGACCCTTGGAAGGGACAATTGGAGCTTCTTCAAGCCTTTGTTAATATCCAAGAAAGATTTCCTGAAGCGAGGCTTTTGATCGTTGGCAGTGAAACTCCTGGTGAAGAAGGCTATCGACAAAAACTATTAGACACTATCTCGAATCACAATGTTTCTAACAAAGTTCAGATGATTGGTTTTCAAAAAAATGTACCAGAGTGGATGTCTGCTATGGATATTTTTGTAATGCCAAGTTACGAAGAGGCCTTTGGTATCGTATTGGCAGAGGCAATGTGCGTGGGACTTCCAGTGATAAGTACGGAAGCAGGGGGAGTGCCTGATATTCTTGTTTCTAAGGATTTAGGACAAATGGTGGAACCTAGATCGAGTAAAGCGATCGAAAAGGGGTTAATCAAATATTTGCAAGACGATGAGTATCGTCAAAATACTGCCAAAGCGGGGCAATCTTATGCTAGAGATGCATTTGATTTTGAAAAAGCATATTTAAAAATTAAGGGATTGATGGATTTGACCTAGAGTTAATAAACTAAATTCTTGTAATTCGAAAAAAAATTAAAGAAATTTTTGATAAAATGTTTAAAAGATCGAGAAGCTCAAACGCAATTAAATTCCGTTTGGGCTTCTGTTGTTTTAGGGCCTGTTTAAAGCGTTTGTAGTTATCTACACATATAGCTTAGAAATAGAATTGTTCTATTTCTTTATAGCTTTCACTTATTTTACCTCTGCCTACTATTATTTTACTCTAGCAACATTCAAGGAGTAAAAATGAGATCTTGGGAAAATTATAAGAGTACCTTTAAAAAAGAATCACTTGGAGACTTAGCAAGAAAAGGGGATGTTTCTTCTCTTTTGGAATATGCGAAGTCGAGAGAATTTAATCCGGTGGAGATAAATTTAAAAAATAGCCAAGGCTATAGTCCTCTAATGCTTGCTGTTTACAACGATCAAATTGCTTTTGCAGAAGCACTTTTGATTTTAGGAGCTGAGGTTAATTCTGCGGATTACTCGGGAAACACGGTCTTAATGGCCGCAGCTTTTAAGGGGAACTTACAAGCTTTAGAATTACTTATAAAGCATGGAGCTGATTCTAAACTAGAAAACCATTCAGGAATGACAGCAATGAGTTGGGCAAAGTCTTTTGGTAGAAAATCCGCAGTTAAGTATTTAAAGAAAAATACAGTTTTATGCGAAGAATCTTATTTTAGTTCCTATCTTGGCTTTGCAAAAATGCTGTGGAGAAAAATTATAGAAAAAACCGAAATCAATAACATCAAGGAGAATAGAGTATGAGCGATAAAAAAATGACTACTGCATCTGGTATTCCGGTTGCAAGTAACCAACATAGCCGAACAGCAGGTGCAAGAGGACCTGTGCTTCTAGAGGATTTAGCCCTTATTGAGAAGCTAGCTCACTTTAATCGTGAAAGGGTACCAGAGCGCGTAGTGCATGCTAAAGGTTGGGGAGCCTTTGGAACTTTTAAGGTGACAGAGGATATTACTAACTACTCTTGTGCAAAAATCTTTTCTAAAGTGGGAAAAGAGACGCCCATGTTTTTACGTTTTTCGACGGTAGCTGGAGAAAGAGGATTTTCTGATACGGTCAGAGACCCTAGGGGATTTGCTTTAAAATTTTATACTGAAGATGGAGTTTGGGACTTGGTAGGTAACAACACCCCAGTGTTTTTTGAAAGAGACCCCATCAAATTTCCTGATTTCATTCATACACAAAAACGTCACCCTCAAACGGGAAGAAAAGATCCTGTTAGACAGTGGGATTATTGGTCCAAGTCTCCTGAAAATATGCATCAGATAACAATTCTCTTTAGTGACCGAGGTTTACCTGATGGTTTTCGTCATATGAATGGTTATGGTTCACATACATTTAGTTTATGGAACGAGAAAGGAGAAAGGCATTGGGTAAAGTTTCATATGAAAACGGCCCAAGGAATAAAAAATTTAGAAAATGAAAAAGCGGCAAAACTAGCTGCCGATGACCCAGACTATGCTGGTAGAGATTTGTTTGAGGCAATTGAAAACAAAGACTTTCCACGCTGGAATATGAAAATTCAGATTATGAAAGAAGAGGATGCTGAAAAACAAAACTTTAACCCCTTTGATCTAACCAAAGTTTGGCCGCATGGTGATTTTCCATTGATCGATGTAGGTTATATTGAATTAAATAAAAACCCAGAGAATTACCATGCGGAAGTAGAGCAAGTGGCTTTTTCGCCGGCGAATATGCCTCCTGGAATTGGAGCAAGCCCAGACAAAATGTTACAAGGACGTTTGTTTGCTTATGCCGATGCTCATCGTTATCGAATCGGGACGAACTATCAAATGCTTCCTGTGAACCGATCTCACAGTGATATAAGTAATAACCAAAGAGATGGTAGTATGCGTTTTGATGGCAACTTTGGAGCTAAAGACAATTATGAGCCTTCACACTTTACTGATCTTTCTGAAACTCCTAGTGTGGCAGAGCCGCCTTTGAAAATTTCCGGAGATGCCGATCGATACAATTCTCACGACGGGAATGACGATTACACCCAAGCTGGGGATTTATTCCGTTTGATGAATAAGGATCAGAAAAATCTCTTATGCATGAATATTGCCGAAAATATGGAAACGGTGCCGGGTGATATAGTTGAGAAGATGCTAAAGCATTTTGAAAAGTGTGATCCGAAGTACGCAGAAGGAATTCGTGATCACTTAAATAAAAATCGATAATAAGAATAAAAAAACCAAGCTTGGAGCTTGGTTTTTTTTAATAAAATTGTGTTCAATAAAAATTAATGGGAATTTAACCATTGTCTCGCGGCCTCTTCTTTCTCTGGAGAGAAGCTTTTGATATCAATTTCTACGATAGGATTGATAACCGAAGCAAAGCTTTGGATCCACTTTTGGTCAGCTACTACTGCCGCTTTCTTAACTTTTTGATTGAGTTCTGGAACGCTCAAAATACTTTCTTTTATATCTTCAAATAGAGCGGATGCGTCTATGCCCTCGAATCCAGTAACTAGCTCAAGTACATTAACGTATTCAGCCTCTTGAAGATCTTCTCTGAATTGGTCCATGACCTTTTCGTAATCTTCTTTATTAACTTTTTCTCCGATCATAAATTCCATTAAGTTTTTTGATTTGTCATATTTATAAGTAAGCATAAATCTCCCTTCTTAGATTGTTCTATGTAATTTTAGAAGATTTCTAAGAGAGATAGTTCCTTAAATTGTTTTTGATTTGTGTAGATTCTTACTAATATTCAACTGTGCGGCTCATTTTTTTCATTTTGAGAAAAATAGAGTGTTTGAATATCAATAAAAAAGGCCTTTCTGGGAAAAGGCCTCTGAGAGAAATGTAGTTTATGGTGTGAAATATGTCGGTGTTCCTGGGCCTACCGGCATTCCAAAAACGAAAACCCATAGGTAAAAAAGAATCGTCCATCCGATCATGAAAAATATGGAGTAGGGTAACATGGTACTAATGATGGTTCCGATCCCTATTTTTCTATTAAATCTCGCTGCAAAGGCTAGAATTAGTCCAAAGTAACTCATCATAGGAGTGATGATATTGGTTGTTGAATCACCGATTCGGTAGGCGGCTTGGATTACTTCAGGGCTGTAGCCAACTAACATAAGCATTGGTACAAAAATAGGGGCTGTTACCGCCCATTGCGCCGAGGCACTGCCTAGCATTAGGTTTACGAAACCACACATTAAAATAAATGGAACAAAAATTTCAGGACCGGTTAAGTTGATGGCCTTTAAGAAATCTGCACCCAATACAGCAAAAATAGCTCCTAAATTTGTCCATTTAAAGTAGGCTACAAACTGAGCCGCAAAAAATACCAATACAATATAAAGGGCGAGTGTCGCCATGGCATCACTCATGCCATCAATAACGTCTTTATCTGTTTTTATACTTCCCACTATTTTTCCATATACGATGGAAGGAATTAAAAAGAAGAAAAAGATGAATGCAACAATCCCTTTTAGGAAAGGTGACTTTAAGATACTACCGGTTACTGGGTCTCTTAAAACCCCATTTTCTGGAACCACCAAGAAGGCCACGATTAAAATCATAATGGCTGTGGTAAGTGCTGCGTAAATTAAACCTTTTTTCTCAAGAGAACTTAGGGGGTCAATTTTATTGGACTCTTGCACCACTTTTTCTGCTTGAGAAATGTCATATTCACCTAGGTTTGGCTCTACAAAACGATGAGTAACCCATGTACCAACAAATGCAATTAAGCCGGTTGAGATCATCATAAAGTACCAGTTAACGGCAGGATGAACTACATAGTCTGGAGCAATCAATCTGGCTGCTTCTTGAGAGATTCCAGAAAGTAATGGGTCAACTGTACCAATTAAAAGATTGGCTGAATACCCACCAGACACACCAGCAAAGGCAGCTGCCATACCGGCCAGAGGATGCCTTCCAACGCTTAAAAAGATGTAACCGCCAAGTGGCACTAAAACAACATATCCCATTTCTGATGCGGTATTTGATAGAACTCCAGCAATAACCACAGCAAAAGTCAGGAATCGTGCTGGTGCTTTTAAAACGATACTTCGAATCATGGCTGTTAAAAGACCGGACTTTTCCGCAACTCCAACACCTAGCATAGATACTAAGACAGTTCCTAGTGGTACAAAATCCGTGAAGTTTTTAACCATCTTAGTGAGCATTTGGCGAAGGCCTTCGGCGTTCATCAAACTAACTGCTCGAATGATACCATCAGCCGCTCTGCCTTTGGCTCCTTCTGGTCTTGGATCTATAACCTCTAGATTTAGCCAACCTGCAATACCACTACCAATGATTACTAGGCCTACAAAAATTGCGAACAAAGTAACTGGGTGTGGTAATAGGTTTCCGAGATATTCTACCGATTTTAAAAACTTCTGAAAGCGGCTACTTTCTATTTTTTCCTGACTCAAATTGCCCTCCAATCAATTTCATGAAAGGCTATCTTTACCATATTTTGGAAAAAAGAAAAGTATCTTAGTATATTTCTTCTTAGGAAAAAGCTTTGAGTAAAGTCGATACACTGAGAAAAACACCAAAACTGAGGCGTTTTTAAATCTTGTGTTACTAATGTTTTCGAATACTTAAGTCTTAAATTGTTTTTTCCATATTCAAACACCGAAAAACTTCTTCCGTATCGGCAAGGCTTTGGTGTGCTAAGCCACAAGCGGCGCTGATGAATTGGGTAGAGTTTTTACTAAGCGCTATGTTTTTTAGGATTGAAGTAAGTTTTGGATCGTATTTGCTTTTATGTTGGTGATCTGTGGGAATGATTCCAAATGACAAATTTGAGTACTTGCAAAAGTAAGTTAATTCCTCTTTCAGATCTAGTAAGGAGTGTAAGCTGGCGTTTACATCAAAAGACAAATAGTTAAAAAGTTGCGGATAGGCTAAAACCTGTTCCCACAAAATATTAGCACAGCAATGAAGTCCAACCTGGATGTTTTTTTCTTGTAAGTATCTGGCGGCTTTTAATATTCTTTCAAAAAGTCGATATTGTAAACCTTGGTAGCTCGAGTAAATGACTAGAGCTGGTTCATCGAAGAAAAATACAATTCTCGAATCTAGTGTTGAAAATTTTTGTATCAAAGCTTTAATGCTTAATTCTATATGTAGTAAAATATCATTAACCAAATCAGGAATATCTTTTACCGGACTGTGATCTAAAAGCTTCAGAGATTGCACGGCCGTAAAAGGACCACACATTTGAAGCTTGATGAGTTTCGGGTTTTTGTTTTCAGCTTCAAAATAAAAAGCTTGAAGCGCGCTATAGACATCTTTATCAGGTAAAAAGCTAGAGTAGTCAGAGTTTGTTTTTGCTTTTTTCGCTCGTTTTAAAAAGTTTTGTCTGTCTTTAGCCCAAGCTTTTAAGTCGATCAGGCTTATGCCATTTTCAGGTTTTTGAATTCCTGGCAAGTGCGATAAAGCCTGATAGATCATGTATTCATTTTTATTGTATATGGGTAGTTGAGGAAGGAAGGGGACGTCATGACGAAAGCTGTAAGCTAGCGCGCTATCAATATTGATATGCGGTAAACTTCCAATGCCGGTCGTCATGATGTTCATATCACACTCCTCCAACAGAGTAGTAAGTTGCTTCAGGATGATGAAACACAATGGCTGAGACACTAGCTTCTGGGTCCATCATGAAACCTTCTGTTAGCTCGACACCAATATCCGGGGTGGGATTCAGTAGATCAAATAAAACACTTTGGTCTTCTAGGGAAGGGCATGCTGGGTAGCCAAAGGAATATCTTTTTCCTCGGTAATTAGCGCGGAATCGATCCATCATTGTCATATCAATTGAGTCTTCAAAGCCCCAAAGAGCTCGAATTTTTTGATGCAAATACTCTGCGTAAGCTTCGGCACTTTCTAATGCTAGAGCCGCAACGATATGCGAGTGGAGGTAGTTTCCTTCGTTTTTTAATTTTTCGGCAAGCTCTCTAATGCCATTTCCAAAGGTCACAGAAAAGAAACAAATGTTATCAGATGCTTTTTCACGATTTAAGTAATCACTCAAACACAAACCATCTTCTTTATTTTGACGAGGGAAGGTGATTTCATGACTAGAGCTTTCGTCAGTATTATTTTTGAAGATTTTAACTGTATTGCCTTCGCCATTGGCTTTGAAAAATTGGTATACGGCTCCAGCGCTAAAGTGTGTGTCGCGGTAAAGTTTTTTAACCTTTTCTACTTCTTCGTAAAGTTCTATGGCCTTTTGTCCGCCATCCATATTTTTAAGTTCTTTAAAGTTTCCTTCACCAATAAATTTAGCCAGTTTTCCATTTAAACCTAGGTGTCGACCATAGAGCATAATTGGGTTAATGAATTTCCAGATAAGATCTAGGGGAGTATTTTTAATCACGTGCTTTTGATAGTCACTAGGCTCTGGAATATTATCGACAAAAGATAGTTTAGAGGACCTAGTGAGAACTTCTTTGCGCTCTTCTTTTTTTGCTTCGTTTAGGTCGGAGAGTTCAGCAATCTCTGAAGCAATACTAGCTTTTAATTGTTCGAAACTTTCTGGTTGAATGATTTTATTGGCAATCGAAAGGCCATCCATCGCATCTTTCGCATAGACAACGGTTCCTTCATAGGCCGCAGCGATTTTTCGGTTTACGAAATTTCTGGTCAAGGCGGCTCCACCAACTAAGATTGGTAGGTCAATTCCTGATTTTGCTAAATCGTCAGCAGTAATAATCATTTGTTGGGCTGATTTTACCAAAAGACCACTTAGGCCAATCATGTCTGGGCCGTGTTCTTTTACTGCCGCCAAAATTTGATCGGATGTAATTTTAATTCCTAGGTTTATAACATCGTAGCCATTATTAGATAAGATTATATCAACCAAGTTTTTACCAATATCATGAACATCACCTTTTACTGTAGCAAGTAATATTTTTGCTTTGGTTTGGGTGTCATTTTTTTCCATGAATTGTTCTAGGTGAGCAACGGCGGCTTTCATAGCCTCTGCCGATTGTAGTACTTCGGCTACGATCAATTTGTTTTCGTTGAAGAGTTTTCCAACGATATCCATTCCTGCCATAAGTGGACCATTGATGATTTCTAGTGGCTTCATGCTTTGCATGGCTTCATCTAAGTCTTCTCGTAAACCATCTTTGGAACCTTCTAAGATATATTGTGGCAATCTCTCCATAAGTGGTAGGGTGGACTTATCTGTTTTGGTAACGGTTTTGTCTCTGTAGAAATCAGCAAAGGCGGCCACAGGGTCTTCTCCGCGGTTCCATAGTAAATTATTGCATAGCTCAATTTCTTCTTCGCTAATGGCGCTAAAACGTTTGAATAGCTCTGTGTTTACAATGGCCAAATCAAGACCTGATTGGGTACAGTGGTAAGTAAAAACGGAGTTTAGTACCTCGCGACCGGCGGGAGGTAAGCCAAAGCTGATATTCGAGATACCGAGAACACTTTTTGTCATCGGGTATTTCTCTTTGATTAAGCGAATGCCTTCAATAGTCTCAACGGCTGAACCAACATAGTTTTCATCTCCCGTAGCGCAAGGAAATACCAAAGGGTCCCAATAAATGTCTTCCTCAGGAAAACCGTACTTTTTAGTTAATAAGTCGTAAGACCTAGTTGCAACCTCAAGTTTTCTTTCTCTGCTAACTGCCATTCCTTGTTTTGGATCGTCATCAATGGTTCCTACTACAAGAGCCGCTCCATATTTTTTCGCCAATGGTACAACCGCTTCAAAGCGTTCTTCACCATCTTCGAGATTGATTGAATTGATGATAGCCTTTCCTTGCGAGTAGGTTAGGGCCACATCGATTACTTTTTCATCGGTACTATCGATCATTAAGGGTACTTTGATTTTTTTGATCACTTGGTCTAAAAACTTTGTAACATCTGATAGCTCATCGCGATCGGGGTTTGCTAAACATACGTCGATAATGTGAGCGCCTTTTTTTACTTGTGCTTTAGCGATCTCAGAGGCTTCATCAAACTTTTCTTCAACGATCAGACGTTTAAATTTTCTTGAGCCAATTACGTTAGTTCTTTCTCCGACAAGGTAAGGACGTCCGTCATTTTCAATGGCTAAATATTCAATCCCTGAAAGGTCAGAAACTTGATCGGCATTTGGTATTCTCGCTTTGTTTCTTTTTGCAATTTCACGAAAGGCAGTAATGTGACCATAGGTCGTTCCACAACAACCACCAACAAAATTTATCCACCCCTCTTTCATAAAGCGCTCTAAAACTTTGCTCATCATTGCTGGGGTTTCTAAGTAGTTACCATCTTCATCAGGAAGGCCAGCATTTGGAACGCAAGCAACAGCACAATCTGCCATTTCAGCCATAGTTCGAACGTGGTCCGTCATAAAGTCAGGTCCGGTGGCGCAATTTAAGCCAAGGTAAAACAAGTTGATATGCTTCAAGGAGGCGACTAAAGCGTCTACTGCTTGACCACCAAGCATGCTACCCATTGGTTCGATCGTACCACTGACTGCTACGGGAAGAGGGTTTTCAATTTCTGCGTTAAGCTGATTGATTGCGATCAATCCAGCTTTAATGTTTCTTGTGTCTTGCGAGGTTTCTAATAAAAAGTAATCGGCTCCACCTTGATAAAGGTATTTTGCTTGTTCGTAGAAGTTCTCGATTAGTTCTTCAAAAGTAATTCCACCAGTTACAGAAATTGCTTTGGTGGTGGGCCCCATGCTACCGGCAACAAAACGCCTTTCTCCTGGGTTTTCTGCTTCAAATCGATCTCTTGCTTTAACGGCAAGTTGAGTGGCTATGCTATTGATTTCTTTGTATTGATCTTGAAGGTCGTACTCTGCCAAAACCACAGGTGTTCCACCAAAGGTGTTTGTCTCAATAATATCAGCCCCAGCCTGTAGGTACTTATAGTGGATGTCTTCAATGACATCAGGGCGAGTGATTACAAGGTTTTCGTTACATCCATCTAATTCTTCTCCGCCAAAGTCTTCAGCAGTTAGATTTAGGTTTTGTAAGCAGGTACCCATGGCACCGTCGATAACTAAGATTTCTGATTTAGATTTTTCTAACAATAGGTTGATGCGTTCTGATCGATTCAAAAGAAAAAGCTCCTAGGTTGTATTAGGAGCTTTTTATATACTTTTTCATCAATTTGATCACTGTCTAAGAGAAGAATAATTGCGTGCGTTATGCATCACGTGCTAGGAGAGCTCCTCTCTACAACATGACAAGTGTTTACAATTGGATGTCATCCAAAATGTTTCTATCTTCTCCACCTTCAAGAGTTTTTGCTTCTAGCTCCTCTAGGGTGTCATCAAATTGGATTGAGTTTCTATCCAATTCTACTTTTTTCTCTTCAACCAAAGAGTTGAAGTCCGCAGAAATTACATCAATAGGAAGTTTCTGTTTCTCTACTTTTACAACCTCATTAATTGTTTGAAGATCTACATTTTTAGGTAGATTTGTAGACTGTCCTGCGAAAGCGCCTACGCTGAAAGCTAATCCTACTAAATTTACAAATAAAACTTTTGTTAAATGAGCCATATGCCCTCCTATGCCCTATACATATACAAATGCTGTGCCAGGTCAAACCCCAATAGAATTGCTGCCTTAGAGCCTCTAGTGTAAAAATATTTGACAATAATTAGAGCTAAAAGTGCTTGTATCATTCTGATACAATACTTGCGATACTAGCTTTATTTATACTTTCAGATCCGATTCTAAGGGAGTTCAGGTGCAAATCAATTTTATCGATTTAAAGAAACAATATTCACAACTTAAAGAACAAATCGACGCGGGGATATTTAAAGTCCTTGAGCACGGCCAATACATTCTGGGGCCAGAAGTTGTCGAGGCTGAACAAAAATTGGCCGAGTTCACAGGGACAAAAAATGCGCTTACTTGCGGTAATGGTACAGATGCTTTGATGTTGGCCTTAATGGCTTTAGATATCGGCCCAGGCGACGAAGTGATTGTTCCTGGCTTCTCATTCTTTGCCACCGCTGAGGTAGTTAGCTTTTTTGGCGCTACTCCAATTTTTGTCGATGTTGAGTTAGAGACTGCTTTAATAGATGTTACAAAAATTGAAGCGGCAATTACTGACAAAACTAAGGCGATAATTCCAGTAGGTCTTTATGGTCAAATGGCAGATATGAATGAAATCGTTGCGATCGCAGAAAAACATAAATTAGGTGTGATTGAGGATGCCGCTCAAAGCTTTGGAGCTAGTTATAATGGGAAGCGAAGCTGTGGTGTTGCCTTGATTGGTTGTACAAGCTTCTTTCCAGCAAAGCCTTTAGGTGTGTATGGCGATGGTGGAGCAGTGTTTACCAATGACGCTGACCTTCACGAAAAGATGCGTCGCTTAAGAATGCATGGTGAAGCTAGTCGTTATAATCATGAACATATTGGTATGAATGCGCGATTTGATAGTATTCAGGCGGCAGTTTTGTTACCAAAGCTAGCGGCTTATCCGCAAGAGATCGAAGCAAGAAAGAGAATTGGGGCCAGGTATGATGAGCTGTTTTCAGAGCTTTCTGATTTTGTAACTCCAACCAAGGTTAAAGCAGATCGTGATTCTGTTTTTGCTCAATACACTTTACAGGTAAAAGATCGTGAGGCTTTACAGGCACACTTGAAAGATAAGAATGTTCCTACAGCGGTTCATTATCCGAAGCCAATGTATCGTCAGCCAGTTTATGAAAAAATGTTTGGTAACATCTCTTTAGAGAACAGTGAAAAACTGGCAGGGATGGTTATGAGTTTACCGATGCATCCTTATTTGGATGAGGAGACTCAAGATTATATTTTTAATGCAGTTAAAAGTTTTTACGTTAAGTAGGTAATATGATTCCAGTGATTATGTCTGGGGGCAGTGGTACAAGATTGTGGCCCCTTTCTCGTGAAAAGTATCCGAAGCAGTTTTGTGATTTGATGGAAGAGTCTTTGATGACAAAGACCCTTCTACGTTTGCAGAAGTTGGGGGAGACTCGGGTAATCACCACAGAGAGATTACGTGTTTTAACAGAGCAGTCTCTTTTAGATTTAAATTTAAAAAATGAACATACTCTCTATGAGCCAAGTCCAAGAAACACAGCACCGGCAGTGGCTTTAGTTTGTCGTCAACTGCAACTCGAGGGAAAAATGGATGAGATCGTTGGTATATTTCCAGCGGATCATATCATTGAAAACGAAACAGAGTTTTTAAAGGCCATTGAGCTTGCACAAAAAGTGGCTGAGACAAAAAAAATTGTAACTTTGGGAATTAAACCAAAGTTCCCAGCAACTGGTTTTGGATATATAGAAACAAATGACACTGAGCTAGATCGTTTGGAGTATTTAAAGGCTTACGCTAGTTTAGGTTTTAGAGAAAAACCTGCGGAAGAAACTGCTAGTGAGTATTTACGGCAAGGAAACTTTTTTTGGAACGCAGGTATTTTTGTGTTTCAAGTTAGTCATATGATTTCTATGTTTGAAGAACACGCCAATGACATTTGGCAAAAGATGTTAGCTTTAAAGTCTGACTTTTCAAACCTAGAAGAAGTGTATTCTGAAGTTCGCTCTGAGTCTGTTGATTATGCCATTATGGAAAACACGAAAGACATTGCTTGTGTACCTTGTGATATTGGTTGGTCTGATTTAGGCTCGTGGGATGAAGTGGCAACTCATTTTGACCGCAAGCTAGGCTCTGGTGGAGTGGACATGAGTTTGCAAGCCGAGAACAACTTTGTTTTTTCAAACACATCGAAAGCGGTAGCTTTGGTAGGTGTTAGTGATTTGATTGTTGTGGATACTGGGGACACCTTACTGGTTTGTAAAAAAGGGGAGAGCCAAAAGGTAAAACAAGTGGTTCAGCAATTAAAAGATAAGCATTACTCAATCAGAGAGCATCTTTTTGAACATCGCCCCTGGGGAAAGTATACGGTTCTACAGGATGAACCTGAGTTTAAGGTAAAACGAATCGTAATTAACCCGAAACAGCGTTTAAGCTACCAAAGTCATGAGAAACGCAGTGAACACTGGGTTTTAATTAGTGGCCGTGCTAAAGTGATTTTAAACGATGAAGAACATATTTTAGAGGTAGGGGATTCCATCGAGATCCCTCGAAATGCGAAACACCGTATGGAAAATCCTGAGTCAGAAGCTCTCGAATTTGTGGAGATACAAACGGGAGAGTATTTTGGTGAGGATGATATCGTTAGATACTCTGATGATTATGGTAGAAAATAGCCACTTTATTGAGCCGGCTTCTCTTTCTTGATTTTTAGAGAGAGAAGTGCTTTCTATATTTATTTTAACACGAAAAGGCTAAACACATTTTATCTCCAAGGCGGCTAAGTATCTGAAAGCACATAAAAATTAGAAAAAAATCCATAAAGTGATTTAACTACAGCCTTGTCTTTAACCAATTCACAAAAAGATCTTGCCTGAAAACCAATCTATCAATACTATGGCTTTTCCAAAAGCGCGGTCCGGTAGCTCAGCTGGATAGAGCAACAGCCTTCTAAGCTGTGGGTCGCAGGTTCGAATCCTGCCCGGATCGCCAGATTTCTAAAAAAGAATCAAACACCAGAAAAAGAAAAAACGGGCTCTACGGCTCTACGGCTCTACGGCTCTA
>DJMA01000024.1 GCA_002436415.1 Bdellovibrionaceae bacterium UBA6502 | reverse complement strand
CCGTTTTTGGGGTACAGATCAGTCTTAGGGGCTTTTTATTTATGCTTTCTTTTTCTTATAAGCTTTCTTTTTTTGTTTCTTTTGAGCGTTGTGATATGTGAACCAATCTTCTTCGGTGATTTCATGGTAGTAGTCGCATTCATCTCTTAAGATCTGTGCTGTTGTAGCTGGTACAGCTGCGATTTCAACTCGAACACCTGCGCCTTTTAAGTGCCTTACTAGTTCAACATAATCAGAGTCTCCAGACATGATAATAATCGTGTCCACCTTTGCAGCCAATTGCGTAGCCTTAATGGATAAGGGAATGTCTGCTGATTTATGGCAAGGAGCTACACTTCCATGAAAATTTTGATGAAGCCTTTCTGCTAACTTACTTGAGATAGCAACTCCTTCTCTAAAATAAATCATGCGATTCAACTGCCTATTGTCCAAAAGCTTTGGAATAAGGGTGTCAAAGTTTAACATTGTATTCTGGTTTTTCGTTGCTGAGTGAATGCTCTTTTCTATATTATTTCCATCCACTAAAATGGCCACTTTCTGACCAATGACAACATCTACATATTCTTCCATATTAATTTCCTAATTTTTCTTTATCTAAAAAGTTTGTGTAAAATTTTAATTCCATAATGCTCTCGCGAATATCTTCTAGAGCCTCATGAGTGTTTCTTTTTTCAGGGGTTTTTCCATAAATTTCTTTAAAGACCACTTTCCATGAGCTTACGTCTAGCATTCTATAGTGGAGTCTATCGGCAAGTTTCGGCCAGTATTTATCAATGAATTTACGGTCTTGATGAATGGAGTTTCCGGCTAGGATAGGTTTCTCCTCTTCGCCTGCAAATTCCTTTTCAATAAACTGAATTAACTCGGATTCTACTTCTGAATCTATTTTTCCGCTAGGGATTTTATCAATTAAACCAGATTTTCCGTGGTGCTCTTTGTTCCAGTCATCCATGCCATCGATGTATTTTTGTTCTTGTTTAACCACTTGGTGATATTTCGCTAATTCTTGCCAATTTTCATCGGTGACAATGGCAGCTACCTCGATGATTCGCTCTTTATCAACGTTCAATCCGCTCATTTCTAAATCCACCCACAAAAACTTCAATCTGTCCTCCTTGCTCAATTGATGTTTAAGTCTAAGGAATCACGAAGCTTTCAACAAGGGAAACAAATGAAATGCTGTAGGAAATGGCGTCTTTGTTGACAAGTAATTGCTTCCTACCAAGATTTTCTAGCTCTATTTGCTCTTCAAAATGGAAATCTCCAGTCTTTTCAAGGCTCTATGTGAGCTTTAGGCTGAATTTTACTCTTTGCTGGCTCTGAGTAGGCTAGCTGAGTAATATTTTTCAAAAAAAGCACAAAGCTTTAGTATTTTGCAGTGCATATTAGGTGACCTTGTACGAGCAATGCGTTAAGACTGAGGGTTAACGACTTTGAGGGAATTATACGGAGAGGAATTTATGGGTCAACGAGTTCATTGGAGTGGTCGCTTAGCATTTATTTTAGCAGCAGCAGGGTCTGCCATCGGTTTGGGAAATATTTGGAAATTCCCATACATTGCCGGGGTAAATGGTGGCGGAGCTTTTGTGCTTATTTATTTATTATGTATTGCATGCGTTGGCTTGCCAGTTTTAATTTCTGAAATTTATATTGGTCAAAGGACTCAATCTAATGCGGTAAAAGCTTTTGAAAAACTATCGGGAGATAAAAAGACCTTTTGGTCAGCGCCTGGTTATATGGGACTAATCTCAGCCATATTAATTTTAAGTTTTTATAGTGTCGTTGGTGGTTGGGTTTTAGATTTCTTTTACCAATCAGTCAGTTTTCAGTTTCAGGGAAAATCAGCCGCTGAGATTTCTGACATTTTGGGTGGGATGCTAGGTGACCCTGTTAGAATGTCAATTTCTCATACTCTATTTATGGGTCTAACAGTTGCAATGGTTTATGGTGGAATTAAGGATGGATTAGAGCGTTGGACAAAAATTTTAATGCCAGCTCTCTTGGTATTATTAGTTGCTATGTTAGTAAAATCAGTAAGTCTTGATGGATTTTCTGCTGCCATTTCATTTTTGTTTTCTCCTGATTTTTCTAAATTAAGTCCAGCTGGGATTTTAGAGGCTGTAGGTCACAGTTTCTTTACCTTATCACTAGGTATGGGAGCTATGTTAACTTATGGTTCTTATTTAAATGAAAAAGAAGATCTTTTGAAAACAGGTCTAATGATTGCTTTCTTAGATACCTTTATTGCGCTTTTAGCTGGGGTTGTTATTTTCTCAATCGTTTTCAGCTTTGATTTAGAGCCGGCAAGTGGACCAGGTTTAATGTTTGCTACATTACCAGGTTTATTAGCACAAATGCCAGGTGGCGATTACCTTTCCATCATTTTCTTTATGTTGGTTTTGTTTGCTGCTTTGAGTTCGGCGGTTTCGATTTTAGAAGTAGCAATTACTTACTTTTCCGAGACTCTTAATAAGGACCGAAAAAAGGTCACTCTTGGAGCGGGACTTGTTATTTATTTAATGGCCTACTTACCCTTATTTTCTTTCAACTACTGGAAAGAGGTTAAGGTTTTTGGCTTAAACTTTTTTGATCTTTTTGATTCAACATCATCGCATTACCTTCTACCAATTGGTGGACTAATGATTTCCCTTTTCATGGGCTGGAGACTTGGTCTTGACGATAGTATGAGAGTAACGAGTGGTAATAAGCCTCTTGCACTTGGGCTGATGTGGTTAACTAGAGTGGTAGCTCCCATCGCAATTGCGGTGGTAATTTACCAAAAAGTCGTGGCCTAACAAGAAATTTACATTTCATAAATCAAAATTAAAAGCATAACCAGTAATTGGTTATGCTTTTTTGTTATGGTTGATATTGGCTATAGTCTAGCATTTCAAGATTTGAAAAAATGAATTTGCAAGGGGGCCAGCCCCTGATGTTTAATAATTTCATGGGGAGTGATCCTCTAGATTTATGAGCTGCAATTTTCATAAATCTCCTAGTTGTTTTCTATTGGTTTAGGCTCTCTTTTTGAAAGAGAGCCTTTTTTTATTCTGCCAAAAACAAAAAAGCCTTTCACCGGGGGAAGTGAAAGGCATAATCGAGCGGGGCCTCGTATTATTAATGTCTTAGGTCTTTAATGAATTTCTCAAAGCTAGAGTTTGAGTTAGCAATTTTAGCATTTATTTTTTCAAAACCAATTTTTCTCATGAACTTTTGAGCAGCACGCATACGGTGAGGGATGTTGATATGGATTTGGTGTTGGTCAGCTTCTTCAGCATAAGCGCATAACATATTAACTAGTTCAGTTCCTAGGCCAAGTTTTCTGTAGAAGCGATCTACATAAAATTTAGTAATGCTAGCGCTTCCGTCTTTACTGTAAAAAATGGCTGCACAACCAACGATTCTACCATCGTCTTCGGCTACTAAAAAATTTCCATTTTTGTAGTAAAAATCAATCGAAAGTAAATCTTGGTCTTTCTTTTTTAAATCAATTGGTAATCCATATGCCTTACGGATATCTTTTATCAATGAGATTAACTCAAAAACATCGGCGTTAACTGCTTTGCGAATGCGAATGTCTCTTTTTCCTTTTACTAATTTATTGAATAATTGATTTAACATATTTACCTCTCTAAATGCTTACACTCTCTATTAAAGCGAAATCTGTTCCGGCCAAATTTAATTTAAATGCAGCTGAGGGCCTCTGTGCCAAGAGATTTACAAATAAGGACAATTTCCGCTAGCAGGTGTAAAAGAAATAGGATGGCTCTAGCTGGTTTAGGTCAATTTTGAGCTAGGAATTTAGATTCTTTATATTTTATGAATGAACGTATCATTATGATACATTAACACCCCTAAAGTCTTGAAAACTTTCGATTCTGTAGTGATATCCGATAAGAAGCTGTGAGAAAGCTTTTAGTTGTATTTGTATTATGTTGTTCCATTGCTAGTCTTGCTGAGCAGTCAAATCCTTATAGTTCTTACCAGTGTTCGATCGGAGCAGCTGAGTTAGGGGATATCAAGGAGTTTATTGTTTGTGAGCAAGAAAGCTCGGCTTATGCTTGCGGTGCCCTTGGTTTATTGGCAACAGGAAAAGCAGTATCTCATATTACCAGAAATAAAATGGCTTCAGACATTCTAGAAAAAGCTGAGAAGAGATCTTCTCGGTCGGCGAAGAGAGTTTATCAATCAATGCTTTCTGAGGTCGCAGAGCTACGTAAAAAGATTTCTGACTATATGATTGCCAATGGCTCGGAAAATGTTCCTAAAGGGGTTTTAGAGCGTTTAGGAGCCACAGAGCAAAGCGACGGTGAAACTTTAAGAAAAGATACGGCGGAGTTTAAAAAGAATGCCTCAATGAGTAAGGACCAATTTGCTCAAGCTAAAAAAAGACTGCTTAGCTTAGACAGGGAATTGGCTGAAATGGGTGCTCGTACATCCATGATGAATTACAAATCTTATGAGGACTTAGGTGCAGCAACGAAAGAGCAGCTTAAAAAGAAAGTGAAGTCGGTATATGAAAAAGTGGCTGAGCTTATCAAACAGGGCTTTTCTCTGAGAAAGATTTCGGCAGATCAAGTAGCTGAAGGAAAGCTCTCGGCCTTTGAAAAGTCTTTAGTAGAATCAGTTTTATCGAGATTAAAACGGGCAGGGCGTTTTGCGAGTTATAAAAACTTTGGTAAGTGGGTATCTGGCTTACGAGCATCACTAGGAGTGAAGTCTCTAAGTAGTTCCAAAGGGAGAAAGCTTTTGTCAAAAGCTAAGGCGGGTGGAAAGGCCATTTCAAAAAGCGCTGGAAATTTGGCCGCTAAGTCTGGCGGAAAAGCAGGGCTTGCCGTTTTGGGTGGGCATATAGGTCTGGCCTTAGCCTTAATGTCAGAAGCCATTCCCGGTGGAAATTGTGAGTCTACCTTGGACGACTCCTATTTCAATCGGGAATCCTTTTTGGGGAAATGTTATAACGAACCCAAATTAGAGGCCGATACTTTAGAGTTCTTAGATTTATCGGAAGGCAAACAAGAGGAAATTTTAAAAAACAAAGACATATGTGCCTACTACGAAGCATTACATGAAAGCATGTTTAAAAATGTTGAACCTTTTAATTTACAATGCAATCCACCTTACACCATTATAGATGTTAAACGTGGCGGTAGCCAAGAGCAGCGCCTGAAAATCCGCTCTGATAAAATAGGGAATATCATTAGCTTTGAAGCAAGGGATAAGGTAATGAGTGGTAATGGCCTTGGAAATGTGGATCGTAGAATGGAATTTAACTCAAAAAATGAAGAAACCACTAATAACCAATACATGGCCAAAGATTACAGAAGTTTAAAGTTATTGGGTCAAGAAGCGGTACGCTGTTGCCAATCACCAGAGGAAGACCTTTGTGTGCAGTCCTTTAAGCAGGAAAAGAAATCGGTTCGACCAGAGAGTGAAGCTTCACAGGTACGCTAACTTTTTGATTCAATTTTAAAACACTTCTTCCAAAGCGCTAGATCACTTCTCCGATAATTTGCGATTTTAAGTCCAAATCACTTAAAGCTGTTATTAGTTGTTCTGCATCTTGTGTTGCTACAACCATTCCCATGCCCATATTAAAGGTTTTATACAATTCAGATTCTTGTAGACCAGATCTTTCAATGATTGTTTGCATTGCTTTGGGGAGCTCGGAAATGGCAGGGACTTTGTCTAAGCGATATTTTAACTGAGGATTCATGCGCTCGATGTTTTCGACGCCTCCGCCGGTGATATTTGCAAGCCCCGTAATTAAGCCAGGGTAGTCTTGTCTTATCTTTTGTAGTGGTCTTACGTATAGCTTGGTAGGTTCGAGAAGGTCTTTTTTTAGTTCTGTTTCATCCTTTTTTAAAAGTTTTCTTACTAGAGAGTAGCCATTTGAATGAAAGCCGCTAGAGGCTATACTAACTAATTTGTGACCGACTTTTACTTTGTCTGCACTCAACAAGTCTTTCTTAAAAACCTCACCAATGGCGAAGCCAGCAAGGTCAAAGTGCCCCTCAGAATAAAGGTCTGGCATTTCTGCGGTTTCACCACCAATCAAAAAGCAAGCCGCTTCCTTGCATGCGTTGATGATGCCACTAAGTACTTTTTCGCTAGTTTGCAGATTTAACTTTCCAGTGGCAAAATAATCTAGAAAAAACAAAGGACGAGAGCCATTGCAAATGAGGTCATTTACGCACATAGCAACCAGATCAAAACCAATACTGTCGTAGGTTTCGGTTTCGATAGCCAACAAAAGCTTTGTCCCAACTCCGTCAGTGGCCGCGCTTATAAAGCGATTTTCATCCATTTTGTAGAGAGCAGAAAAGCCACCGATGCTATCTACTACGCGATCGTCTTTCATGTCGATCATTAGAGATTTTATTCGATCGACGAACTCGTTGCCTTTTTCAATGTCTACGCCAGCTTCTTTGTAATCCATTTTCAATCCTTAGTGTCTAAAGTGTCTTGTACCGGTAAATTCCATTGCGATGCCGAACTGATCACAAGCCTCTATGACTTCCTCATCACGGATACTTCCTCCTGGCTGAATAATGTATTTTACGCCAACGGAGTTTGCAATTTCGATACTGTCCTTAAAAGGGAAAAATGCATCGCTGTATAGTAGCGAATCATTCATGTTTAAGTTTTCTTTGTCGTTAAACCTTGGAACTACCAATCTTTCCAAAGCCTCCAATCGGTTTGGTTGTCCCATGCCTGCGGCGACCATCCATAAGGTGTTATTTTCTGTTTTTTGCACTAAGCAAATGCCGTTGGATTTTAAATATTTTCCACAGGTGCTGGCAAAACTCCTTAAGCTTTTCATTTCTTCCGGAAGGCTTTTCTTGGTTTTGACAACAAACTCGGTGTCATACTTTTGGTCCTCTTCTGTGACTAGTAATCCACCACAAATGCTACGATATACAGCTTCTTTTTCATTTAAGTTTCTGCTACTGGTTTTAATTAATCTCAGATTTTTTTTCTGGCTTAAAATTTCAAAGGCTTCTTTGGAAAAGCTTGGCGCTAGGATCACTTCAACAAATTTTTCTGCTAAAAACTCCGCTGAATTTTTATTAACTTCAGAGGTAAAACCAATGATGGAGCCAAAAGCACTAACTGGATCGCCCAACCATGCGTGTTTCAATGCTTCTAATTGATCGCCCGAAGCGGATAGGCCGCAAGGATTATTGTGTTTTACTACGCTAACTGCGTGCTCTAAATCATTTAATAGTTTTACTTCCCATGAAGATTTCCAAGCAGCATCCATATCTAAATAGTTATTAAAAGAAAGTTCTTTTCCATGGAGCTGTTCTATATTAAAGAGGTTGTTTTCAGGATGTTTTTTCAGTTGGACAAATTGCGCTTTTTGATGAGAGTTTTCACCGTAGCGTAAGTTTTTTTCTTCTCCTAGTACTGGCTTTGTTAAATGCTCAGAACTTTCTTCTAAGAAACTCTCTACGATAAACTGATCGTAAGTGGCGGTCATTTTAAATGCACTTATTGCCAAGTCTTTTCGGTACTCTCGATCCAGTTTTGAATTTTCGTAGTTTTCTACGAAGCTTTGGTATTGAAGTGGGTTACTTAAAACCGCAACATGTTCAAAGTTTTTAGCGGCCGCACGAATCATTGTGGGGCCTCCGATGTCTATGTTTTGAATCCTTTTTGATTCATCATTGCTTGATTTCGCAACTTCTTCAAAAGGGTAGAGGTTACAAACTACCATATCAATTGCTGTAATTTTAAGATCCTGAGCTTGTTGAATGTGTGATTCTAATCCTCGATCAAATAATATTCCCGAACCAATTTGGAAACTTATGGTTTTCATTCTACCATCGAAGCTTTCAGGGTTTCCGGTGATTTGCTCAATAGGCGTGGCCTCTAGACCTAGCTCCTTTAGTTTGGCAAAACTACCACCTGTAGAAATGACTTGAATGTCATTTCTTTTACAGAAATCTGCAATCAAGTCTAAATTGCTTTTGTCGCTAACACTAATTAATGCAGTTTTTATTTTCATGAGTTTTCCTTTTATGCTCTTGAATATTCCACGGCGTTCTTAAAAATTTGTTGGCAGAGCTTTTCGCTGTTAAAGGGATTGATCCCAGGTTTCAGTGCGGCCTCTGGATGTGGCATTAGTCCAAGTATTTGTCCTGTTTCGTCACATATACCTGCTATGTCAAAGTCAGAACCGTTAATGTTTTCAGCGTATTTAAAAACTATTTGTCCATTAGAGAGTAGTTTTTGGTATTGTGAATTTTGCTCCTCTCCTAGCACAAACCTTCCCTCGCCATGCCTGGCTGGCATTGCAATTTCGGCTTGAATGTCTTTAAGCCAAACACAACGATTTTCAGGTTCAACCTTTAAGTTTACCCATTGATTGATAAAGCGACCTGATTGGTTATAGCTTAGACTCAGTGCCAAGTTTTCACCGAAGACCCCAAGTTTGCTGAGGATTTGAAAACCATTGCATACTCCGAGGATTAAGCCTTTGTTATCAAGGTATTGTTTTAAATGATTTTTGATTGATTTTTTAAGACGGTAAGAAAAAATTTGCCCCGAACCTAATTCATCCCCAAAGGAAAACCCACCTGGAAACATTAAGATATTATAATTTAAAATCATCTGTGGTTCATTTTCTAATTCTTTCAAACGAACAAAATCTACTTTAGCCCCAAGATTTAAAAAAGCCTGAGCAGATTCTTTTTCACAGTTAATACCATTGCCTGAAAAAATAAGTACTTTTGGATTATGCATTTACAGATTCCTTCCAGGCTTTTTCTAAGTCTTTTAAACTGATTAATTCATCATTAAATTCAAGGGTGTAATGTTCAGATACGGATCCGAGTTTTGTAAAACTGTGTTCTGAAAACGCATTTTCGAAATTAGCTTCATCTTTCTGCGGAATACTAGCAATAAACCTAGCTAAACCTTCATTAAAAAGTAGGCTTAAGTTTTTACTAGATACAAGCAACTTCGCTCCTAGCTTTCCACCAAAACAAGATTCAGAAAGGGCGCTGAATAGGCCACCTTCTGAAATATCATGCAAACTTGAAAACTTGAGTTTTCCACAATATTTGTGGATATCTTCATAGAGTTTATAATTTTCTTCTAGATCATATTTAGGAAAAATACTTTCATCTAGGTCGATTAAAAAGTTTCTAGTAAATTCCCCGGCATAAAGTTCATTGGATAATTTATTGCCAATTAAATAAATTGTATCACCATGATTTTTAAAGTTTGTTGTGGTGAAGTGTTCTTCTTTTAATGGGGCAACACCTGTTACTAACAAACTTGGGCTCACCGAAATTTTTATGTTTTTTCCTTCATGTTTGCCGATAAAATCATTTTTCATTGAGTCTTTTCCGCTGATCAAAGGTGCTTTGTATTGTATAGCAATTTCTTTTAAAGCGTAGCAACTTCTCACGAGCTGGGCCATTTTATGTTCTGCATCTGGATTTGTTTCTGATGGAATAGGATCAGGCCAGCAATAGTTATCTAAAATGGATAGCTTTTCTGGGTCTGCTCCGCTTGCTACCAAATTTCTGACGCATTCGTCAACACTAGCGATGGCGGCAAAATAGGCGTCTTCTTTAGCAAAAAGATTTTGAGAGCCATTACTAACTGCGAGTAAACTATTATCAGAGCCACCATGAGCAGACATATCAATTACACCTGCATCACTAGGACCATCTGAGTTTTTACCAACAAAGGGTTTTCCGTAGCTTGCTGCTCCAACTTCGTGATCATAGTTTCTAACCAAATTTTCTTTTGAAGCGATGTTGGGTAGAGATAAGACTTCCATAAATAAGTCTTTTGTGTTTTTAGGAAGTTTTTTTCGAAAATCTTTTCCATGCCAGGCTTTGAAAGGATTTTCTTTTACCGAAAAAGTAGCTTTCAAATTCTTTTTTGGAAGCCCCTTGTGCATGAATTCTAAATCTAAATATGCCAAGCACTCTCCGTCATGACTTACCTCTAAAAAACCAGTATCGGTAAAGTTTCCTATTTCAAAGGCCTCCACCTCAAAGTTTTTAGCGAGTTCTAAGAAGCTCTCTAGTTTTTGCGGCGCTACGCTAAAACTCATTCTTTCTTGGCTTTCCGAAATCATAATTTCAAAACTCGCTAGTCCTGCATATTTTAATGGAACTTTTTCGAGTTGGATTCTAGCACCACCAGTTAATTCGGCCATTTCGCCAACACTAGAACTTATTCCTCCAGCGCCATTATCAGTTAATGAGCTATATAGTCCTTGGTTTCTAGCTTCTAATAAAAAGTCTGATAATTTTTTTTGAGTAAAAGGATCACCAATTTGTACGGCGGTTGCAGGTGCGTTTTCATCTAATGCAAGACTGCTAAAAGTCGCGCCGTGGATTCCATCAGAACCAACTCTACCGCCAGCTACTACGATGTAGTCACCAGCTTTTTGGTTTTTTAAATGGGTTTGAGGATAGTGTTCGGTGCTTGGAGGTAAGGCGCCAATTGTACCTACGTAGACCAAAGGCTTTCCCGCGTAAGAATCATCAAAATGAATGCTACCGTTTATAGTTGGAATACCGCTTTTGTTTCCGCCATCCTCAACGCCAAGGTGAACCCCTTCTAAAACTCTGGATGGATGTAAAATACGATCAGGTAGACCAACTCTATCTGCTAAAGTCTTATCTGCAAAACAGAACACATCCATATTTGCAATTGGCTTTGCGCCGATCCCAGTTCCAAGAATGTCTCTGTTAACGCCTAATATTCCAGTTAGAGCGCCACCATAGGGATCAAGGGCCGAAGGGGAGTTATGTGTTTCTACCTTTACGCAAACATCCATTTTTTCGTCGTAACGGACTATTCCAGCATTATCACTAAAAACTGAGACTAGGTAATTCGCTTCGCCAGATTTTTCTAATTCCTCAGTAGTGGAACGAATAAAATCAGGAAATAGACCATTTACTTTTAAATTGGATAACTTTTTAAAAACTCCGGTGTCAGTTTCAGAGTATTCAATATTGGCGGAAAAAATTTTGTGTTTACAGTGCTCGCTCCAAGTTTGCGCCAAAATTTCCATTTCAACATCACTTAAGTTTTGACCAAGAGATTTTTCTTTTCTTTGTTCTAGCACCTTAGTTTTATTGAAATACGTTTGTATGCATTTTAGCTCGGTTAAATCCAATGCCCAGCAATTTTCCTTAGACCATTCTAAAAGTTTGCTGTCGCTTTCATTTAGATTATAGAATTTTGTTTCAGGCCTTTGTTTTTCTACTTTAGGCATATGGTAGAGGCTGGGTCTTTTTTCTAGGTATTGTTTTGCAGGGTAGGCATTGATGATATGTAAAAGTGAATTGCCAAAATATTCATTCATAAACTCAAGGCATTCTTCTGAACTAATCTCATCTTGACTATGGATATGAAAAAGTTTTCCGCTAGAGACTTCAAACTCACAATTTGGTTTTAAGATTTTCAATGCCTCCTTGAGACCAGCACCGCTATTGTCTGTAACACCTGGGCGTAGTAGTATCTCGCAGTAGTAGCCAGTGTCTTGTAAGCTAGATTCTTCTTGGTAGCCATAGATATATTCAGTTACTGGGTCGTGAAGGATTTCGTTTTTAAGTTCATAAAGCTCTTTTTGAGAAAGTTCTTGAGAAGATTCTATGTTAAAGATTTTCCCCTCTAAGACTGACTGTAGCATAAGTTTTGGAAAGTCTTTCTGCATTGATTTTTTAAGTTTTTCTCTTTTGTATTTTTCTTTACTAACTACTTCAAAACGATAGTTCATTGAGTAAGTCCTTTTTGTTTCCGTTATGTATTTTTAATAAAATTTCTGGAAAGTATTTATTTTCAAAACTTTTGCCTTTTTCAATCACTTCTTCTAAGTTTTTAGACTCAGCAATGGAAAAACTTTTTTGTAAAATCAGTTTGCCAGTGTCTAATCCTTCGTCCACAAAGTGGATGCTTAAGCCTGTGGATGTATCTCCATTTTCATAAGCCTGCCTGTATCCACCTAGGCCCGGATATTTAGGTAGTAGGCTAGGGTGAATGTTAATTACTCGGTACTGCTGTAGTTCTTCGTCGAAAAATCTTTGCAAAATCTTAGTTGGCAATATTCTCATAAAACCGGCTAGTAATAGCCAATCTGGTTTTAATTCTTCTATTACCTGAGATAGTTTAAAAAAAATCTCATCTTTATTGTCTTTTTCTTCTGTGGTGAAAGTTTTAACTTCATATTTTTTTGCTTTCGTTAAAACTTCGGCATTGCTTTTGTCTGAAAAAAGGCCACAGACGTTAATATTGTTTTCTTTCGCCGTTTTCATCAATGCTTCTGCATTGCTCCCTGTTCCAGAGGCCAAGATCAAATATTTGCAGCTATTCACCAATGTCGCTCCTGATTTGCATATCTTTAAACTCTATATTTTTTGCTAAAGCATAGACTTTTTCTTTTGCCTCTTTTCGAGTTTTGGCCATCTGACTAATTCCTAAAACTCTACCACCTGTGTTAACTAACTTACCGTCTTTTAGGTCTAAGCCTGCAAAATAACAGTCCTGGCTTTTAAGGTTTTCTGAAATGGAGATTTCGTTACCAAGGGATAAAGCTTTGCCGTCGATTCCAGGATATCCACCTGATGCAAATACGAGGTGAAGACAAGTTTGATTTTTTTCAGATATTTCATTTACTTTATTTAACTTAGAATTTGCACAATGATCTAGTAGGTAGAAAAAATCGTTTTCTATTCTTGGTAAGAGGCTCTGTGTTTCAGGGTCTCCAAAGCGTGCATTGTACTCAATCACTCGTATTCCGGATTTTGTTTTCATAAGACCAGCGAAAACCACACCAATATAATCAAGCTTATGCTTTTTAAAATAATTTAAAAGCGGTGAGAAAATTTTATTTTTAGTAAACTCTATGTCTTCTTCGCTTAGCCAATCTGAGGGGCTGTATGTTCCCATTCCGCCAGTGTTAGGACCTTTGTTGCCGTCAAAAATTCTCTTATAATCACAGGCGGTTCCTAAAAACTTAAAGCTTTCTTTGTCAAATAAAGCAAAGGCTGAAAACTCTGGCCCATACATTCTTTCTTCGATTAATATCTTCTCTCCGCCAGGAATGCTTTTTTCGAGCATCAATAGGTTTACAGCTTCTAAGGCCTGGGTTTTATTATCACAAACAAAAACCCCTTTTCCTGCGGCGAGGCCATCAGCCTTAACTACCATTTTTTCTGTAGGTGTTTCTTGAATATATTGAATAGCCTGTTCAGCCGACTCAAAATCTTTAGCTTCAGCTGTAGGTATATTGGCTTCTAACATGATTTTTTTAGAAAAGTCTTTTGAACTTTCAATTTGGCTTGCCTTTTGTGACGGACCGAAAACAGGAAAAGAGTTTTGTCTGAAATAATCAGAATAAGCTTGTTCTAAATATGCCTCTGGCCCGATTACCACTAGATCAATTTGTTCTTGTTTCAAGAACTCCAAGCATTCTTCTTTATTCGAATAATAGACTTTACGTAATTTGTGCTCAGGGTAGTCTAGTTGCTTTTTAGTATTTAAATAAATTTGGCTAGTTAGAGGGGAGTTGTTTAGGCTTTTGATAATTGCATGTTCTCTGCCGCCATCTCCTAAAACAAAAACCTTTCTAGATTTTTGAAAGTATAAAAGCTCATTCACTTTAGAGCTATCTAATTCATTTTTTATACTTGCTTCTGCAAGTTGATAGAGTTTAACTCCTGCCGCTATTAATTCAGGGGATAGATTCTGCGGGCGGTTGTTTTCTGCCAACATTTTTTCTTTCCAATTCGTAGATTGCTGCTTTTCTTTGCTTAGGTCATCGAACCATTTTGTATTCCGATAAAAGGATCTTAAATACTCTTTCGATAGTTTTAGTCCTTTTGCATTGATTCTAAGTTCATCAATGCCAATACTATCAATAAAAATTAGTTCTTGTTTTTTATGGTCCCAGGCAAATTCAAATTTCCCGTCGTATAGTTCTAGGTTTTTTTCGCTAAGATGTTTTTGTAGTAGTTTTGCCGCTCCTAAGGTTTTTTCTTTCAGGATGCTAAAGTTAGTCGAGTCAAGAGAGCTAATTTGCTGTGCTTCATGCTCGCTAAGGTAGCGGTCGCTAGGCTCAAGTTTGGTGCTAAATTCAATATAACATTCAGGAAGAAAAATACCATTAATGCAGCTTTCTTTTAATTCTGGTTTTCTTTTTAGTAATGAGCTTCCTTCTGGGAGAGCAAATCGAAAAATAACTTCTAGAGGCACTAGATAACTACTGTTCTTGGGATCTAATTTTTTGTAAGTAAAAGTTTTAGCTTCAATCTTTGGTGGAAATGCTGGAAATAATCTTTGGCTCATTTTTTGACTATCAAAACCAAGTGTAGCCGTTTTAAAAGAGTTATCGTTGAGTAAGTGGTCAAAGTGTTTGGCAATATTTAAAAGACATTGACCTTTACCAGGGATTTGATCTGGCATTTCCCCCCAGTCAAATATTGAATAGCGATCAGAAAATTCAAATTCAATTTTATCGGCATAAAAATACAAATTTTTCACCGAAGCTTTACGCGTTTTCATTGGTATTCGCCTCATTCTTTAAACTTATTTTTTCACGATTTTTTAAAAACTTTGTAGCGCCTTGGATGCTCACTGGATATTCGCCATCCAAACAGGCGGTGCATATATTCTTACTTTCAAGAGCTTCAAAAAGTTGTTCGTATTGGAGATAAAAGATTCTATCTGCCTGGATTGCAAGACGGATTTCTTTCATGCTTTTTCCAAAGGCTATAAGGTCTTTTTCGTAGGGAAAGTCTATGCCATAAAAGCAGGGATGTAATATAGGTGGACAGGTAGAAGCGATGCTTACAGATTTTGCTCCACACTTTCTTATCATTTCAATGATGTGTTTTGATGTAGTTCCTCGAACAATGGAATCATCTACAAGCAATACATGTTTACCAAAAATTTCTTCTTTAACTGGGCTTAACTTTCTGCGTACGGCTTTTTCTCTTGATTTTTGACTGTTAAGTATAAAGCTTCTTTGGATGTATCTGTTTTTGATTAGTAGTTCGCGATAAGGTATTCCACTTTCTTCAGAAAGAGCGATTGCACTTACTCGAGAACTTTCGGGAATAGGAACGATAACATCAACTTCCACTTCCTTTTTATCAATGGCCTGTTTTAGGTTCTTTGCTAGTAGTTTTCCCAAGCCAATTCGTGCACTATAAACATTTTTTCCACTTAAGGTGGACTCTGGATTGGCAAAATAAATCCATTCAAACATGCAGTTTTTCATTTCTTGTGTTTCAAGAATTGCATTAAAAAAGTTTCCATCCTGGTCGATATAAATCAGTTCACCAGGATCTAAGTCTCTGAGAAATTCATATTCCAAATAGTTAATGGTATTAGATTCGCTGGAAAAACAAAAAGACTCCCTTTCAGGAGCCTGTTGATTAGTGTTGTATTTTCTTTTTCCCATTACAAGCGGGCGTATGCCTCTTGGGTCACGAAATGCAAAGAAGCCTTTGCCGCTCAAAGAGCCAATGACGGAGTATGCCCCTTTGCTTTTTGTAAAAAGGCTTTTTATAGCGACTTTCAAATGCTCAAAGCAAAAGTTTTCAAATCCTTGCGTTACTAGTTCGTCGGCAATTAGGTTGATCATTACCTCAGAATCATTGTTTGAAAAAATAAATCTTTTTCTTTTTTCTTTCAAGTATTCACGAATTTCATCTACATTCACCACATTACCATTATGTGCTAGGGAAATACCGAAGGGAAAATTGATTGTCGAAGGTTGAATGTCTCCTTCTTTGATATCGCCAATGGTTGAGTACCTAGTGTGGCCAATGGCAATTTGTCCTCGCAACTGATTGAGTTTTTGTGCATCAAAGACTTGATCTACAAGGCCTGAGCCTCTGTGCATATGTATGCTGTTGTCGTATGAGTCGTTTGTTAAAATCCCAGCAGAGTCTTGTCCTCGATGTTGCATGAGGAGAAGGGCTTGGTAAGCTTCTTCGGCAGCTGCTGCTGATCCGACGATACCGATTACACCACACATGAACGCAGTCCTTATTGTTTGGAAGTTTACGCCCTTTACTTTACGATCAAATCAATTCTTTGCAATAAAAAATCTTTAGTGATTCATGAAGTCATTCTTGTATGCTTTTCGAAATTCTGTAATAACTGTGACAGGAGAATTTATGTTTGATCTTGGTATCATTGGAGATGGGCAGCTAGCAAAGATGCTTGCTGAAGCAAAGCTAGCAAAAGGCTTATCAATTGCTTTTTTAGGAAAAGATTTTGATGGTCCTTGCCTGGGTTTAGGCGAACATATTGTAGGGGATATCTACAGCTCTAATGATATTCTAACATTTGCTGAGCAATGCAAACTTTGTACTTTTGAAAATGAGTTTATCGATTTTTCCGCTTTAGTAAATTTTGAGAAATCTAAGTTTCTACCTTCTGCAAATACGCTTCTTACTATCGGAGATAAGCTTTCTGAAAAAAACTTGGCCCAAGAATTAGGTATAGCGATAGGAAAGTTCTCCTTATTAGAAGCTACAGAGCAAATTACAGTGCCATCGGTGATTAAGGCCATCAAAGGTGGTTATGATGGCTATGGTACTTTTTTGATTCGTAATGAAAAAGACAAAGAATTTTTTCTAGCGAATATGGATGCTCAAAAAAAATATATCATTGAAGACTTTGTCCCACTGAAAAGAGAATTGGCAATTAGTTTTGCTAGGTCTAAAAAGAACGATGAATTTATTTTTTATCCAATTGTAGAAAGCATTCAAAAAAACGGAATTTGTATTAGGGTAGAGTTTCCGGCTGAGCTTACTGAAAAACAAAAAAACATCATTGAAGAAAGCTGCCAATTGCTGGCTAACAAAATAGACTATCATGGCATAATGAGTGTAGAGTTTTTTGAATGCATGAACGGAGAAATTCTTTATAACGAATGCTCTCCTAGGCCACATAATAGTGCCCATTACACAATGGATGCTTTTAACTATTCCCAATTTGATTTGCATTTAGCAGCTATACTTGGGCTTGATTTTCCAAGACTTGAGCTTTTGGCAGAAAAAGCTATGATGATTAATTTATTGGGTAATTTAGAGGAAGGGGAGAGCAGTGCTTTTCCCGAACTTTTAAAAGGTGAGTTTATTCATCTGTACAATAAAAAGCAGTCTCGTTTGGGTAGAAAGATGGGGCACTTAAATGTTCTTGGTAATGATAAAAACAAAATGACAGAGCGACTTAACTTTATACAGAAAGAGGTTAAACTATGAAAGTGGCAGTGGTAATGGGAAGTGATTCAGATTTTCCGGTAATGAAGGCGGCTGTAGAGCTTTTAAAGGATTTTTCCGTGGAGTGTGAAGCTAGGGTTTTGTCTGCTCATAGGACACCGGAAGATATGATTCTTTTTGGTAAAGAGGCAAAAGAGAAAGGCTATTCTCTAATAATCGCTGGAGCAGGCGGAGCGGCTCATTTGCCAGGAATGTTAGCCTCTCTCAGTTCGGTTCCAGTGATTGGTGTGCCAGTGCAACTTAAAACTTTAGATGGCATGGATTCACTGCTGTCCATTGTGCAAATGCCCAAAGGTGTTCCGGTTGCTACTGTCGCTATTAATAATTCTTTTAATGCTGGTTTATTGGCACTTCGTATCTTAGCTGTTTCTGATGGTGCTATATACAAAAAGCTTGAGAACTTCAGGAACGAGCAGGCTGAAGTTTCTAGAGCTAAAAAATTATAAACTAAATTTTAAGAACTTATTTTTTGGTCATTTTCTTCTGCAACTAATTTTAAGTTAGAGTTTGATACTTTAGGAAGTTCAATGACAAAGCTAGTGTTTTCACTGCTTGTGTTTAGGTAAAATTCACCACTATGCAAATCGATGATGCTTTTGTTAGTACTTAGTCCAATGCCAGTACTTTCACCAGTTTTCTTGGTTGTAAAAAAGGCTTCCATAATTTGGTTTTGATCTTTTTCTGGAATGCCATTACCAGAATCTGTAAAATAGATTACGGTTTTGTCGTGTAGATCCAAGGCCTCGATACGAATCCATCTATTGTCTAACTCTCGAAGGGCGGAAAAGGAATTGTTAAATAAATTAATAAAAACTTGTCCAATTTGAGTACGACGTCCACTGACGAATATCCCTTGGGTTAACTCAGTATCTATATAACAGTCAGTTCTACTGGCTCTGTCTTGGCAAAGAACCACCACTTCATCAATCAAGTCTTTTAGAGAAAAATTTTGTATTTCTGTTTGCGAGTTATCTCTAGTTAAGCTTCGAAGGCTTTTAATTATGTTTCCAATTCTTAAGATGGTTTGATCCATGGTATCGATGGAGTCTAAGAAGGTTTTACTTTCCACTCGGTTTTTAAGTGTAAGTGTTTTTAAAACTCGGCTGTGTCCAGATAGAATAGCAAGTGGATTATTAATCTCATGAGCGATGCTGCCGGCTAGGTGACTGACAGCGGAGAGCTTTTCGTAAAAGCTTTTTCTTTCTTTTTCTTGCGCTAATTCTTGTTGCGTTACAACTAGCTTGTTTACATTTGAATGAGCTCCCATCATCTTAACAGGGCTTTTGTCTTTGGACCATTCAATGACCGCTATATTGGTTAAAAAATGTATCCAATGACCACTTTTGTGTTTCATTCTCAGTGTTTGTTGGATGGGGTAGCTACCCTCACTTTCCCAGTGCATTTTAAAGTGTTCCATGCATTGTTCTAAATCTTCGGGATGGACCAAGTTTTGCCATTCTGAAAAATGGATTTTTTTCAGTGGTTTTTTATAACCTAAGGCTTTCCAAAAGCTTTTTGATACTTCCATTTCGTCTTTAAGCATTTGCCAGGTCCACCAGGATTCACCACTGCGATTTTGCACGAAGTTTAGAATTTGCATGTTTTCATCAATGTTTTGATGGTCTCTGTTTACCTTTAAAATGCTGATATAGATCAAAAAGACAATCAATAGGCCCAAGGCAAAGTTTGAGTATATGATTTGTGTTTGGAATTTTTGTATGATCCGAGAGTGTTCATCTTGAACTAATTTTCTACGCGCTTTAATTGCCTTTGAAACTTCTTCTAGGGCTTTAATGCTATCAAAGTCCTTATCTTTGCTATTGGTATAGAGTTCGTTGTTTATTTGTTCGATTTGCTTTTTGATATTGTTTTTGATGATTTCAATGTTTGTAGTAATTTCTGGACTGTTTGCTTTTTCCGCCAATAGACTTAGGCTACTTACTGTGTTCTCAGCTTTACTGATGGCTAGCATTTTGTGTTGTAGCTCTTTACTTGTAATGTACTTTTGAAGGTAATGACTGTAGCCACCGAATCCCATATTGCGATTCACTTTTTCAAGGAGATCACTCAGTTCTGGCTCTTCTTTTGATTTTTCTATCCAATTTGAATTTAAGATCTCTAACTGGCTATGTTGGTAATAGCTGTTCAAGAACAATAGACCACATAAAACTAAGGCAAAGCCTACTAAATAGCTGTTGAAGCGATCTTTTAAGTTCTTGTTTAACATGGAATCTCCCTCTTCTAAATCGGTACAATCTAGATTGAGGTTTAGGGATTCCTTCAATAAAAAAAAGCTCTTAACCAAAAGTAAAGAGCTTTTTATTTGAAATATTACACTTTGGTAGTGATTCGCTACCAAAGTAATGTTTCGACCTATTTTAAGTACTTATTGTTGTACTCAAGTAGCGCCGCTTTAATTTTAGGCGCAAGCATAATTGTTGCCAGCATATTGGGGATTGCCATGAAGGCAAAGCCTATGTCTAGTATATTTACCACGTCATCGCCTGCGCTAATGGCTCCAAATAAAATCGTGGCACAAAACCAAATTTTAAAAAAGGTGTCGTTAAAAATGAATTTTCCACGAAAAACAAAGTCCCAACATTTTTGATTGTAGTTAGAGTATCCCATCATTGTCGAAAGAGAAAATAATAAAACTGCGGCACCAAGAAAGTAGTTACCAATTCCTGGCAAGGCATTTTCAAAGGCTCTCGTTGTCATAACGATTCCGTCTGCATCTTTCATTTCAGCAGGGCTTAGGCTTACAAGAATTACTAAAGCTGTTAGCGTACAAACAACAATTGTATCTAAAAAGGGTCCGAGCATAGCTACATATCCCTCAGAAACTGGTTCTGAGGTTTTTGTATTGGAGTGGGCCATTGGAGCCGTACCAACCCCTGCTTCATTTGAGAAAGCGGCCCGTTTAATACCGATGTTTAAAACTCTTCGAATTACTTCCCCAGAAATACCGCCGGCAACGGAATCCCAACCAAGAGCTTCGGTGAAGATGAGTTTCAGCATCACAGGAATGTTTTCCATATTGTAAAACAAGATATAAACGCAGCTGATTACGTAGAGTAAACACATTCCTGGAACCATTTTTGCGGTAAAGTTAGATAACCTTTTTAAGCCACCTAATAGAGTCCACAATACAAGACCTGCGCTAAATACACCTACTGCAACTTTAACATTAAATTGAAAGCTTTCGGCATGAGCGGAAAAGAACTGATCAACAACATAGGCGCTTAGCTGGTTAACTTGAAACAAGCATAATGTTCCGATTAGACCACATATTGCAAAGAAATAAGCTAGAAACTTGCTGAGTCCACCTAACTTGTCTTTTAAGGCTTCTTCGATGACATACATCGGACCACCCTGAACTTCACCTTTATAGTCTTTACCTCTGTATAGTAAGGCTAATGTACATTCGTAAAATTTGGTGTTCATCCCTATAAGGCCAGCAATCCACATCCAAAAGATAGCCCCTGGCCCACCTTGAGATATAGCCACTGCCACACCAGCAATGTTTCCCATTCCAATCGTTGCAGCTAAGGCATTACTTAAAGCTTGGAAGTGAGAGATTTGGCCAATGGCTTGTTTTTGGCCGTGATGAAATTTTCCGCTAACAATTTTAAAAGCGTGTAAAAAGCCGGTCAGTGGTAAGAAGCGAGAGTGGATTACCAATCCGATACCGCCACCCATTAAAAGTACTAAAAGTGGTAAGCCCCACGCGTAATCCACGAGGACTGCTAAAAATTCTGACATTTCCTTCTCCTGATTTCGCAAAAAAAGCCGACCCCCGTCGCGTTTTTTGCTTTAAACTCTCTGTTTATTGCTAAACCTAAGATAATACAAAGCTTTTTGTCTGTTAAGCGGAATGTCATTTTGCCTATTTTCCTGAATTTTATCTAGCCTTACTAGTGTTAGTTGAGAAATAATTACCAGGCTAATTAAACAAGAACAGCTAGGAGTGTTTATGAAAAGAATTTGGACCTTATTTTTTGTAATTGCAGGAATATCGTTTTACTCAGCCCAATCTATGGCAGGTTTCTATATTGAGCCAAAAATGGATTACAATGCTTTGTCTTTAGATGCCAGCGGTATCAACGTTGATGGATTAAAAGGTACAACTATCGGAGCAAGACTTGGCTATGATTTAGCGGTTTTTGTTTTAGCTTTAGATTATAGTGCTGGTAGTTTGGATGCAGAAATTGGCGGAGCTACAAAAAGTGCTGATTCTTCAAGACTAGGTGCTACTTTTATTTTTGCTCCGCCAGTGATTCCGTTTAATCTTTTGGCAGGTTATTACACAGCTAAATTAGATACTGATACTACGGATTATTCAGGTGACGGAACTAAATTTGGTGTTATGTTTACGATGTTACCGATTGTGAACATTAACTTAGAGTATTTTAATACTGCCTACGATAAAGACTCTTTACGTGATAAAGGCCTAACTATCGGACTAAGTGCAGATTTCTCTCTCTAAAATTTAAGGATTTTTTTGAATGACTATTTTGAAACTATTAATGCCGGTGATTGCCGGCATTCTTTTATGCCAAGCCAGTTTTGCTGAAATCGATCGCTCCCAACTTCTTCACCCCGTAAAAACAGATAGTCCTAGAGCGACTCTTAAGAGTTTTTACGATGCCATGAGCGACTATAAGAGAGGTGTGGAGACAAAAGATTCTAAATTAGAAAAACGAATTTTTGATGCCATTAGAACTTTTGACCTAGAAGACATTAAGCACACAGATAAAGAGACTTTCTCAAAAAGAGCAGCTGTGTTCTTAAAAGAAACCATGGATCGTGTGATTTTATTAGATTACGAAAAAGTTCCTTCTGATGAATTGGTCAGTTCTTCTTCCCTTAAAAAATGGCGACTCAAAGATACCGAGATAAAGATATCTTTGCAGCAAGAGGGGGAACGTCAAGGGGAGTGGCTTTTTACGAAAGACACTATTTTGCGTGCCCGTGAGTTTTTCTCCCGAGTAAAGCATGTACCTTATGTTGCTGGAAGTGGAATGGGGGCCTCTTACTCTAAGCCTTGGTATGAAACGGAAGTGCCAGAGTGGCTAAAAGGAGAAACTCTTTTTATGCCAAAATGGCAAATCCTCGCTTTGTTCTTTTCCATTCTAATTGGTCTGATCTTGCGTAAGGTCATTTTCTTTGTGGTAGACAATATAAAAAAGTTTACCGATAAATCACAAACGGATTGGGATGATAAAATCATTGAGGCCTCAGAGTATACTCTAGGCAGTATAGCTGCTTGTTTGTTTTGGTTTTTAAGCATTCGTGTGATAAATCTTGAAGGCAATTCATTCTTAATTTTAGATGTGCTTTTAAAAGTTCTTTTAAGCTTTTTTGTAATTAAATTGGCTTACCAATTAGTTGATGTTTTTACCTCTTATTTAGGTACGAAAGCGGCAGCGACTGACTTTCCATTAGATGATCAACTAGTGCCTTTGATTCGTAAGTCGTTACGTATTTTTACTGTGATATTTGGTGCTTTGATAGCGGTGCAAAATCTTGGTGTAAATGTGATGAGTGTATTGGCTGGTTTAGGGCTTGGTGGTTTGGCATTTGCCTTGGCGGCAAAAGACGCTTGCGCCAATCTTTTTGGTAGCTTTATGATTTTGTTAGATAAGCCGTTTCGTGTTGGCGATCATATTGTATTTAACGGAGTAGAAGGTTCTGTGGAAGAAATTGGATTTCGTTCTACGAAAATTAGAAGTTTTTATGGCTCACAAATTAGTGTGCCTAATTCTTCTCTAGCAAATGTTAATATCGATAATATGGGGCGCAGAAAAACTAGGCGTTTAAGAACTACTTTGGGATTAACCTATGATACTAGCCCTGCCCAAATGGAAGCCTTTTTAGAGGGATTAAAAAATATCATTCGAGCAAATCCATACACCGTTAAGCAAGGCTTTAACATTGCTTTTAGTGAGTATGGGGATTTTAGTTTAAATGTTTTGATAAATGTGTTTTTAGATGTGCCTGATCATGGGATGGAGCTTTTGCAAAAGCAAAATATCTTTTTAGAAGCCATGAGATTAGCAGAAGATATTGGAGTTGAGTTTGCCTTTCCAACTCAAAGTTTGTATTTGCAAAACCAAGAGCCTATTGCTGCAAAAGTTGTAAATGACGAAGAATACTCTACATTAGCAAAGTCTTATGGTCCCGATGGTTCTAAAGCTATGCCAAAGGGAAAGGGCTTGTTTACACCTGCCTTTATGGATTAAACCTTGCGTTCTATTTTTAGTTTTTTAATTTTATTGTTAGCAAATACAAGTTATGCCTCGGCACCAGAGCCGGGGCAGTTTCGCTATGCATTTGGTCCTTACTTTTATCGTAGTATAATTGATTCTACCCAATTTAAAGAGGTAGATTCTGTTAAAACGGGAATGGCTTTGAATGTTGAAGGTGGCATGCCGAATGATTCAAGCATTGAACTTCAGTTTTTATATTTTGAAAAAAGATATTTTAACGATTCTGATTTGGGCTACATGTATTCAGCTTCTCCTAGGGTTTATATTACTCTAGGCTATAGAAAATGGTTGTTTGACCAAGCTTCGGTTGCTTTAGGCTTGGCCAGTCATTACCTTGTTGGCGCTGAGAAAGTGATCTCTTCTGGTGGGGACAGTTCTGGATTAGAGCTTTCTTCTGCAAAAGAGTCTTCTTATTCGGGGGACTTCAGTTTGCAGTTAGAGATTTTTTCAACGAAAAAATCTGCTTTTGTTTTTGATTATCGGTATAGTTATTTGCTTTTTCACAAAGAGGGTGAGGAATCCAATCATTCAGCGGTTATGTTGTTGTATCGAGGTGTAGTGCCTTGAAAAAAATAAACTATTTTATTTTGATGCTTATGGCGTTTTCTGTTTTAGGCTTGGACCAAGCCGCTAGAGCTCAGACTAAATCGGAGTTATCCAAGGCTGAAAAGGCTAAAAGAAGACAGATTCGTAAAAAGCGAAAAGAAAATCAAAAAAAGAAAAAAGAAGAGAAAAAAGAAAAGACGGGGGAGATATTCATTCGCAAAAATATAGAGATTTCCGAGGAGGTGAATACCTTTGCTGAAGAAATTGATATGTTTTTATCAGGAGATGATTACACTTCAAAAGACAACGAATCTAGTCTAGTGATTGTGAATCAGTTTGATTATTCCGAAGGAGGGGAGTTTAGCTACAATCCTTTGGTTAACTTTCACTTAAGACTCCCTAATTTAGAAGAGAAATTTAAGCTAAACTTTTCTTCCTATGATAGTGATGAAGCATCTCGTGGTGTAAATCGCAGTCGTGTTCAGAGGAATAATCCTGATGAAAGTTTTGGTACTTCCATCAATTGGGAAAAGACCCTCGGAGATGTGGACGTGGATTTACGTCCTCGTCTAGAGGTTTCACCAGGTGTTGGTGTTTCTTGGCGATTAAAGTTCGAACAAAAAATCAATTGGGCTAAAAAAATGTTGTTCCGACCAAATATAGCCTTTTATGCAAAACCACGGGATGGAACAGGAATTTTTACCACCTTTAGTAACTATTGGGCTTATTCCCCAAAACTAACTTTTATTTTACTAAACGAGTGGGAATACCAAAACAAAGAAAATTTACTACAAGCAAATAATGGTTTTGCCCTAGAGCAGTTGCTTGGCGGAGATAGCTATTACTTTCTTCATCAAGTAATTTTTGAATCCATCAATCGACCTAAATACAATTTAGATTCTATTGTTGTGTCTAGCGGTTTTCATCATAATTGGCTGTACCGAGTTTTAACTTACAAGCTTAGCCCTTATTTATCCTTTGAAAGAGAGTATAATTTTAAAGGTAGAGCGGGGATTCGCCTTGAAGTCCAAATGATTTTTTAGCTGATCTCTCTCTGAGACAAAATTTGAGTCTTAGCTCTTTTGCTTTATCTCCCACAATTAGCAGTTCAGATTAAACCGAAAAAATAGTTCCATAATGAGAAAGCAGCCCTATTAACTATAGTGCTTTAATCTAGATACCGATAGTTATGATGGTTCGTGTGTTGGGAGGATCATCTATCATGTTTACTGTTATTGTGAAATTGCTCGCTCTATCTTTAATAGTTTTTCAACTTGCCTGTACTAGAGCAGTAGATGCTACCAACGAAATTTTGATCGATGCAAGTGGCTTTAATAATAAGCTAAGTGTTTCTGGCGAAGAACACCCCATTCTTACTATTTTCAATGCCCATGTTAAGGGTAAAGTGGTTGTCGATGAAAGACGATGTCCGGCAATGTCTGATGATACTTATCCTGTAGAGAATTGCCCAGCGGTTTTGTTTGGGCAAGCCGTTGATTTTGGAAGACAAGATTTTCCAAGCGGAGAAAGCATTGTTATTCAAGTTGTAATCGCTACCATGGACTCTACTGGAAATATCAACTTTTATTTTAAAGGTAAAGAAGCGGTTTTAGAGTCGGGTGCAAATACTCTGGTGTTTAATACCAGTGAATTCAATATTGTGGAAGGTAGTTCCGCACAGGGAAATGTAGTTGGTTATATTCCTGAACACAATAATTTTGCAGGACGTCTAGTTGGTGGTTTTAAACCTGATCCCAATCAGCCTGAGTTTAGAATTTTCTCCAGTGTTTATGCTGGAGGACATTTTAATATTTTTATGCCAGCGGGTGTAAAAATGACTTTCAAGGTTCTTGATCCAAATGATTCAAATTCCGTACGATTGGTTCTTTTTGAAAACCAGAGTTTAGATGAAATCATCGATAGCATTCCGGCGAGTTCTGTTTCGGCCATGGCTGTAGAGCTACCCAAGCGCTTTCGTTGGTGGGCGGGTAATAGTGAAGCTGAGTTTTATCCAGCAGAAAAGTTTGCCATCGGTTTCTTCAGTGCAGAAGCAGGTAAGTTAGTAGCAAGGAATGATGGAAACTATTTATTAAATTTTGACGCAAGTCCAGCCCTTTTCGATAGCGATCTTGCTGGGGCAAATAGCTACTATTATTGTGACGATTATTCCACGATTAATGAGCCTTCAGATGTTCTTAGCTCTGGGGTTTTAAAATCAGGTGCTCCTGATTGTAGTCAACATCTATCGATTGATCCGAGTGCTGGCGTAGTCACTAATTCAACTGCGGCAATTATTAAAGGTAGCGCAACACCGAGCGGCTGTAGTCCGGTAAGTGGTGAGACTTTTGGTGTCTATCAAACTTCGAAACTATGTTATAATCTTAATCTTACTCATTTAGGTGGAGATAGCTATTTTACCAAAGGTTTTTTCCAAGAGCTTCCAAGTATTCCGGCTAACGACGGTTTTATAAATGCTAGTCTCACTGGAAGTGGCGATGAGATTGAAATCACCTACGGCTTTTTACCAGGAATGGGAAATATCGTTTCAGGTGCCTTTACATTTTTATTAAACGAAAACCAAGAGGGATTGGTGCAAGACCCTATCAATAGTGGTGTAAATTGTACTGAACTGGCTGTGGGTTCAAAAGTAACTAACATTGGACATTATGACGTTAAATCTTATGATCCTGTTGCGGCTATTAGTATGGTTAGGGCAGATTATAGCTTAAGGACTACAGTGAAAGTTCCTTTGATTGCAACACTAACGAGTCCAATGGTTGCTGTATGTCCCTATATTAAATCCAATGGGAAATTATTTTTTAGCAATAACGGATTGATAAGTAAACTTTCTCATCTTGTAGGAAATGGTAATCCTAATCCAAGCCTTAATTATGCTACAAAAATTCAATTGCAGCCTATTTGGGGGCAAGGGGCTTTTGAGGATGAAGTCTGCGTTCCTTTTCAACTTAGAACGGTTGACGATAATGGCGATTTTGCTGTTTTTCCAGATTCAGGAAGTTTTACTTTAAGCCCAGATTTTGGAAACTTTTATGATGGCGCCGATTGTGGGAATGCTCTCTCTACTTTTCCAGCTAATGCAGATGACGGTATAGAGACTTTTGTTTATTACAAAGCAGGTACTTCAAATACCGGCTCATTATCTACTCCAATCACAATTTCAGGGAATATATCGGGCATGACTTCAGACCACAGTAGTGGCATTACTGTCAGTGCAGCCGCAGATAATCCGACAGATTTTGTTGTTAGACATGATTTTAGTAATTCAGTGGTTGGTTTCTGTAAGCCGATGGAAGTAGCGCTTATAAACTCTAGTGGTGCTTTAGCTACTAGTTCTATTGATCAAACTTTTTCTTTAAGCCTTAATGCTGGTGATGTTGATTTTTATTCTGACGAGTACGATTGTGAAGCAGGAAGTGCTCCGAGTACTGTTTTTAATGTTAGTGGAGCATATAAAGACACACTCACCATTTGGGTAAAAGCAAACAGCACAGCCCCTGTTGACTTTGACTACTCAGGTTTAGCATCATCGAATGTTGCAATCCCGACTTTTACACCAACGGCACCACTACCTGTAGCTGGAGTTGACATTTGGTTGATGGGTACAAGTTCCAGTGATGAGCATTTCTTCACAGGCTTATGCTTGCCAATGGATGTTCGTTTTATTGATGCAAACGGTGATAATACTGTGGGAGATAATAGTGTTATCGGGCTAAATATTCCGCCAAACATTACAGTTTTTAACGATAGCACTTGCAGTAGCCCTACTAGTAGTGTGACTGCTGTGACAGGTGTAGGTGAGGTTTCTCTGTATTACAGAATCGATAGCATTGCCGACTTTGCAATCACCGCAAATCCGGCTTGGCAATCTAGAGGAGGAGTCTTAAATGCAGCAGACCAAAGCCAATCTTATATGGGATTTTTGGACTCCTACGCAAGTGTAGCCAGTGCTGGCTGTAGCATTTTAAAAGTTGGAATAACCGACGCTAGTGGTAACTTATTGAGTGATTCCCCATATTTTTACAGCTTCAGTGCTTCGAGCTTCTGGTTTAATACATCTGATATAACTGGTGATTTGATTGCAGGAGATACTTTTCATGCTGATAGTACATGTACGAGCGACATTAGTTCTGGAGGAGCAGTTTCTATTGCAAACCAAGCTTATGTCGAATTAGGTTACAATGGCAGTAGCACTGCCTCTTATTTTCTTGATCCAGTAATTAGCCCAGCAGCACCAGGCTTTATAATTAGAACTCCTACGATAGGTGTTTCTTATTAGAAACACCTAGCCGCGCGAACGTAAGGCACCCAATTGTAGCTATACCACGGGATGTTTTGCGTAGCGTAGGCCCATGCACAACCTGCATAGCCACATGACCAAACATAGCCTGCACGAAGTCCTGTGTAGCTTTGCCAATTTCTTTGGTAACAAGATTGGTAGCAAACTCCATTTGTGTCTACGTATGGGTTTCCACAATAGGCGATGTCGTTAACACCACGTTGGGATAACCATTGGCCTTGATTGTAGTTGTTCCAGTTATAGTTATAACGACGATTATTATAGCGGTGGTAATCATGATCCCTGAATTGGTAGTTGTTCATATTGTAGTTGGGACCAGTAGGGTAGCCAGCGTTTCCTCCAGAGTTATTTCCACAAGAGATTAATAAGAAACTAAAACTGATAATCAATAGTAGGCTACGCATGTTTTTTCCTCACTTAATTTGAATTAAATTGGCTTTCTGTTAAACAGCTTGAATTACTCAGCATAACTAATGAAGCAAGACTCAGGGGTGCGGGGGTATTTCTGCATTTTTTTAAAGCTGCACTGCATTTATGCCCAAGCTTTCAACAATAATCAAGTATATTAAACAATGCGTCATGGTTAAAGCTGTGTGAGGGAGTAGATTTTTCTTGCCAAGAATTGCCCTGCTACCTAATCTTCTGGGGATTAAAAGCTTCGGTAATTTTAAGCAGTTACATCAATTTAACCTGGGAGTATTTATGGTATTTGAAACCATTGCAAAAACGGGAGACCACGAACAAATAGTTTATTGTTATGATAAAGACGCAGGTCTTAAAGCTATCATCGCGATTCATAACACTGCCTTAGGGCCCGCTCTTGGTGGAACAAGAATGTGGAATTACGCAACCGAAGAAGAGGCACTGGTGGACGTGCTTCGACTTTCAAGAGGAATGACATACAAAGCCGCTGCTGCTGGATTAAATTTAGGTGGAGGTAAGGCTGTAATTATTGGTGATCCAAAAAAAGATAAGTCAGAGGCTTTGTTTCGCGCTTTTGGGCAGTTTATCAACTCTTTAAATGGTCGCTACATCACAGCCGAAGATGTTGGAACAACGGTTAAAGACATGGGTCATGTTTTTGCTGAAACGAGTTGGGTAACTGGAATCAGCCCAGCCCTTGGCGGTAGTGGTGATCCAAGTCCGTTAACGGCAAGAGGTGTTTTACACGCCGTAAAAGCTTCTGCTTTTGAAAAGTTTGGTTCAGCGGATTTAAAAGGAAAAAAAGTTGCCGTTCAAGGCCTAGGAAAAGTGGGTTACTACCTTGCTGAATACCTTCATAAAAATGGTGCCGAGCTAATCGTCGCCGATATTGATGAAGAAATGGTGAAAAAAGCGGAAGAGAAGTTGAAAGCAAAAGTTGTTTCTACAGACGAAATTTTATCTGTAGATTGTGATATTTTAGCTCCTTGTGCGATGGGTGCCATTATTAACGATGACACGATTTCTAAGCTTAACTGCAAAGTGGTTGCTGGAGCTGCTAACAATATGTTGAAAGAGTTTAAACACGGGGACCAGTTACATGAAATGGGAATTTTGTATGCTCCAGATTATGTTGCCAATGCTGGTGGTTTAATGAATGTGTTTGTTGAGTTAGAGGGCTATTCTCGTGAAAGAGCCTTAGAGAGAACACAAGGAATCTATGATAATTTGATTGAGATTTATAAAATTTCAAAAGAAATGGGAATTCCATCTTACAAAGCTGCCGATGAAATGGCAGAAAGACGATTGGCACAAATTGGTCGTTTAAAGCAAAAACACACAGGTCTAAGTTCTCGTCCATTTACTACTCTAAAGGTAGAAGGGCGTTAAAAAATATTTTTTCACAGCAAGGGCTAGCTTACTCGTAAACTTCTTTGCTAGTTCTTGTTTTGTGAAAAACTTAAATCTGGTCCCTTTAATTGCGGATAGAAAAATATTTTAAAGCCTTAATTTTTCTACTGTATTCATTGCAGGAAAATCTAAACTTCGGGTAATTTTTTTCATAAAAATGTTTTCCAGTAATTAACAAAGTCTATTCGTAATTAAAGGGACCAGTTTTTTAAAAAAGCTGCCTATTATAACTTTAAGAATAGTTTCTATATAGTATTCCTGTATTTTCTTAAGGAGCCGATTTACCTGTTAAGAAAATATTAGCAAGGTGATCTTTAGCATCTAATATTGTTTTGTTTTTTTATTTGTTTGTTGGCTTGTTATTTAACTAGCTTCTATTTTCAAATGTAAGCTTTGTGGGTTTAGTTGCTAGGAGTCACTAAAAAAGGCGATTTCCTGCTTTAATTATAGATTTTTGCCTGTCATCTTTTAATAAGCTAAACGCAAATCAAGTTTTTTAAAAATCTCTAAAAGACTTCTGATCGATTTCTTCTTTAGAATAGAGGCGGATATAACTATAGCCATTTTGATAGGCGATCACTCTGATGTAATCAAAGTTTTGAACTAAGTTTTTGGAACTATGAATTTCTAGTTTTACTTTTAATAACTCGTTTACCATGACATTAAAACTGATTCGTTTCTCGTTTTTGAAACTGCTATGTTTTAGTCTTCCAATTTGGAGCTTCTCTTTTTCAGAAAAAGGGTAGGGAACCAGCTCTAGTATGCTCGGGTAAACGGATTCAACATAAGCTTGGTCTTTGTTTTGGATGGCGGAGATCATGGATTTTGTGTTTTCGAAACCCTCAATCCTCTTCTGTGAATAATCTAAAAAAGGATTATCCATGGCGGATTGCTCGCCATCATCAGCACAGGCCGCTATTAGAAGTAGAAAAAGAAGTTGAATAAATTTCATTAATTTTGATCCCAAGAGACTTTTAAATAGGCATTAAAAGTCTTTAGGTCAAGAATATGCTTAATTTTTCGGATTTAGATTAAGAAGCCTGAAATTGATTCATCTTTTCATAAAGGTGGCTCACAGCTTCTTTGGTGCTAGCAAATTTTCTGCGATCAAAACCTGTGAACATAAATCCATAGCCGTGGGACTTTGAACATTCTCGCATGATTTTGCCTTTTGTAAAAAGCTTGAACTCTTCAAACTGGATTTCTAAATGGCATTTCGCTCCCATTTTTAGATCTAGCTGAGTTTGAAAAAAACATCCTGATTGGGAAATATCAAGAATTGATACCTTTTCTTTTTGTCCATCTACATTTAAAAAAGCGTGCAAGTATTTTGGTGTAAATCGACAGGCGAAGGCTTTTGGTTGAAAGCAAGCGCTGTAGTGATTTCGATGCAAAATAAAGCTACCTACTGCGGAATAAGCGACCGTTCCTAGAAACATATAGTAGGAAGACTCACTTGGCTGGAAGTAAAGGTGCAGTAAAGCAGCAAGACTCACTAAGCTTACAAAGAAATGAAAAAGGCCAAATGCCCAAGATTTTACCTTAATGATTCCCCAACTCACAGAAAAGCCAAGAACAATTAGCCCAAGCAGGACCCACGACTCAAGCCGGGTGTAACTGAAAAATGCCAAGAGACTTTTAAAGCAAATTGCACTGAATAAGAAATTAAAGACAGATAGGCTCAAGGTATCCGTCGGGCAATTGCAGGCATCTTTGAATTTGGATTTTTGCATTAAAACTTATCCTCTTTAGACTTATGTACTGATCGGAAAAAGGCCTTCTAAACTTAATATTAAGACTAAAGGAAAGCAATAAAAAGGCCAGTTTCAGCCTTTTGCGTTGGCAGATTGAATCGGTCTAAAAATGTTTTTTTCAAAAGGAGAAAAACAAAAATCCGAGTAGGAAAGAATAGAAAAATACTTTAAAAATAAGTTTGGCATCGGTTCTCATATTGAGCCGATCGGAAGCTTTTAGGATTACTTAAAAAAAAAGAGAAGCAATTGTAGCTTCTCTTTTTAGGTCTAGATAAAAAACTGCCTTAGGCAGCTTTCTTTTTTTGAAAATTTTCAAAAGAAATCATTTTCTTATCGAAGTCTTTTGCTTTTTCACCATTCTTTGTGACTAAGCCAAATTTAAACCAATCATAATGCTCATTGCAAAAGTTCGCTCGCTTTGGTTTCGAACTACACTCTGAGTATAGGCACTGGTTGAAATTGATTGAAATCACATTGGATGCTTGTTGCGCTGCCTTTTTACCGGCAGAGGCATTTTGAGCGGGAGCCCCTTGGTTTTGTGCCTGTTCTTTTTTAGACATATTGTTCCTCCTAAAGGTGATACTTACCTATCGGACTTTAGTCGCTGGTCTTTAGTTTGACGCCTTGCTCTTTTTAGATGTCTCATAATGGGTCACTAAGATTGAATTGAATGAGTTTGAGGATTGTTCTTGGTTTGATTGGTCTAGCTTTTGTCTAAATGCCTTAAACTCGAAAAGTTTTCTACTCAGAATAAAGCATAAGCATAAGCATAAGCATAAGCATAAGCATAAGCATAAGCATAAGCATAGTCGGGGGGAGTTTATGTTCGTAGGTTCTTATTCAGTTTTTTTCTTTGCTCTAGTTTTTACCTTAAATCTTTTTGCAGGAATACTAGGCGATAATTTTCATGAAATTGACGAAGCTCGCTACTATCGAAGTGCGCAATTAAGTGCTAAGAAGCTTGAAAAGTATGTAGAGAAATACGGAATTAAAACCGTGATCAATCTACGAGGGGAAAGCGAAAAAAAGTGGTTTCAAGAAGAAAAAGAAATCCTTCATAAAATGAACGTTGACCTACATAGCATTAGAATGAGCGCTAGAAGGCTTCCTCATAGGGAAGATCTTTTAAGCTTGATTGAACTTTTTGAATCTGCGGAGCGACCGATTTTGGTGCATTGCCAAGGGGGAGCGGACCGAACCGGTGAAGCGAGTGCCTTGTACCAAATGTTGTATATGGGGAAAAGCAAAGAGCAAGCCTTAAAAATGCTGCGATTTAAATACCATCACATATCTTGGCGTCATCCAGCTAAAAGGTATTTTATTAAAGAAATTTGGCAGGGGAAAGAATGGTTAGTAGACAACTATTACCCTTGTGAAAATGCGGACTGGAAATACTACAACCGAGAAGAGTTCTGCCAAAGAGATTTAGCATTTTTTAAGAACTAATGGCTAATTAACAACAAAAGACTGCCCGCAGCTATTTGGTGTAGTCTTTATTTAGGTTTTACTTGTTTTTATTCTCTTCTATCCTAAGTTTTCTGAGATCTAACTGATTGAGTTCATTCAAACGCCATCCTTTAAACTTAGGCTTCATCAGCATACTAAAATGTATTCTTCCAAGTGGAATGTATCTATGTTGTTGCAATAAATCTTGAACCGCTTCGGTGCATAAGCTTTTGGTGTCTTTCTCAATTTTTTGAGATAGATTTTCTATTTTTTTATCCAAGTCCTTGTTGTTTAACTTTAAATAATTCTCGGGAGATTCAGAGTGAAAGTTTTCAATTCCAGCAAGGCAGCTCGGGCGATCAAGAGGAATGCCTCTTCTGAAAACACCATCTAGGCCTTCTTTTAGTTTTGCGTTCATCATTTTGTACTCAAGTGGAATGATTTCAAAATCTAAATCTAAGTTTTTCTTCCATTGATGTTGAAACCACTCCATTGTTTGTTTGATGATGTCGCCACCTGAACTTGAATAATAGATCTTTCTACGTCTTTTACGAATTGCTATAGGAACCTGTTCGATGAGTCGTTTGGCTTTTTTTAAATCATAAGTATAGCATGGGTATTTTGTAAAATAGCTTTCGGGCATGCTAGGGCAACCAGGTCTTCCCAGGGCACTAAAAGTAGTTTTAAAGCTTTCGTAGTCTAAGGAATAGGCCATAGCTTCTCGAAGTTTAGGGAACTGCTCCAGATCACCATTTAATCCTAAATAATCAAATCTGGCCAAGGGCAAGGTGATATAATCATCTCTAGTTTTCAGTGCGCTGATCTGGTCAGGAGGAATGCGGATCAAAAAATCTAGCAAGCCAGTTTCGTAGAGATTTAATGCGGAAGAGTCTTCATTGATAATTCTTGCTTCCAAAGTGATTTTACTAATTTTTTCATCATAGTTTGGATTTGCCTCTAAAACAATTTTAGACAATCCCCAACTTTTAATTTGAAAAGGCCCATTGCTAATCAATTCATTTAAATTTTGAGGATCTGGAAGTTTTTTCCAAGGAACCAAAACAGGGGAGCTAAGTTTATACAAAAAATCTGCGTCTATTTCTTCAAAGTTAAACTCAAGGAGATATTCTTCTTTTGCTTTCACTCCAAGGCTTTGTGGTGGTAGCTTTTTGTCATATATTTTTTGTGCGTTTTTTAATTTAAATAATAAATCCACTCTTCGGCCATATTGATTTGGATCTACTAAATGTCGAAAGCTGCGAACATAGTCTTCGGCAGTGATTTTACTTCCATTGTTGTAACGTTTTTTAGGGTTTAATTTGCAAACAAGCTTTAACTTTGTTTGCCATTCACAGGATTGTGCTCCTTTGTTGATTAAGCCTTTGTCGTTATCGTAGATGTAGAGACCCTCAAAGATTTGAGAGAAAAAATAGTTACTGATGTTAGAATTGATTTTTGCTGGGTTTAGACTTTCGGGAGTGCTGAGGAGCTGAAATCGAAAGACTTGCGTTTCAGCAAAAGTTTGTGCGTATAAAAACAAAATCAATAGGAAAAATAGCTTTTTTAACATGCCTATAGTTAGCACAAATGCTTAGAATCACACAAGGTTTTAAAAAATATATTTTTGTCTCAATTCCATCCTGTATCATTCCGATATAGATAGGTGTGGAGGAATACGAATGAAGAAAATCTACCAGTTCATGGTTCTATTTATCAGTATAGTTGTATTGGTTTCTTATCAAAACTGTAGTCCAGGAGCGCTTACGGAATCTTCTTTTAATAGTTATTATGATGACGATGAATCATCTGCCTTTGGAACGGTTTTTCTAACGCCAAACACACCTATTTCAGTAACTCCTTCTACGACCTCTGTTACAGTGACAGGTCGTTGTAGTAAAGGAAACGCAGACTCACATCGTATCGATTGGAAGTTCATTCCAGGAAATGGCTCCACTTACCAAGGGAACACTAGTTGGAACCAAATATTGAATGCTTGTGTGAATAAATATTTTACCATTACTATTCCAATTGGTAGTGGTTTTGACTATGGGTCTGGAAATGAAATCAAGCTTCGTTATTACCTGTTTATGGATGATGGAGAAGAAACCTATAAGGACTATTATGTGTCCTTTACTCAGGGAATCATTTATGAAGAGGCAAGAACCAGTGGTAGTTGTGATGGGACAGAATGTGATCCGTGTAGTGGTAACATTTCCGCAGGCGGTACGCTTGAAAGTGTGACTTGTGAGTTAAACCAGGCTCTAGAGTATAGCTCTGCCGGTTTTGGTGGAATGGCGCTCATATTTAATGTGAAAAGAACCGGAACCCCTCCTTCTAGTAACTCTGCTTATTATCCTCTTTTTCATTTATATGAAATCGAAAGTAGCTACTATAACGGCTCAACTCAGCCAGCACCTGTGTTTACCTATGCAACCGGGAAATTTACAGGAAGTACGATTGATAGTTTAACTTGGGAGCATTTCTTTTATTATGCGGGAGCTTTTCCTTACACTAGTACAGTAAATACGAATCAGCAAAGTCGCACTGCAAATTATTACGAAGCAGTGGATGATGTTTCCGATGACGCGGAAGATTGGATTTGGAAAAGTGGAGTAGAGTACACGGTTAAGGTGAACTATAGCTACCCGCAAAGCATGGCTAGAAATGGGATGATATCTTTACAAGTGTGTTTGGCAGAAGACACTACTACATGTACCATTTCGACGGTTAATTTTAGTGTGCCTTTTGCGAGCAGGCAGTTTGGTTACAATGGCTTAAAATTAATATTCGGAACGCCATCGGGAGTAGTTCCTAATTCAAGCCTTAATTTTTCAAATATTTCAGGTTGGCAATTTTCAAATGTTCAATGGAAGCTCTGTGAAACAGATACCAGTTCAAGCGGAGTTTTTTGTAATTTCTAGGTTAAAAAAACACTATAAAGAAGAGTAGGGATAATCTCCCTACTTTTTTTCTTTGTTGGGTTTCGAAAATTATTATTTTTTATAAACTAATTAAAAAAAATCTAGCTATAGTCGTATTTTCGTCTTATCGGTTGAAGACTAAACAGCAAAAGTGAGGCAAAACAAGCTGTAAATACATTGTAGTCAAGTGGTGCCTTCAAACCATCAGTAATGCTCATACTAAGCCCGAAAGCACATAATAAAAGAAAACTGCAAAAAGAGGCCATTCTTAGTCGGTAGCCAATGATTAGGCTGATTCCTATAGCTATTTCTGCGGCTGTGGCGGCAAAACCTAAAAAGTCAGAGATTGGACGAGAAAGCCAAAAGTTTAAGTGTTGAGTGTAGTCGAGAAAGTTTTGCATATTTCCCCATACCACAAACTTGGAAGTACTTTCTCCCCATAAACCGAAGCGATCAGCCACTGCAGATAGATAGCTTGCAGAAATTGAAAAACGAAGAAGAAGTGCTGGGGATTTATCTAGGTTCATATTTATCCTTTGAATCTCAGAAAAGGGCTTTTGAGGCGAAAAATAAGCAAAAAAAAACCAGCTTCGAAAAGCTGGAATTTAATGGTGCCCCGGGCCGGACTTGAACCGGCACGACTGTTAGGTCCCAGGATTTTAAGTCCTGTGCGTCTACCAATTTCGCCACCAGGGCATGAGCTAATTGTTATGAGGCTAAGTGAGGGAAAAGTCATGGATTATTTTTCTGTTGCATAATCCATAATCAATATAGAAATCTTTTTCTCGAAAGAGCGCTGTAGTGCAATAAAAATGGGCTATTTCCTTGAATTCATTCAAGAATTCATTTGCTGAAAAAAGTTCAAATGCTAGGCTAAAAGCAAGAGCTTAATACAATAACATGGAGGTTGTATGAAAACACTATTGGTGCTTGCTGTGAGTTTATTCGCAATTTTTGCCAGGGCAGATGAGCCAATTCCTAGAAGTATTTCTATTAAATCCTTTGTCTATACTGAAAATGGAAATTTTAAAGACCAATCGGCAGAGTTGTGTGGCGTCGTTACTGGCGACATAACTGCCCATGATCGAGTAACAGTAATTTCAGATGCAAAGTCAGACTACGCTGTTCCTTATACTACACTTGTGGGTAAAGACGGACGTTTTTGCGTTTTAATACGTACGATCACTGGACGCGCTAGTGCTGAACTTTGGGGTTTAAACACTGAGGCCGAGACAAAAACAGTATATGTTGAAGCTGGAAAAAGAAGAAAATAATATACCGATGCCTTGGTAGGAATTACTTTTTTATGAAAAAAACGCAGCCTCTGCCAAGGTTTGACGAATGAAAATCTTATCTAAAAATCAATGCTAAAGATTGCGCTGGGGCTCCTCTCTCCAAGACTACTCTGGTGAAAGCCAAGTCCAAATCGGTAATCTTTTAAGAACTGGTAGACCAAATAATAAAACTCGTAGTTTAGATCGGTTTTCTTAACCCTCCCGTAGCGATACAAAACAAGAAGACTGTAGTCTTTCGAAAACTCATATCCTAATACACCAGTGTACTTTGTTAATATGTCTTTTTCTCCCTCGCCATATAGAGGGCCGTCCACAATCATAAAATTATCTTTGTCATTTTTAAGTTCAAACCATTCTCTAGTTTCTGTGAGTCTTAAAAAGAAGCCAGCTAGTTTGGCCTGAATACTTAGGCTAAGAATGTCTTGTTTGATGAGGCCTTCACATTGGACGAGATCGCAATCTAAAGGGTGGAGTTCATAGTATCGGTAGGTATAGGTTGATGCTGTTAATAGTTCAATGATTGGAATAGGACTATAAATTAGTTCAAGTCCCACGGTACCGCCACTTTCAATCCATGCGTTGGTTTGGATGTGATTTATAAATTGAAAGGCAGAGTTTATATTATTAGGTTCATCCGTTACATTGTACTTTCCTTTTAAGCTGTAGTTTATAGAGTTTGGAAAGTACCTAAGACTTAAGTTTTCTTCTACAGCAGAGAAACAAAATGTAGATATAAAAAAGAAAAGAATAAAATAGCACCACATGCATTCAGGCTATTTTCTTTTCTCTTTTAATTCCAACTCTTTTAGATTTTTGCTTAGAATTCACCCATAGTAGGAAGATCTTTTTTTTCTTTTATAGCGTTTAATCTCTGCCTGTATTTTTTGGTGACTAAGAACTTTTGTTCTTTCTTGAATTCTGTATCGGTATCGTTCCCATACAAGAATGACAGAGACGCAGAATAAAATTAAAGCAGACCAATTTGCAATGGGAGAGTTTAATTCTGAACTAGCTCGATCGGCAATTAGTAGTGTCCAATAAGGTTTGTATTCGTAAAAGAGTTTTTCTAATAACATTCGCCCTCCTAGATAAAATAAGGAGCAATTTTTGTACCCGCCATCAAAAAACTAAGAATGTTAAGGCGTTTAAAAGTGAAACGTTTTTTTCATTTGTATAAGCATTAAACGGGAAATTATAAATTGTTGAATTGATTTACTTTATTGACTAACAGTCTGAAATCTTAAGCTTTTGAAACTGCCCCCTTTAATTGCGGATAGACTTTAATAAGTATTGAAAAAGCTTTGTTTAATTACATTTGTCCGAATTTTGATTTTTTTTGCAATGAATATAGTTAAGAAATACAAGGATTTAAATCTGATTCATCCGCAATTAAAGGGGGCAGTTTTTAAGCTTTTTAACTGCTAAAATCTGTATAACTTCTGTTCAAGAGTTAAGTCTTTGATTGAGTAATGGTCTCATATCAAAATAAACAGGTTTTGAGCTAAGTTATCCTGGCATCTTGTTTGCTTCTTATAATGCTATCCGAGGGGGAAACATGGAACAAATCATATACGATCACAAACCAACTATTTTAGGATTAGCCGGAGCTTCTAGTTTAGTGTTTTTAGGTGGACCCATTGCTTTTTTTAGCGGAAGTATCTTAATGGTGAGTGCCTATGCAATTCACTCCATGCGTTCAAGCAATGCAAAGAGAATTACTAAAAGAAGACGCCCACTTAATTATATTTCGTAGTCTAGCTTAATAGGGAATAAACGGCCAAGCTTAGAAGGTAAGCCAATATTCCATAAACTATAAACACAGACACTGCGTAAGAAAGTTTACCAGTCTCTTTTTTGATGACACCTAAAGTGGCCACACATTGCATCGCAATGGCGTAAAAAACCAATAAACTCACGCCAGTTGCTAGGGTAATTCCTGATGAAATTAAATGATCGGCAAGACCGGCAACATTCTCATCAGCGCCCTCAATGCCCATCATTGTACCAAGCGTTCCAACGAATACTTCTCTAGCCAAGAATGAGGTGATGATAGCCACACCAAATTTCCAATCAATACCAAGTGGAGCAAAAATAGGTTCAATAAAGTGACCTAGAGATCCTAGGTAAGAACTAGCGAGATCACCACCTTGATTAGGGAAATAGCCTAAAAACCAAATAACCACGGAAACACTAAAAATGACAAAACCAGCATTTTTCACAAAGGCATAGCTAGAGTTTAAACTTTTACGAATGAGCGGCATCCATTGTGGTAATCGGTAACTTGGTAATTCAATAACAAATGGAGCATCGCTTTCAGTTTTATATACGGTTTTTGATAAAATACCAGCCAAGACTAAGCCCATAAAAATTCCGAAAAAATATAATAAGAAAAAACTTAAGCCTTGTAAGCCAATTAGACCACCTAGGATGTCTTTTGCTGGGATGACAGCGGTTATCAGTAGGGCATAAACAGGAAGCCGTGCCGAGCAAGCGGTTAGTGGTACAGCAAGCATAGTTAATAAACGTCTTTTAGGGCTTTCAATGGTACGAGTTGCGAAAATAGCAGGGATGGCACAGGCATGACCTGTTAAAAAGGGCACAAAACTTTTTCCAGTTAGGCCAAAATAACTAAAAGGTTTATGGCAAATGATCGCCGCTCTAGCAAGATATCCCGAGTCTTCTAAGACACCGATTATAAAAGTTAATACGAAAATTTGCGGAACAAAAACAATGAAAGAGCCTAATCCGCCAAAGATGGCATCGTTAATAAAGTCTTTTAAAATTCCATCACCAATAAAAGAAGAAACCCACTCACCAGAGCCTACAATGATTTCTTCGGTCAAATCCATAGCGGGACCAGCCCAAGTAAAAATACTCTCGAAAACGATGAGCATGATCGCCATAAACACAATTCCACCAAGTACGTTGTTTAGTAGAAATCGATCGATTTTGTTTTGAGATTGAATGAAAATTTCTGTATTTAAATTTAATGCCTCACAGATTTTCTTGGCGAGTCTTCCCGGGTGTTCGGCAATTATTTTTTTCTCTTCATCTGATGCTTGGTAAAGACTGGCATCTTCCCCATTTAAATAAGACTTTAAAGTATCTATGCCAAAGCCAGTTCTGGCTGATACAGCAAAAACTTCAGAATGTAGTTCTGATTTTAGTTTATCGATATCTAGCTTTAACTTTTTCTTTTGCACTTCATCGATCATATTTAATGCGAAGACCACGGGTTTATTGTGTTGAATCGCATATTGTTTAATTTGTAGACCTAGATTTAAAGAGCGCTCCAGACGAGTTGCATCTAAAACACATAAAATACTTTTCGTGTCTGCTTCATTGATTGCTTCTTTAAATTTAGAAACAGCAACCTCTTCGTCTTTGGTAAGAGGATTTAAGCTGTAAATACCTGGGTAGTCAGCAAAAATCCTGTTTCCTGCTTTTGCTTTTTTTACTTCAACAGTTACTCCAGGGAAGTTAGAAACTTTTTGAAATACGCCAGTGATTTTATTGAATAGAAGGCTCTTCCCAGAATTGGGTTTACCAATGATTAAAATAGAGTCCATTTTTCCTACCGAAATTTTTGGGGTTTATTTTTTTACCAGGAATACAGAGCTTGCAATATCTTGAGTGAGGGAGAAAACCGAGTCGCCAATTTGGTAAACTCTTGGTCCACCAAATGGAGAAGTTTTTAAACAACGAACTGGCATGCTATCATCAAAGCCTAATTCTCTTAGGCGCAGCTGATATTTTTTATCCATGCTTTCGCAAAAAGAACCAATCATTCCGTTTTCGTTTTCGTTTAAACTCCATAAGTTCATAAGATACTCCTAGTGCCTTTATATAGTCTTTTTAATGATTTAGGTCCATTTTTTCAGCTGGGCCGGGTCTAAATGAAAGTATTTTGAAACTTAAGGCTGTAAAAACAATAAAATCCATTATTTTTTGGGTAAAAAGGGCCAATAAATTGAATTCTTTTAGGCAAAAACTCAGACATTTTGTGTTAAAAGATTTTATGTCAAAAATCACAATGGATGAACAGAGCTGGATCAAAGAAAACTATTTAAGACTCTCAGAGATGAGCCTTGAAGAGAAAAATCAATTCTTAAAGCAGGTAAAAGAAATTCGTCAAAAGCGTGATGGTATTGAATTGTTTGAAAAAGACATTGAAGACCAAAATCAGTTAGCCAAAAAACTGGGGTTTATAATGCCTGGGCAAAAATCCTAGATTTTCAGTTTTCTATTAAGCTTTTAGGTTAAGATCAACTTAGATTAGCTTGAAATGCGTGAGCTTCGAAATAGTATAATATTCACCTACAAAAATTAGCTCCCTTAAAAGCGAATTCAAATAAAACTACCAGATACAGGATTAATTCTTTTCATTTAATGATCCCTCTAGTTATAGATAGACTAAATTAACTAATGAAAAAAAATAAATTAAGATGTTCGAGTTTTGATTTTCCTTGCAATGAGTACAGAGAAGAAATTCAAGGATTTAATGCTCATCCATACGCAATTAAATGGGCCATTTTATACTTTTCAGGTGCTAATGTTTGCTTCAAAGTTGGTAGCTAGCTTGGTCATTGATAGCTACTCAAATCGAAATTTTGCTGAGGCTTCACCTATATTCTATGATGTTGGAGAAATTCAGTACTTCAATCAGCCAGACTAAACATAGATTAGACTAAATATACTCTGGTGTTGGAAGAAACGCCACTATAGTGAGGAAGCATCACAAATTGTCCAAAGCTCGCTTCCTCTATACTTTCTCCAGCCAAGTTTTTCATATGTTTTACTTTTACTTCTTTGGCTTTTTTGTCTGGTGCCAAAAAGCTCAAAGTCTTACCGATGCTCAATACAGCCTTTTGGGATTTAAGCTCGATAACTAAATGCAGTCCGCTTTTAGTTTCGATCACGTCGCCCAGGTAGTTGTCTTCTTTTTTTAAGTTAGCTATATTTTTTAAGTTTCCAAATAAAACATCACTTTTGTTGGCTTTGAAAAAACCTCGGATTAAAGTTTTTGGCCAAATTTCTTTTAATGTTTTTAAGTTTTTCTTCTCAGGCTGATTCAAAAAATCTTTTAAAACAGATAGAAGTTCTTCGTTGATATTGTCTCTTAGGTCAAAACGAAGGCTTGCAAGACTACATTCTAAGATATCTTGCCAGTAATCGAGAATGCATAAATCTTTTGGTGAGAACATAAAACTACCGCATTTGGTTTCAACTAATGGAAATGCCTTGTGCGGGCTTTCTTCTGAGTTTCCTAATATTTCGATATAGTCTTTGTTGAAAACATATTTCTCTTTTGGATCTTCATGGTTTTCAAAATAGGGACTTAGCAAGTGGCGGGGAGTGTAGAATAACAAAATTTTCCCTAAGCCGTAAATTTCTAGCTGGCAATTAAGCTCTTTTGAGTAAGTTTTAATTTTTTCCGCTTCTAGCTCAGGACATAAAATAATGCGTTTAATTTGTTCTTTGGAGTAATTCTGCCAGTGCTTTAATGCAGACAAATTATGGTTTCCCATTTCTGAATTAAAATGTATGTCTAAATTAGTTTCACTGCAGAAGTACTCAAGAAGGCCAGGATCTAAAACTCGGACTGCATCGAAGTTTTTTAAGTTCAAACTTTGCCAGTGTTGTAAAAATAGATCTAGCTCAGAACCAACTAGGATTCGATCCAATTCTAGAAAGACCTGTAAGTCATTTTCTTTGGCTTCATCAATAATAGTCTGAAGCTCAGAGTCCTGGGCCTTGCCGTAACGACTTAATGAACTAGGAGCCAAAATTAATTCGGTAAAACCTGTCTCTTTTAGAGTTTTAATCTCATGAATGTTTTCTACAAAACTTGCAAAATTCATACTGGAGTCCTTAATATATCGCCGGCACGTAAGCCCGAGATTTGTTCCGTATTCAGTCTATAGATTCGATTTGGCTTACATTTTGTGGCAAGCTCTCCATCCAACTCTTCGAGGCTTTTTGTTAAAATGTTTTTACCCATTAAAGAGTAGTTAACCGGCTCTAATTTTTGGCCAATTTCATAATTGGATTTGGATAAAAAGATTATCTCATTGTCTTTTACTTCTAAGATCTTACCCACCACTTTATGAGTGTTTATGGCTTTTTCACGATCTCGGTACACACTGTCTTTTCCGGCGGATTGTAACAGGGAAGCTTCGGTGTATTCACGGTGAGCCAGTTTGGTCATTTCATTAAAAATTTCTTTTAAAGCATCTTGGCTTAAATTTTCTCCTCTAGCGATTGCATCCAATGCCTTTCGGTAGGCTCCAGTGATGCTCGATAGATAAAGGTGGTTTTTCATTCTTCCTTCGATCTTAAGAGAGTCAATTCCGCAATCGATGAATTTTTGAATCTGCATGATTCCGTTTAAATCTTTTGAAGACATGAAAAAAGAATTTGTTTTTTCAATGCCGTTTTCTGTCGGGATTTCTAAGCTATATTCAAAGCGGCAACTGTGAGCACATCCGCCGCGATTGGAATCACGTCCTTGGGTGTAATTAGAGATAACACAATTTCCACTATAGGCCATACACATAGAGCCGTGGATAAACATTTCGAGTTCAATGTCTACTTTTTCTTTAATTTTCGCTGCTTGTTCTAAGGAGATTTCTCGGCCTAGAACAATGCGTTCAGCGCCCATGTCTTTCCATAGTTTTGCAGATCGATAGTTTAAGCAAGAGGCCTGGGTACTTAGGTGAACAGGAATACTAGAATGATTCAAAACGCATTTTACCACTCCTAAATCTGAAACAATAACTGCATCCACTCCAGCTGCTTCCATTTCTTTTAAATAGGCAGGAAGCTCTTCAAGCTCTTTATCGTGAAGGTAGGCGTTTAAAACCACAAATACCTTTGCGTTTCTTTGGTGTGCGTATTGAACGCCTTCATTTAATTCTGAAAGGTTAAAGTTTTCAGCGGCAGATCTTAAACCAAATTTTTGCAATCCCAAGTAAACAGCATCAGCACCATAGTTAATGGCGATTTTTAATTTTTCTAAATTCCCGGCGGGACTCAATAGTTCTGGAAGCATTTTTAACCCTTTTCGTAGGTGAGAAAAGTAACTGATTTACGCAAAAGATTCTACTGCAATGGGCCAAAAATATCGAAAACTGCAATATTTTTGCTGGCTTTTCATTCAAGTGTGGGGTCGCTTTGATACTTTTTTCAAAAGATCTTTTTTAAAGGGAATGAAATTTAAATAAATTGGGGCCAAATTGGGAAAATCAATGAAAAGACTTTTCTTAGCTTCTAAAACTGTTTTCGGAGGCAAAAAACTTTTTGATCTAAAAAATTAGGGGGATAAATGAGAATTCAAAAATTTTTAAAAAATACAATACTAGCTGGTGCCGCTCTTGCAGGAATGATTGCTTGTGGTGGGCAGTCTACAACATCTAGTGTTGGTGGCATCGAATACACTCGTGAAGAAGCAGCATATGATTTTGTTGAGAATGTAAATCGCTATATGGCTGATTCTGAGTTATCTATTGAAAAAATGGATACACTTCAAGACACATATTATTATGACTATATTGTTGTGTATGATTGGGTTACAGACACTTACGATGCTTATGATTTAACAGACTACAATCCAGGTGAAAATATTAGTGACTACCTATATGATTATGATGCGTATTTTTACTATGACTTAGATTATGTTGGAAATGGTGTTTACGAAGACTATTGGACTGGAACTCGATTTAATCGTGACAGCACTTCTTTAAATGAGTTCATTAAGTTATCTCGTCAGTCTGAAAATCGTAAATTAAAAGTAGCTGATATGATTCAAACTCAGTTCTCTATCAATGCAAGTTCTGCACAAGCACTAGCAGATGCTTACATCCAATTGACTTCGATGCCTAAATCTCAGGTTTCAGCGACAATGGTAGAAAACCTAACCAACAAAGCTTTTGGTTTCAGTATTTCTGAGGTTGAGGCTGAAGTTATGTCTGGAAATTTTGGAGCGATTGACGCTGCTTTAGAGACGGCTTCTGCTAAGACTGGTGCTAGCGTTGAATCCCTACAAAATACAATTAAAACTCAATTTAATATTGATTTGAGCTTGTTGAAGTAGTCGGATTCATTAATTCAAATGTTAAAAGAGAAAGCCTTTGCGCTTTCTCTTTTTTTGATGGGATATTTGACTAATTTTAGCTATGAATAGAGTCTTTCTAAGGGGGCTGATCCATCTTTGATTAGGATTTTTAATAATTCAGATAAAAGCCTTTCCAAAATAAATGAAAATACTTCCAAATAGCACTGTTTGTAGGGGTTTCAGGGGACAAAGTTCTGTGCTGCATGCTACAAATTGCCATGCTTTGGAGTGGGAATTTTTTATTAGGATTTTTTTTCTTTTTTAGCCTCTGCCTTAATCTAAGGGCACAGGCGATCGACCCTAATATCATTCATGCAAAACTAAGACTGGATGCTAATATTGGATCTGTGCCTTTGTATTTTGATGGGGAGATTAGTGAAGATTTAATTTTTCAAAACAGACAGCTTCACCCCGAAGAAGCCTTTGAATTGTTTCAAGATAAGAAAGTAAAAGATCTGTCTTTACTCAATCCGCAAAGCTCTAAAGTATTTACCCAAAGCTCTACTATCTATGATTGGCAGGATAAATTTCCAAAAGATAATTTTAAGAAGCTAGAGGGGGAGCTTGGCGTTTTAGAATACCAGTCCAAAGAAGGGAAGTACGCTGATCTTTACCAGTTTATTAGTAAGACTAAATCAGGTCGAGTGATTCGAGTCGGTTTTGGACCAAGAGCGATCAACCGATTAATGAATGCTAGTCTTTTTCATAAGATTGGTTATCATGTGCCTGCTTACAGGTATGAAGAAAGCATTGAAATTAAGTTCGCAGACGCAAGTGAAAAAAAGATTTTCGTAGCTGATGTTTACCTAGGGCTTCAAGATAAAGCCTTAAATTCTACCCTAGAAGAAATTAAAAAAATTGAAGATAGCCTTGATGGTAAAGAGCCCGATAAGCTGGATCTAATCAACGCATCTAGTATGCAAAATGCTTTTCTAGAAATTTTGGTACATGATTTTGAAAAAATGGAAGAAGGATCAAAGGAAAGTGTTTTTCTTAAACAAAAATTTAAGGAATATTTAGGAGAGTTTGCCTCCGCTTTTGATGATAGTTTATTTGATAACTCTAATGTGCTTCGTCTAAAGTCAGTTTTCGTTACTGAGCCTCCAGTGTACTTTTTAGATCCTGCTAGTTATATCACAGCAGCTTCAATGGGGAGTAAAAGGAAATACCGCTCCTTGGTTCTGGGATACGCCTTAACTGATTTTCCAGGTTCATTGAATTTGTTTTCAGCCAACATCGGAAATGTTTTAAATCGAAAACTATATTTGGATTTTATAGCGGCTCGTAATTACGCAACACCCTACGCAGATGCTCGCTGGATTGCTCGGCGAATTGCTCAACTTACGGAAAGTGATTTTGAAGAGATTGCGAGAAGTAGCAATTTGTGCGAATGCGAAGTTCTACTACTCGCTGAGATTTTAAAATCTCGCAGAAACTCAATGATGGAGAAGCTAAATTTAGATTTTCCTCCTTTGAGGGTGAATACCAAGCTAAGTTGTGGAGATAAAATCGTTGAGAAGGGGATACTGATAAGAAAGTATTGTGAAACTTACCCGTACCGTTTAACTCACGATCGTTATTCAGGATTAGGGGTGAGTAGTGATATTTGGGCGCTTATTAAAAGTTTGGCTTTTTCAAATTTGTTGCAGAATGCCTTTTATCGTTTAAGTAAATTAATTCCAAAAACCAATATTTCAGATGAGATTTACAAGCACCGTGTGGACCAATCGGCAAAACAATTTGCTGAGTTTCTTACCACAGGTCAAGTGAGTGATATTAATTTTGGAGTCAAACCCATTCCTTTTTGGAACGCTCAATTAGCTTACAGCAAAGATTTGTATTTAGGTCCTATTTTAGGAACTCAAAACAACATTCAAGTTGTGGAGAGTTTTAACTTTGGCCTTGGCATTGGTAATTATTTGTATTTTAACGGCTTGGAGACCCCAGAGATTCTGTCTGGTAGTATAAACGCTGGTTTGAGTTTTAATCTTTCTCATATTCAGCCAGTACAAATCACTAAACTTCCCATTGAGGGCCGAGAAGATGAGGTGGAAGGTGCGATTAAACAAGCTTTAGACAAGCAAAGCTCCGACTTGTTTTCGATTTTAAGTTTGCCTCTTGATAGTTTCCCTGATTTAACGGAAGACACTAGCTTAAACACTATCAATCCAATCACAGCCTCAGGTTTGCAGCTAAAAGCCACTTACTATGCAATAAAAAAAATAGATCCTGAATTAGCTAAAGATTTGGAAAAAACAATAAAGGCATTCTCAAGTTATTCGGACTCTAGTGAAACGAGAGCTCTGGCTGATGAATTTATAGACTGGTACAAAGTACTACAAAAAAAGCATCCAAAATTTTCTGACTTACAGTTTGCAGAGCAAGAGCTATTAGCTGCCAATGATCCTAGCTTAGAGACCAAGAATTTTAATTTTTTTATGCTACGAACCCAGGTATTAAAAGACCTTAGGTCTCTAAAATCAGATTTATCCAAAGTAGAGGATCTAACATTAACAGAGTATATTGAAAGTTTTTTTGATCGCTTTAAAGTAGGAGACTCACTTATTTCTCATATTAGCTATGATTTAGGTGCGAGTTTAAGTCCTGGGCTATTTTTAGCTTCTAACGCCTCTTTCTTTTTAGATCTAGAAGCACAAAAGTTAAGTCTTTATAGAACTCATATGCATCGTATTGATTCTGAAAATTTACAAATTTATCGTTCCATAGCAGATAAAGATATTTTTGGATACTTAACAGGTTTAAGGCTTTATTTTCGTTTTCTCTATTTTGGAAATGAATTATCTACTACTGAAGTGGAAACTAGAAAGTACAATATTCGATTGGCCAAAGTTAAAAAAGACAAACAAAGTCTATACTCAAATGATCCCCAAATATTAGGAAAACTCAAAGCCATTCGGAAACTATTTTTTACAGGTTCTTTAGATGAAGTTAAAAAATACAGCCAAGCCTTACGTGTCGAGCACAAGGCCCATGAAAGTGTTTCGCAGTTTCGTTTGCTGTTTTGGAAGAGTGATGCGGTTGCTACCACGCATGATTTAAGTGTTTTTGCTCCTGGCGAAGAACAGCAAGATGTGTTTCGTTACACGGAAGCTTCTCGCTCTGGGATGAATTGGCAGGATTTATTTTTAGATTATAGCAACGTTTATATCAGAGAACACACTGATGAAGACATTCGTATAAATATTGTTGGTAACAATGATCCAGGAAATACTTTTTTTGGCTTTAGCAATTTTCGTGAGGCGAGCTTAGAAGGGGTTTTGAATGAATATGACGATGGCTTTGATCGCAGGTGCATGAGCATTCGTTATCGGTGGAATAAATTATTGGCCGATACCCAAGAAGTGAGAGAAAGTTTGGCTGATTTTCAAACAAAGTTTGGACTTCCCATCGATTTTGTTAGAAGAAGTTTGCGAACGAGTCGTTTTGAAAAATTAAGTTTTGTCGGCGAGTTTTATCTTTTTGAACCTGCGTTTGAGCATGTTTTAAATTTAGATAAAAAGAAATATCTAGAGATGATTAAAGAATACTATCTTCCTAAGAATCGATTTCCATTAGACTCTAATCGTCAAAAAGAATATGAAAAGCGAATTAAAAACAATTTAACTCGACGTTTCTTGGCTTTACAAGATTCCAAATCTTCAATGGATTCACGATTGGTGATGGAAAACTTGGCTCGCTTGATCATGTATGCTGAGAAGCATTTTACACCGATTGGATTTTTTGATTTTATTGGCGGACTAGATAATGTTTATTTTCTATCTCGTTTGGAAGCTTATAGAAAAGGAGAGGAGTCTACCGCTCCGGTGATACAATTTGACTCTTATGGACACCAGCCGGATTCCAGATACATTTGTCCACTAAATCAAATTTCAGGAAAGTATGATTTTTCCCGTGCAGAGTTGCTACTTTACTGGCTACAGGAGAGATTGTAATGAAAAAGCTTTTTTGTCTTTTAGCTCTGTGTAACATAATGTTTTCAATTGAGTCTTTCTCGGCGGAGTTTATTGTAGCCACGGAAGATCTAGCTCAGTTGAAGAAAACTTATAGTGTACAAGATTTTAAACCCATGTTTTTAGGTGCAAATAAGTTTCCAAGACTTCAAAAGTATTATTTGGTGAACTTTTCAGAGCTATATCAAATTGGAAGCTTGAAGCAGAGTCTTTCTAAAAAGGAATTTGTTCTTTCTGCTACCGAAAATGTATCCTTTGAATTTCACAACTTAGTGGCTTCCAAAGAAAGTTTGGCAAAAAGGTCTGATTTTTATCCTTACCAATGGGCCTTAGAAAATACGGGCCAGTATTTAATTGAACACCCTAGTTTTGATAGTCCAGTGAGTATCAAGGGGAAGTCGGGTTTTGATTTTGATTTTAAGTTTTTAAAAGACAATGTATTTCCACTATTGAAAAAGGAAGTCCTGGTTGCAGTGGTTGATTCAGGGATTGATCTGACCCATCCTGATTTAAATTCGAGGGTTTATGAAAGTCCTGATCAATGTGGAATACCTCTAACTGAGCCAAGTGACAATAAGCCTTTCCCTAATGATTGTCGTGGTTACAATTTTGTTGCCCCTCATTATACAAAACAAGGCCTTGTTACAGATTATTATGGGCATGGAACTCATACTTCAGGAATCATTGCTGCGAATGATGATGATGGAATTGGAGTGAGTGGAATCAGTCCTGTGGCAAAAATATTGCCAGCAAAAGTTTATTTAAGTGAACAAGATTTAGAAGGTTTCGAGGAAGATACAGTTAATAATGTCTCCACCCTTAGTGTTTACGTTGCGCAAGCCATATACTACTCTATAATTCGTGAAGCTAAAATTATTAATTTAAGCCTAGGCTGGCCGCCGGTTTTAAACATTCCAGTTATGAAAGAGTTAATGGAGATTGCTGATGACAATGATATTATTGTTGTGGCAAGTTCTGGAAATGATAGTTCGTTTTCTCAGGTAAAACCATGCGCTTATAAATCAGTGGTGTGTGTCGGGGCAATGGGCATTCAAGGGGAATACGCAAGCTGGAGTAATTACGGTGCGCACATTGATTTTGCAGCACCAGGAACTGCAATTTTAAGTACATTTCCTAACAATAAGAGTAAAAGATTTCCCGTGCAGCTTTGGGAGTATATGGATGGTAGTTCGCAGTCAGGTCCATATATTGCGGGTTTGTTTTCTATCTTAAAATCTCTCTATCCAAATGCCAGTAAAGATGAGCTTTATGAGCGAATGTATCGCTCCAGTGTTTCAGGCTACCCTTACTCTCTGAGTTTAAAGCCAGATGTAAAACTATTTTTAAAAGAAATGAATGAGCTTCCTCCAAGAGTTTATTTTGACCTGAAAGAAAATAATCGAATATTTTTCAACAAAGAGGCAAGGGGAGACTTGCGTTTATCCTATGAAATATTTGGAGGCGATGTTTCTAGCTCAGAACTTAAAATTTCTTTGAGTGACCCAGGCGTTGAAATTATTGGGAGAACTTGTAAGCTTAATGGCCGCAGAAAAGATTGTGTATTTCAGCTAAGGGCTAATTTTGAGAACGCATCCCAAGTTTTAAAAATTGAATTGCAGGTAGTGCAAGGAGATTTGCAAGAAAAAGCTCTAGCTATATTTCATATGGGAAGAAACTTAGATGAAGATTTTTCTTTTGATCTTGGGCAAAAGAAAAATGATGGATTTGTATCTCCTGAAAACTATCATGGAATTCAAAGTATGATGGGCATCAGTCCGGGCCCTTTTTATTTCGGAGTTGCGAAGAAAGATGATTTTCGAAGATTGGAAGTTGTTAACTTTGAAAAAGACGGGAAACTGGAGTTTTCTTTAGACATAGATGAGAAGCAGGAGGTTTCAGCGGTCTATCTTGGTGATTTTAACTACGATAGCGAGAGGGACTTTTTAATAGTTTTATCGGCCCGTGTTGGCGACGACTACGATACAGGTAGAGAGTACTTATATTTAAAAAGGGATGGATCGAGACTGTTTCCTGAGTATGGAAAAATGAAGCTTTATGATCCTAGAATCGGAATAGATAGTTTAAATATAAACTCTCTAAGTTGGATGAAGTATCCAATTTCAAAAAAGCGATCAATTGCTATGCCAGCTTTCTGGGCCAATCGTAAGTACTTTACGGACCATAGCTTAAATCCCATTTATGGTAGCCCCGTGATGCATCCATTTGGTTTTTATACTTTAGAGCCAAAGCAGTGTGAGAGTAAGATTTGTTTAAAGCCAAGACTCCTTGATAACAATTTGTTTTATTTTAAAAATCAAAAATTACAAAAAGACATGAGCGAGACCTTATGGATCAATAGCATTGTTCCTTTAAACCCTGAAGAGAGAGAGAGTGACTATGTAGCTGCTATTTTCCTAAGTGGTTATGGAGCATTTTATGATGTCATTGAGGTTCGATTTTTTAATGATGGAAGTTTTGAGAGAATTAACTTTCAAGGTAAAACACAAATCGCTGGTCAAAGCTTGAATAAGTTTTGGGATCGTAATTTAGGTGCGAATAATAAAAATTTAATATCTTTTGATAGTAAGAAAAATCGTCTACGTTATTCATTGTTGGATCGTACTACTCATAAAATTAAAAAATATTATTTTAACAATCAAATTGATTCACCTTATTTTGAGTCACGCATCGCTTTTCGAGGAAGAGATAATCTAGATTATGCTGTTCACAAAAACCGAGATAGCTTAAATATTGTAAAACTAGAGACTCAAGAAATTATTGATACTCACCCATTGTTAAGAAACACAGTAATTCCCAAACTATTACTCAGACAAAGTGTGATCCCTCTGGCTCTAGGAGCGAGGAAAGAGATCTATTTGTTTGTTGAAGAGTCTTCCATTGAGGCTGAGCAAATTCATTTGGTAAAAATTGATGAGAGTGGTTTTACGGCAAAATTGAAGTGGAAAATGTTTAAACCCGCCAACTGTAGTCCTAGGCAGTTTTTAGTAACTGAGGATCGCTTAAGATTAGCTTTGATGTTTTATTGCTCTGCCGATCTTGATGAAGAAGGTAATGAAATCAACCCAGCTCGTTTGATTCGTAGCTTTATTGACCTTTAATGGTTTTTATTGATTCTTAAAGGCTTAGATTTTGCTAATTGTCCAAGAAGGTGGCGTGGCTTTTCCTTGCTTTTTGCTTGATATTGTCTAAAAATGTCCTGTCGTAAAAATGGCTATTGTTGATAAAACTAGCAGTACAAAGGAGTTTAAATGGGTTTACGTTTCAACTGGAAATCAATTTCTGAAAGAGAAGATGCTCTCAGTTTTAATGATGTTTTATTGGTTCCCAAAAAATTAGAAATGCGCTCTCGTCGTGACCCTGATTTAAAAACAAAGTTTACCAAAAAGATTAGCCTAGATATTCCATTGGTGTCCTCAAATATGGATACAGTTACTGAGTGGGAAATGGCGAAAAGTATGAATGACCTAGGTGGAGTAGGGATTTTACATCGCTTTATTTCTGTAGATCAACAGGTTGAGCAAATCAAAAGATTGGTAGAGTTTGGTGTAGATAGAATTTCTGCAAGCATTGGCGTAAATCCTGATTGGGAAGAACGAGCTAGAAAATTAGTAGATGCTGGTTGTAATGTTTTAACAATAGACATTGCCCACGGACACGCAGTAAGCATGATCGAAGTAATGGAAGGCATTAAAAAAACATTCAAAGAAGTTGAGATTGTAGCTGGTAATATTGCAACTCCCGAGGCGGCGAGAGATTTAATTAATGCTGGAGCTGATGCCGTGAAGGTTGGTATTGGTCCTGGATCAATGTGTACCACACGAATCATTACTGGCTGTGGGGTTCCTCAGTTAACAGCCATTGCCACTTGTGCAGAAGTAACAAGAGAGATGGGTGTACCTTTAATCGCTGATGGTGGTGTGAAAACTTCTGGTGATATTGTTAAAGCTTTAGCGGCTGGAGCGGATTGCGTGATGCTTGGTAGCTTGTTATCAGGAACCATTGAGAGTCCTGGTGAGATCCGTTCCGGTAAAAAACTATATCGCGGTATGGCCTCTAAATCAGCTCAAGAAAACTGGCGTGGTGGTGTTCCTGAGGGAATGGCGGCAGAAGGCGAGAGCCATTGGGTTCCGGTAAAAGGCCATGTTTCTGATGTTATAAATGAGTTAACTGGTGGATTAAGAAGCGGCATGACTTATATTAATGCTGCGGAGATTGATGAAATTCGTCAAAAAGCAGAGTTTATGAAAATGAGTGCTGCTGGTTTCAGTGAATCCCGAGCCCATGGTTTAGTGTAATAATCTATAGTTACGATTTATTAATGAGGCTTTTTGTTTCATAGTGAGTCGCAATGTAGAAAACTTCGTCACTGTTTCATTTTATGAGAACTGAATAATATTAGACATTTGCCTCGGATCATTTCGAGGCATTTTTGTGTTTATATCGTAATATCAAAAGCTTACTGCATTTTGTCAAAATCTTCTAAAAGTATTATGATGGTTGCAGATGTGAAAGAAGCTTTGTCATTTTGCATGTAGTTCTTCAAAGCTCCCATGATCCATTAAGGATGATTCCATTAGGGAGTACTGTATGCAGTTAAACCGTTTATTAAAATTGTTTTTGATTTTCCAGATTGTTGTTCTCACGGCTTGTGAGGATATTCCAACGGTAAGTATTTTAGATGAGACAGATGAGTTTGAACAAAGCTCGAGTAACTTCGAAAACAAAATTGATATTTTGTGGGTGGTAGATAACTCAGGTTCTATGGCTAATTTGCAAGCAAATGTTGCGAGTAACTTTTCTAGTTTTATTACTCGTTTCAAAGAAAAGTCCTTCGATTTTCAAATGGCAGTAACTACAACCGAAGCATGGCGCGAACATAATGGAAATCAGTATTGTGCTCAGCAAAATAACATTAGCAGGTATCGCTCTAATTCTGGAGTTAGTATTTTAACTTCTAACACTCCAGACTTAGAAGATGCTTTCTTAAGTAATATTACACAAGGTACTTCTGGTTGCGGCGATGAAAGAGCTTTGTCGTCAATGATTGCGGCTTTGACAAACACGGATAATTCCAACTTAGATTTCCCTAGGGATGGGGCTTACCTCGCTGTGATTGTGGTTTCTGATGAAGATGATTTTAGTCATGATGGTGGAGACTACCTTTGGAATGACTATGATTATGAAGGATTAACTCCGGTACAAGATTTTGTGGACGCAATGGATGTGATAACAGGATCAAGTAGCGCGAGACGTTTGTATAATGTTTCTACCATTGGTATTTTTGATGATCAGTGTAGAGATGACAATACGCCTGATGGTCAAATTGCTGTTCGAGTGGGTGAGTTATCTGATTTAACGGACGGTATTAAAGCAAGTGTTTGTGCAGATAACTTTGCTGAGAATTTAGAAATCATTGGCGAGAAAATCGTAATTCTATCGTCTCAGTTTTACCTATCAAGAGAGCCTGTGATCGAAAGCATTCAGGTGATCGTTGATGGAACTACAGTGGCTCAGTCTAGTGAAGATGGATGGCAGTATATTGCAGAAAGTAACTCCATTCAGTTTTATGGTAATGCCATTCCTGTACAAGGGGCTAATATACAAATCAATTTTGACCCAGTCGCATTGAAAAACTAAAAAACCTCGCTGGAGATATAAAATAATATAACATAATATCTCCGGCTCCTAACTTGATCTTAACCAAAGGTCTGGTTCTTCGAGCTTGACCTCTTTCTGTGAATATATCTAAAAGCTTTGTCTTATTTTGTCCGATAAAATACCATGAAAGAGGTATGATGGAACAAAATCAAGGACGAGGTGTCTTAGCCTATCGGCTACTTTTTTTAATTTTAGTTTGTAGTTCTGTGATCACCATCATGGCTACTTTTTTTCAATTGGCTACTACCTATCATAGTGGTGTAAAGTCCATTGGTGGACAGCTTAAGCAACTAGAGTTAACCCATACCAATTCATTGTCTAAATCCCTTTGGATTTTTGATACTGCTCAGATAAAAATCGAATTAGAAGGGATTCTTAATTATCCTGATATCAATTATGCAGAAGTAATTTCTAATGGGGAAAAGGTTATATCGATTGGAGATCGCCAAGAAAATCCCATCGAAGTTCGTAGAATAAAACTAAATTACCAAACCCAAATGAATAATTTAGAGCTTGGTGAGTTATACGTTCAAGCCACTGACAACAATGTAAAAAGCAAGGTTCGAGAGCAGATCGCTGTTATATTAGTTTCGCAAGCGATAAAGACCTTTATTGTTTCTGCCTTTATTTTATTTATCATCAATTTTTTAATCACAAAGCCTTTAGAGAAAGTTGCTAGCTACACCAAGAACCTTGATCTTAGACAAGGTGAAGATTTAAAACTAGAAAGAGCTAGAAACGAAAATTCTGATGAGCTGGATGTGTTGGTTAATTCAATTAACTCAATGCGCAGAAATTTACAACGAGCCTATGCTGATTTACAGACAGAGGCAAATGAAAGAAAGGTGGCAAAGGATGAGCTTTTTAAACAAGCGAATCTTTTAGAAAATATCATTAACGGTATACCTGCTTATATTTATTGGCGTGACCTATCTGGGAATTATATAGGTTGTAATGATTTATACGCTAATTTACTTGGAATGGATAGTTCTCAGTTGATTGGTAGAGGCGTTGAAGAGATTCCTAGTCATCAAAAAGCCATTGAGTTTCATCAGTTAGATAATGATGTTTTGATTTCTAGAAAAGCGAAGTGGAACCAAGAAATTTGCATTGATTTAATGGATGGAAGCACGGGTTACTTTGTTCAATCAGTTGTTCCAATGTACAATCGCGATAACGATGCCTTTGGTATACTAGGTCTTTTTATTGACGTTACTACAAAGAAGAATGCTGAGAAAGAACGAGAAACCATGAAAAGTCAGGTGATTCAATCGGCAAAGATGGCAAGCATTGGGGAGTTAGCCTCAGGGATTGGTCATGAAATTAATAATCCCTTGGCGATTATACAAGGAAATTTAGAGCTTTTGGAGGGTTACTTAGAGCAATCCAATCGCAAAGATTCTGAGGTAGAAAAACTCGTACAGAATCAGATGGTGGCAATTAATCGCATTCGTGGAATTGTAGATGGTTTACGGGTCTTCGCTAGAGAGGATGATAAAACCGATAAAAAAGATGTAGTGGATCTGCATGAGGCATTAGAGGAAACTCATCAATTAGTGAATAGTCTTTATATCAATGAGGGTGTTAAGATTATCACCGACTTTTCAGCTGAAGACTTTGTGATTTTGGGAAATCGTAATAAGTTGCAGCAGGCGATTTTGAATTTAATTAGTAATGCTAAGGACGCTGTATTAGAAAAGCAAGATGGTGAAGAAAAACAAATTCGCATTTCAAGCTACAATAAAGATAAGAATGTGTTTTTAAAGATTGAAGACAATGGTGTCGGCATGAATGATGAATTGGTTCAAAAAATCTTCAATTCTTATTTCACGACCAAACCTGCCGGTAAAGGCACGGGAATTGGTTTGGATCTAACTAGGCGAATTGTTGAAGATTTTGGTGGCGATATTGCGGTAAGATCAGAGCTTGGTAAGGGGAGTGAGTTTATCTTAAAATTCCCATTAACTAGTGAATTCGCAAAAAGGACGGTACAGAAATTGGATTCTCATTTTGGTGGAAAAGTTTTAATCGTAGACGATGATGTAACAGTTCGTCAGCTGATCCGAAAACATTTAGAAGGTTTGGGCTTTGAAGTTTTAGAGGCCTCCAGTGGTCCAGAGGCAATAGCAATTATGACCAAGCAAGAATTTGATGGTATTTTTACTGATATGCGTATGCCGGGCATGACAGGTGTGGAGTTACTTGAAAAGCTTCATACATTGGATTGTTTGCCGAGTTATAAAATCTTAATTACCGGCGGTTTGGATGAGCAAGCCGAGGTGAATGAGTTGCTAGATGGTGATCTACAATTTGATTTGGTTTTGAATAAACCATTTAGCCGAAGAGAGTTAGCTCGCCACTTGAAGCTTCTTTTTGAGTCGGCCTCATAAAAGAAGCCTCCGAATGGAGGCTTTTTTTGTTAATAAACAATAAGCATTAGTATTCGCAGTTTCCTGGCGTTCTTGGAAAGGGAATTACGTCTCGAATGTTTTGAAGGCCTGTAACAAACATGATCATTCTCTCAAAGCCTAAACCAAAACCAGAGTGAGGTACGCTTCCGTATTTTCTTGTGTCAACATACCACTGATACTCTTCAAGAGGGATGTCATGTGCTTCCAAGTTTTTCAGAAGAACGTCCATTCTCTCTTCACGCTGACTACCACCGATCAATTCGCCAACACCTGGAACTAATAAATCCACGGCAGCAACTGTTTCTCCGTCTTCATTTTTTCTCATGTAAAAGGGTTTTATGCTATCCGGATAATTGTATACAAAAACAGGTTTTTTAAAATGCTCTTCAGCCAGCCATCGTTCGTGTTCTGTTTGTAGATCAGTACCAAAATCAACGGAGTACTCAAATTTTTTGTCTGTTTTTTGTAAAAGCTCAACCGCTTCACGATAAGATACTCTAGCGAATTCATTTTCTACGATATTTTCTAGGCGAGAAAATAGCTCTTTATCCACAAACTTAGAAAAGAAGCTTAGATCGTCTTTACAGTTTTCAAGGGCGTCTTTTACCATATGCTTAACGAAAGCCTCTGCTACGTCCATGTTTTCATCGAGATCAGCAAAAGCAATCTCTGGCTCAATCATCCAAAACTCGGCAGCGTGTCTTGCTGTGTTTGAGTTTTCAGCACGAAAGGTTGGACCGAAAGTATATATGTTTGATAGTGCAGTGGCGAAGGTCTCTCCCTCAAGTTGACCACTTACGCTTAGGTAGGTTTGTTTGGCAAAAAAGTCTTTGCTAAAATCCGCTTTACCTTCTTGGATTGGTGGTTTTTCAGCATTTAAAGTACTTACTCTAAATAATTCACCAGCTCCTTCGCAGTCACTAGCTGTGATAATCGGAGTGTTTACGTAAAAGAAACCACGTTCTTGAAAAAATTGGTGAACGGAATATGCAAGTCTGCTTCTAACTCGAAAGGCAGCGCTATAAAGGTTAGTTCTTGGACGAAGGTGAGCAATTTCTCTTAGAAATTCCTTGGAGTGACCTTTTTTCTGAAGAGGGTAATCTGAGCCAGCCAAACCGTAGATTTCGATTTCTGTGCCATGAACTTCCCATTTCTGACCTTTACCAGGGGACTCAACCAATTTACCTTTTACGGCGCAGCTTGAGCCAGTGCTTAGTTTTTTGATATTCTCGTAAGCCGGAGAATTATCATCAACAATCACCTGAATATTATTGATTGTGCTACCGTCATTTAGCTCAATGAAGCTAAAAGTTTTGCTATCTCTTTTTGTTCGAACCCAGCCTTTAACGATGATTTCGTCTTTAGGGGCTTCTGCCATCAATAAATCTTTTACAGCTGTTCTTTTCATCTAGGATTTTCCTTTCCCTTGGGCTTACACTGTGTTTCTATGTTTTATAGCGAAAGCTGCAAAAAATGACAATGATCAATTGGGAATGAGTGATAGAGATGCAGGAATTATTGGATAAAAAGCAGTATTTTTTAGATTTTGGTATGAACGAAGAGGCTTTTGAGAGCTTAAAAAGCTATGCCGAGCTGCTTTGGGCTGCTAACCAAGAATTAAATCTCTTTTCTCGTAAAATGCCAGCAAAAGATTTGGTAGAAAACCATCTCTTAGATTGCGCTTTGGCTTTTCCAGAGTTTTTAAAACAAGACTTTCAGGTCTTGGCTGATTTCGGTAGCGGTGGGGGAATGCCTTCGGTTTTACTAGCTATTATGTTTAAAGACAAAGAAGTTAGAATATTCGAAAAAAGCCCTAAAAAACGTCAGTTTCTTAAGAGTGTTCAGTCGAACCTTTGCCCTAATTTAAAGATTTTTGAAGAAGTGAAAGAGTCTGAGCTTGAAGGTGTTGATTTAATTACCGCAAGGGCCTTTAAGCCAATTGATATTATTTTAAAGTTGAGTCGCTCTTATTTTCAGACCTCAGGAAAATACCTTCTTTATAAGGCAAAATCAGAAAGCATAAAAAAAGAGCTTAGCGATGCCAAGCTCAAAGAAAATCAATATAAGATTATTTCTTTAGACAACCCTCTACTCGAAGTAGAGAGAAATCTAGTTTTTATTTCTAAGATTTAGTTTTAACTGTTGAACAAAGGTATTCAGAGTTCATTCGTGCGATGTTCTCTAGGCTAATCTCTTTTGGACAAGCGCGAGAGCAAGCTCCGATATTTGTACATCCACCAAAACCTTCTTTATCCATTTGCCCTACCATATTAAGAGCTCTTTCGACTCTTTCTGGTTGGCCTTGTGGAAGTAGAGCAAACTGAGAAATTTTTGCTGCGGTAAAAAGAGAAGCAGAAGCATTTGGACAAGCAGCGACACATGCACCGCAGCCGATGCAAGTGGCTGCATTAAATGCTTCGTCAGCATCCACTTTTGAAATAGGGATGTTGTTTGCGTCTTGCGCATTCCCTGTATTGATAGAGATGTATCCACCGGCTTGAACCACACGGTCAAAAGCACCACGATCTACCACTAAATCTTTTACCACTGGAAAAGCTTTAGCTCGGAAAGGCTCAATGGTAATGGTGTCACCATCTTTAAATCTTCTCATATGCAACTGACAAGTGGTTGTTGCTCTTTCAGGGCCATGAGCGTTTCCGTTAATGACCATGGAGCACATTCCACAAATTCCTTCACGGCAGTCGTGATCAAATTCAATTGGATCTTTAGCTTCTAGAACCAATTTTTCGTTCAATACGTCCATCATTTCTAGGAAAGACATATCTGTGGAAACATTGTCTAAATCATAGCTTTCAAATTTTCCGCTATCTGCAGCGGACTCTTGTCGCCAAACTTTCAGTGTTAGTTTTAGGTTTTTACCTTTTCCTGAACCCATATCGACCCTCTACTTGTAACTTCTTTGAGTTAATTTTACGTTTTCAAATTTTAATTCTTCTTTGTGAAGTACGGCGTCTTTTACATCGCCTTTGTTCTCCCAAGCCGATACGTGACAGTAGTTATCGTCATCACGTTTTGCTTCGTTTTCATCGGTTTGACTTTCTTCACGGAAGTGACCACCACAGCTCTCAGCACGCTCAAGAGCATCGCGACACATTAATTCGCCAAGCTCTAAGAAATCTGAAACGCGACCTGCTTTTTCTAGCTCGGAGTTTTTGTAATCTTTGGTACCAGAAACCTTCACATCTTTTTCGAAATCTTTTCGTAAATTTTGAATGTCTGAAATTGCTTGAGTTAAACCTTCAGCGTTTCTTGCCATACCACATTTATCCCACATGATGTGACCAAGCTCTCTATGGAAATCGTCTACAGTGCGTTTTCCGTCTTTGGCGATTAACTCATCCAAGCGCTCTGTAGCCGCACGACTTGCTTTAGTAAACTCTTCGTGACCTGTATCCATAGATCCTAGTTCGCTAGCGTTGCTACCGATATAGTTAGCAACAGTATAAGGAGCTACAAAGTATCCATCACTAAGACCTTGCATTAGGGCAGAAGCACCTAAACGGTTGGCGCCATGATCAGAGAAGTTTGCTTCACCAAGAACAAAAAGCCCTGGAATGGAAGACTGTAGGTTATAATCAACCCATAAACCACCCATTGTATAGTGAACGGCTGGGTAGATTCTCATTGGTTGTTTGTAAGGGTTTTCATCTGTGATTTTTTCGTACATTTGGAATAGGTTTCCGTATTTAGCACGAACCGCATCTTCACCGATTCTATCGATTGAAGATTTAAAATCTAGATAAACTGCAATACCGGTTTCACCAACGCCTTTTCCAGCATCAGCCATTAACTTGGCGTTTCTTGAGGCTACGTCTCGAGGCACTAAGTTACCAAAGCTAGGGTAGATGCGCTCTAAGTAGTAATCTCTTTCAGAAGCTGGAATGTCGTTTGGATGACGTTTGTCGCCTTTTTCTTTTGGAACCCAAACTCGTCCATCATTACGAAGTGACTCTGACATTAGTGTTAGTTTTGATTGGTAACCACCACTCACTGGAATACAAGTAGGGTGGATTTGTGTGTAACAAGGGTTTGCAAAATAAGCACCTTGTTTGTGACATCGCCATGCTGCTGTAACATTGGAGTTCATTGCGTTAGTAGAAAGGTAAAAAACGTTACCATAACCACCAGTACATAATAAAACAGCATCGGCTGAGTGTTTTTCTACTTCACCAGTTACTAGGTTTCTAACGATGATTCCGCGAGCACGGCCATCAACCATAACAAGTTCAAGCATCTCACGACGGTTGAACATTTCAATGGTACCTTTGTTGATTTGACGACTCATCGCTGAGTAGGCACCCAATAGAAGCTGTTGCCCGGTTTGTCCACGAGCATAGAAGGTACGAGAAACCTGAGCTCCACCAAAAGAACGGTTATCAAGTAATCCACCGTATTCACGAGCGAAAGGAACACCTTGAGCCACACATTGGTCAATGATGTTATTACTTACTTGAGCTAGTCGGTAAACGTTTGCTTCACGGCTTCTGTAGTCTCCACCTTTTACCGTGTCATAAAAAAGGCGCCAAATGGAGTCACCATCGTTTGGATAGTTTTTGGCAGCATTAATACCACCTTGAGCGGCGATGGAGTGAGCTCGACGTGGACTATCTTGAATGCAAAAAGATTTAACGTTGTAACCTTGCTCGGCCAAAGTAGCGGCGGCAGAACCACCGGCAAGACCAGTTCCAACTACGATAATATTATATTTTCTTCGGTTAGCTGGGTTAACCAACTTCATATTGAAGCGGTGGTTGTCCCATTTTTCGCGAATATCACCTTCAGGTACTTTAGAATCTAAAACAGACATTATCTCTCCCCGGTCTATTGATGAATGAAAAACACGTAAACTGGCTGACTAATAAAGCCTAAAGCAATTATCCAACCATAGATTAATGAGAAAGTTTCAATCCCACAGTTATAACGAGGGTGATTAAAACCAAGAGTTTTAAAAGCAGAGGCAACACCGTGTGAAAGGTGAACGCCAAGAGCGATCAAACTTAAGATATACCAAGCAACATAGATCGGGCTTTGAAAAACTTCGATCACTAATCGATGAAGATCACGAATCTCTGCGTCGCCGTAAGTAGCGGTATAAAGTGTTCCGAATTTAAAAGTAATTAAGTGTAAGATGGTAAAAATTAAAATTACCATTCCTGTGTGGATCATTGTTTTTGAGGCAAAGCTTACTGCCTTTTCGCCATTCACTGTTTGGGCGTAGGAGCGGGTTCTTGCACCTGCGTTTCGAATCTTTAATCCGATTGCATTGATTGCGTGTAATACGAAAATCCCTAGTAATCCCGCTTCAGCGATGTAAATTGCTGGATTGGACACTAAAGCGTGTGCGTATTCGTTGTAAGCTTGAGGGCCTTTAAAAATTAGAAGGTTCCCGAGCATATGGGTTAGAACGAAAACGGATAAACCAAGTCCCGCAATCCCCATAGTCTGCTTTCTACCGATGGTGGAAGTTAAATAGCTAGCCATTCGACTCATGTTGAAGTTCCTTTGCTAATTTCCCCCGAGCCCGAAAAGAATCAGGGGGTAAATCAATATCAATAAGTTTTCAATTATTATAAGTTAGCGAAATTGTATCGAAAAGTCATTTCTTACGATTGTTGATGCTTCGTATAAGATCCATACCTTTTTGTTCTAGTGAGCTGGATATTTTTACAGGTTCTGCTGATGCATTAGGAGATTGTTCGGAGGAATTTACAGGGCTTTTCGCCTGAGCTTTGGGCATATTTGCTGATTTGTTTTCGATCTTATCGACCAAAGACCAAATATCAGGCCACTTCACAGGTTTGTTAAACACAATGGCTCCGGTTTTTTCTGCTTCATTTAACTCAGGACTGCCTTTGGCGTGACCGGTGATAAAAGCAAAAGTTGCTTTTTTACCCATTTCTTTAAAGTTGCGATAAACTTCAAGCCCATTGCCGTTTGGCATATTGATATCACATAAAACTAAATCAAAGTCTTTTGTTTGAAGAACTTCAATGGCTGATCTTCCATCAAATGCAGTTGCAACATTATGGCCTTGGTCTTCGAGCTTCATTTCGTAAAGTTCTACGAGTTCCTCTTCGTCATCCACCAAAAATACATTCATTGCGCCGGCCATGAGATCTCCTTAGAGTTGAGTAAATTAAAGCGACTTAGTTAGGTTTATAAACTAAATCGGCAAATGGCAAAGTTTTCCTTAGATTTTGGACAAATATAAACCTTTGTGAAGATTTGCTTTATTGAATTTGTCCCAATTATATAAATAGTGTCCTAAAGTAAGATATTGGCGATGCAGGCTGTTGTGAAAGCGGCAAAGCTACCACCAATCAATGCTTTGATTCCAAGTTGCGCAATGTCTTTTCTGCGATTCGGAGCGATTTCACCAATGCCGCCAAGTTGAATCCCGATGCTCGAAAAATTTGCGAAGCCGCATAAGGCGTAGGAGGCGACGATGATTGATTTTTCTGATAAGTTTTCGCCGATTTGAGCTAGGTGGATATAGGCATAAAACTCATTGATGATTACCTTCTCGCCGAGAAGTCCAGCAATGTGAGCGCATTCAGAAAATGGAATTCCTAAAAGGAAGGCGAAGGGAAGAAATAAAATGGATAAAATCATTTCCAAAGAAAGTTTTCCCTTTGAGGCTGACCATATTTCGTCGGGAATAATAGTGTTTCCCCAGTTACTAAAATTTATAAATTCACCAAGATAACTTAAAACGCCGTTTAAAAGGGCTACTAAAGCAATGAAGGCAATTAACATTGCTACGATGTTTATTGCCATTTTCATTCCAGTAGATGCTCCAGCCGCCGCAGCTTCAATGGCATTGGATTTTTTTTCGTCGTTGTGATCTTTGTTGAAAACATCTTTACTAGATAGGTGTTCTTCAGTTTCAGGAACCATGATTTTGGCGTACATTATAGCGGCTGGTGCGCTTAGCACACTAGCTGTAAGTAAATGTCCACCGATGTCTTTAACGAAAGGGGAGAGCATATCAACAAAAGCAGCTAAAACTCCTCCCGCAACGGTAGCCATTCCGCCAACCATCAGGCAGTTTAGCTCGGAGCGAGTCATTTTTTGAACATAAGGAGCGATAACCAGAGGAGCTTCTGTTTGTCCGATAAAAATGTTTGCAGAAGAGGCCAAAGCCTCAGCGCCACTAATTGGTAAAATCTTATGCATGATTTTGGCAAAGCCCCCAACGATCTTTTGCATGATTCCGTAATGATAAAGAACCGACATTAACGAGCTAAAAAATACTACAACAGGTAAAACTTTAACGGCAAAAATATAACCATTTGCTTTTGCAGGATCTACCAGTGGCCCGGCTACAAAGTTTGCACCCTCATCAGCAAAGCGGATGATCGCCAAAAAGAAGTTACTGGCTGCGTGAAATATGAAACTTAAAAAACCAGGTACATTTAAAGAAGGAATGCCAATCAAACAGACCGCTAGGGCAAATTGAAAAAACAGAGCTCTTAAAATAAGATTAAATCGAACCTCTTTGCGTTTTGAGCTAAGGAAAAAGGCGATTACCACAAATACTACAATTCCAAATAATGATATGATGCGTTCCACAATTGGAAATTCCCTGAAATTTCTTGGCTTGTCAAAGCATTCTATTCTGCGGCTTTAAGGTTTTAAGTTTTTTTAAGAAATGAATGAACGGAAGGAATCGAGAGAATAAAAGAGAAGCTTTTCGCTTCTCTTTGTAAATTCTCAATGACTTCCTTACTCCGGCTAGGGGGTTTCGTATAGTCTTTCCATGTCGTAGTCTTTATCATTGGCATTAGGATTTAGTCTCAAATACTGGTCGTTATAGTCCTTGATCACGACTTCTTTATTATTACTAGCAACAAGCTCTGTGGCAAAAAAACCTTTTAAGTGGGGAAGTGGCTTTGGCATTGATAAATTATTGTTTTCCACTGTGAATAAAACTGAACCCTTGTGAGAAATTTGCTTTTGTTCATCTATTATAAGTCTATCTTTAAGACGAAGCATAAATAAGCTACTACTTAATTGCAAAATCTGCGCATCTGAAGAAACCGGAAGTACTAGCTCACTTAATCTTTTACCATTCTGATCAAGTAGAAGAATTTTTTTCAGATCGACACTAGCTGGGTGGCTGATGCTAACTAGATAATTTTCTCCCAGAGGCACTAGTTGATAGACATCTGAACTTTCATCTATCAAGCTTTTAAAGCCTTTTGCAGGCTGTTTCATATCTAATACGTATAACCCAGAAGGATAACCATTTTTGCCTAAATAAAGCATATCATTTTTTATAAAATAACTTTCTTCAGAGGCAATCCATCTAGGTTGTTTTATTTGACTCATTTTCCCATCTGTCTCTTTAAAGAATGGGATCTTCACCCAATCAGAAGAGTTATTTGCAGGACGAAAGTAAAAGCTGCCATGACCTCCATATTCTGTATGAGAAACAATCCGGATGTTAGATGACACTTCTACTTCTACAAATGTATATGAACTATTTTCTTTTGATTTGCTCGTTGAATAATAACAATCATCTGCCAATGAGTAGCTGGAAATAGCCATTATGGACAGCATTAGCATTTTATAAAGCATATTTTCCTCCAAAATTTTTACGAAAATAGCATAGCAATAGCTTCTTTGCTTAAAGAATCTGGCAACTAAGAACCTTATTGAAATAAATTTTCTGTATTTGAAAAAACTACCTGTCTTTTAAGCTTCTAGTAAAGTCTAAGCTGGTCCCTTTAATTGCGGATGAGTTTTTAGTAGCTGCTAGAAAATATTTAATAAAAAAGTTTTGTTCGAGTTTTGATATTCTTTGCAATGAAATCAGAATGGCATTTCGAGGATTTAGTTTTGCTTCAACCGCAATTCAAGGGGGCAGTTTTAGAATGATATGATGCGTTCCACAGCGAAAAGTCGCAGATTCTTTGTCTTAAGTCAGAGTGTTAGATGTTTTCTTTGGGCTATTTAAGGTTTTTTAAGATTGAATCTTAGTGAGAGAGTAATTTTTGTTGATATGTTTATGAGAATACTTCTTTGTGAACCTAAGCCATCTTGTTTTCATTAAGCTTGGTAGGTGTTTTTTTGTGTTTCCGTGATTATAAAAAGATGTAGCCATATATTTAATTATTCCCACAATTTTTTACTTTTGTCAGTCTTAGGTTAAAACTCTTTTTGTTAATATAGGCTAAGCTAAAAGGATCAGCTTAGTTTTAGTATAGGGATTATTATTACTTTAATTTTATCTTTTGATTAATTTTTTCTTTAAAACCTAAATCCCACAATTGCTCTTGTTTCAGAATGATACAGATTTATCCATAATTCTTAAAAATTAATTCAAGATTATTTAATTTACACCGAACAGACCTCGATCGTGTAAATAAAAATTGATTGGAGAGTCTTGATGTTTAAAATCTCGTTGTACGTTACTTTGTTATTTTCTGGGGTGTTATTTGCAGAGGATTTTGTTCAATTATTTTCCACTGAAAAAATCATTACAATCTCAGCCCGTAAGCAGAGGGACTTTAATTTTAATGTAAATACGGGTGAAATAAAAAGCTCGAAGTTAGTTTTCATAAATGGTTTTGGTGTTTTAGATACAGACAACTCAGAAAAGGCGTCTGATGGTGAAAAGTCACGATCACTTAAAAAGAGATTAGGAAAAAATAATCCCAATAAAAGAAAGTGTAACCTCCTTTGTAAAATTAAAAAATCTTTCTATGTTCAGTCTGCTGAAATTTATTTAAATGACGTGAAAGTTCTGAGT